>JAGXGV010000006.1 GCA_024636635.1 Puniceibacterium sp.
CCACCGAGACGCTGTATGATCCCGCCATCTCGGGCGAGGTGATGCGTCCCTGGTCATCCTTTGCGCTGGCCGAACATGGCGTGGAAAAGGTGATCGCGCGCCGCGCTGCGATGGAATTGAAGCGAGGCCAGACCGCCAATCTCGGGTTCGGGATTTCGGCCATGGTGCCGCGGATTCTGCTGGAGGAGGGTGAGGCCGACGCTGTCACATGGGCCATCGAACAGGGTGCCGTCGGGGGGATGCCGCTGATGGGATTCGCCTTTGGCTGCGCCTCCAATGCCGATGCCTTTGTGCCCAGTCCCAACCAGTTCACCTATTTTCAGGGCGGTGGGTTCGACGTGTCCTTTCTGTCCTTCCTCGAAGTCGATGTGAAGGGCAATGTGAACGTGTCGAAGCTGGGCAAGAAGCCGTATCTGACGGCCGGTTGCGGTGGGTTTGTCGACATCACCGCCCATGCTCGCAAGATCGTGTTTTCCGGCTATTTCGAGGCAGCGGCCGGGCTGGAACTGTCCGACACCGGGTTGATCGTGACCAAACCGGGCAAATTCACCAAGATGGTCCCCGAGGTCGAGCATGTGACCTTTGCCGGCCAGCGCGCGCTGCGCACCGGGCAGCAGGTGGTCTATGTCACCGAACGCTGTGTGATGCGCCTGACCGAAACCGGGCTTGAAGCCTATGAGATCATGCCGGGGATCGTTCCAGAGCGCGACATCGTGCAGGCATCACAAGGGCGGGTGCGGGTTGCCCCGGATGCTGTCACGATGCCGCTGTCGCTGCTTGGCACCGGGCCGATGGGGTTGACCCTGTGAGCCGGGTTGTTCTTGACATCGACGGGCCGGTCGCAACCCTTCGGCTGGACAACCCCGACAAGCTGAACGCCTTTACCCCCGACATGCTGGCGCAATTGGATCAGCATTGTGCCGCGTTGGAGTTGGAACGTTCCATCCGATGCGTGATCCTGACGGCAAGCCCGGCGCGGGCCTTCTGTGCGGGGGCGGATATCACCGCCTGGGGGGCGCTCGCGCCGTTCGATTTCGCCCGGCACTGGGTGCGGGACGGGCACCGGATCTTTGACCGGCTGGCGCGTCTGTCGCATCCCACGATCGCAGCCATCGGCGCGCATGCCTTTGGCGGCGGGCTGGAGCTTGCGACTGCCTGCGATATCCGGATCATGGCGCCAAGGGCCACGCTGGCCTTGCCGGAAACGCAGGTCGGGATCGTTCCAGGCTGGTCCGGCACCCCGCGGCTGACCCGCCTGCTGCCCGAATCCGTGGTCAAGGAGATGGCCCTGTTCGGCCGCCGCCTGAGCGCGGAACGGGCGCACGCCCTGGGCTTTGTCGCCGAGATCAGCGACGACCCCGAAGCCACCGCCCGCAGCATTGCCGAAACGCTGGACAAGACCAGCCCGATGGCGACCGAGGTCGCCAAGTACCAGATCCACGCCGCCGTGGGCGAGGACCGGTCGGCGATGATCGAGGCGCTGGGCGGGGCCATGATCGGTGCCAGCGCGGACAGGGCCGAAGGTGTCGATGCCTTCACGCACAAACGAACTCCAGATTTTCCGGGACGCTGAACCATGAAAGACCTTACTGTTATCGACGCCACCTCTGCCGTGATGCCCGACCCTTTTACCGGGCGGCACCTGATCGACGGAATCTGGACAGGGTCCGATGAAACGTTCCAGCGACATTCGCCGGCGCATGGGACGCTGGTCAGCACCTCTGCACGGGGCGGAAAGCCCGAGGCGGACGCCGCCATCGCCGCCGCGCGCCGGGCCTTTGACGATACCGACTGGCCGGCGCTGTCGGGCAAGGCGCGCGCGATGCTGCTGCTGAAGGTTGCCGATCTGATCGACGCGCGTCGCGAAGAGATCGCCGTGATGGAAGTGCTGGAAAGCGGCAAGCCCATCAGCCAGGCGCGCGCCGAGATCGAGGGGGCTGCCGATCTTTGGCGCTATGCCGCTTCGCTGGCGCGCACGGCGCACGGCGACAGCCACAACACGCTGGGGCCGGACATTCTGGGCGTGGTGCTGCGCGAACCAATCGGTGTCGTGTCGATCATCACGCCCTGGAATTTCCCCTTTCTGATCGTCAGCCAGAAACTGCCCTTTGCGCTGGCCGCGGGGTGTACGGCGGTGGTCAAGCCGTCGGAACTGACGCCGTCCACCACGGTCCTTCTGGGCGAGATCCTGATCGAGGCGGGCCTGCCCGCCGGGGTGGTGAACATCGTCCTGGGATTTGGCGATCCTGTCGGCGCGCGGATGGCAGTGCACGAGGCCGTGGACATGGTGTCCTTTACCGGGTCGACACAGGTGGGTCGGCGCATCGCCGCGGCTGCCAGCGGCACGCTCAAGAAGCTGTCGTTCGAACTGGGGGGCAAGAACCCGCAAGTGGTCTTTGGCGATGCTGACCTGGATGCGGCGGCGGATGCCATTGCCTTCGGCACCTATTTCAACGCTGGCGAATGCTGCAATTCCGGCAGCCGGGTCATTGTGCATCAGGACGTGGCCGAGGCGCTAAGCGACCGCATCGTCGCGCTGTCGCGCAAGGTGGCGTTCGGCGATCCGATGCATCCCGACACCCAGGTCGGGGCCATCATCTCTGTGGATCATCAGGCAAAGATTGCGGGATATGTGCGCGACGCGCGGGCCGCGGGTGCAAGGATTGCGCTGGGCGGCGAGGCGCTGGACATCCCCGGGCTGCCCGGCTGCTTTTACGGGCCGACCGTGCTGGCCGGTGTCACACCCGACATGACCATCGCGCGGGACGAGGTGTTCGGCCCGGCGCTGGCGATCCTGACCTTCCGGACCTTCGACGAGGCGGTGGCGCTGGCGAACGGTGTTGACTACGGTCTGTCCGCCGGGGTCTGGAGCAGTGACATGCACACCTGCCTACAATTCGCGCGCAAGGTGCGGGCGGGAACGGTCTGGACCAACACCTGGATGGACGGATTTCCCGAGATGCCGTTTGGCGGTGTAAAGCAAAGCGGGCAGGGGCGAGAGCTGGGCCGTTACGGGCTTGAGGAGTTTACCGAGCTCAAGACGCTGACCATGAAGGTCACGCCGGGCCGCGCGCCCTGGGTCCGGGGCTGAGTCAGATGGCGCAGCCGGACAGCATCGTGATCGGGTCTGGCATGGGGGGTGCCACGCTGGCGGCGGCCCTTGCACCGACAGGACGCCGGATCCTGATCCTAGAACGTGGCGAACATCTGCGCGACTGCCCCGAGGCACGCGATGCGGCTGCCATTTTTGACCGCGGTCATTTCCGCCCCGAAGAACACTGGATCGACGGGCAGGGCAAGGCGTTCAGCCCGGGCAATTTTTATTATGTCGGTGGCAACACCAAGATGTACGGCGGGGTCCTGTTACGATTTCGCAAAGAGGATTTTGCACCGATTTCGCATATGGGCGGCGTCAGCGCGGGCTGGCCGCTGAGCTATGACGATTTTGCGCCCTATTATGACAGGGCCGAGGCGCTGTATCAGGTGCGCGGCGCGCTGGGCGACGACCCGTCCGAACCGGCGCACACGGGCGGTTACCCCCATGCAGCCGTGCCGCACGAACCGGTGATCGCGGATCTGGCGCGGCGGTTGAAGGCGGCGGGCCTGAACCCGTCACCGCTGCCGCTGGGGGTCGACCTTGACCGCTGGCTTGCGCATGGGGCGACGCCCTGGGACGGGCATCCCGACACCTGCGGCGGCAAGATGGATGCCGAAACCTGCGGTCTGGCCGAGGCGCTGAAGCATCCCAACGTGACCTTGCAGACCGGCACCCATGTGGAGCGCCTGATCGCGGATGCCTCCGGCACGATCACCGGGGTCGCCGTCACGCGCGATGGAACCCGTGAAACGCTGACGGCGCCTGTGGTCGTGCTTGCGGCGGGGGCGGTGAATACGGCGGCGCTTCTGCTGCGCTCGGGTGACGAACAGCGGCCCGGCGGGCTGGCCAACAGTTCGGATCAGGTGGGGCGGAATTTCATGAACCACAACGCCTCGGCGATGCTGGCGCTGCATCCGCTGCGGCGCAATCCGTCGGTCTATCAAAAGACCCTGACACTGAACGATTTCTATCTGCGC
Organism: Puniceibacterium sp.; assembly: GCA_024636635.1. Classification (GTDB taxonomy): domain Bacteria; phylum Pseudomonadota; class Alphaproteobacteria; order Rhodobacterales; family Rhodobacteraceae; genus Puniceibacterium. The sequence continues at coordinate 4,075 of JAGXGV010000006.1, forward strand.
GGCGGTCCGGGGGACAGGCCGCTGGGGAACGTCCAGCTTCTGGGCAAGATCTCGGCACCGATCCTGTCTTCGCAGGCGGGTCTTCCGATGGCTGTCGCCCGGTGGATCGCCGAGCGCAGCATCGACTTCTATCTCATGTCCGAAGATCTGCCGGACCCCGAAAGCCGGGTGACGGTGCGGGGCGGGCAGATCCACCTTGACTGGCGGCGGTCGAACTGGGGCGCGCATCTGGCGCTGGTGGCAAAGATGAAACAGGTGTTGCGGCGGGCCGGATTTCCGGTGGTGCTGTCCAAGGCGTTCGACCGGCGCACACCGTCGCATCAGTGCGGCACGGCGCGGATGGGACTGGACCCGGCCAGATCCGTCACGGATATCCGGGGGCGGGCGCATGACCATCCCAACCTGTTCATCGCGGATGCCAGCGTGCTGCCGACTTCGGCGGCGGTCAATCCGTCGCTGACGGTTGCCGCGCATGCGCTGCGCTGTGCCGACCGGATCGCAGAGGGGCAGGCATGACACCCCATGCGCTAATCACGGGCGGACAGCAGGGCATCGGACTTGGGATTGCGACAGCTCTGGTGGCGGCGGGCTGGCAGGTGACTCTGGCGGCCGAAGCGCCGTCCGGGTCGGAGGCTGTCACCCGCGCCCTCGCGCAGCTTGGCGCGGGTGCGCGTTACATCCGTCACGATCTGGCGGATCTGGACACTATCCCGGCGTTGCTGGCGCAGGTCGGTTCGATCAGCACCTATGTGTCGAACGCGGGGGTTCCGGCGCGGGTACGGGGCGACATGCTGGACATGGCACCGCAGAACTATGATTTCACCATGGATATCAACCTGCGCGGCGCCTTTTTTCTGGCGCAGGCGGTGGCGCGGCATTTGCTGGACCAGCCCGCAGATCCCTATCGGTCGATGCTGTTCGTGACTTCGGTCAATGCCGCCATGGTGTCGGTCGAGCGGGCGGAATACTGCATCTCGAAGGCGGGGGCGTCGATGATGGCGCAGCTGTTCGCGGCGCGTCTGGCAGAGGCGGGGATCGGGGTGTTCGAATTGCGCCCCGGCATCATCGCAACCCCGATGACCGCCGGTGTCCACGACAGCTACACCGCACGGATCGAGGCCGGGCTCGTGCCCGCCCGCCGCTGGGGTACGCCACGCGACATCGGTCAGGCGGTTCTGCCGCTGGCACGCGGCGACATGATGTTCGCCACCGGAGCGGTGATCCCGCTGGACGGTGGCCTTTCCATTCCGAGGCTTTAGGCACATGGCGCAGACCTACGATTTCATCATCATCGGCGGCGGCTCGGCCGGCTGCGTGCTGGCCGCGCGATTGTCCGAAACCAAGGCCAGCGTCCTGCTGCTTGAGGCGGGGGGGCGGGACTGGCACCCGCTTTACAGGATGCCCGCGGGCTTTGCGAAGATGACCAAGGGCATCGGCAGCTGGGGCTGGTTCACCACGCCGCAGGAACATCTGGGCGGGCGGCGGCTGAGGTATACCCAAGCGAAAGTGATCGGCGGCGGCAGTTCTGTCAATGCGCAGATCTACACGCGCGGCGCGACGCAGGATTACGACGAATGGCGGCAGCTGGGTTGCACCGGCTGGTCGTTCGAGGATGTGCTGCCCTATTTCCGCAAGGCCGAGGACAACGATACCTTCGATGACCGCTATCACGGCAAGGGCGGGCCGCTGGGCGTGTCGCAACCCAGCGCGCCGCTGCCGATTTGCGAGGCTTATTTCGACGCCGCCGCGCAGATCGGCATCCCGCGCAACAGGGATATGGCCGGGGAACGGCAGGACGGGGTGGGCTACTACCAGCTGACGCAGCGCAAGGTGCGCCGCTCGTCCACGTCGGTCGCCTATCTTGATCCGGTGCGCTACCGGCGCAATCTGACCGTGCGCACCGGGGCGCAGGTGGTGCGGATCATGGTGCATCAGGGCCGCGCCACGGGCGTCGAACTGGCGGGCGGGGAAAAGATCCATGCCAAGGCCGAGGTGCTGCTGGCGTCGGGGGCCATCGGTTCACCCCGGATGCTGCAACTTTCCGGCATCGGTCCGGCAGAGCATTTGCGCGATGTCGGCGTGCCGCTGGTGCTTGATCAGCCCGAGGTGGGATCGAACCTTCAGGATCATCTGGACCTGTTCACCATCTGTGAATGTCGCGGCGTTTTCACCTATGACAAATACGCCCGGCCGCTGTGGTCCGTGGTCGCGGGTCTGCAATACCTGATGAACCGCTCTGGGCCTGTCGCCTCGTCGCTGTTCGAAACCGGGGGGTTCTGGTACGCGGACGAAAACGCCCGTTCGCCCGATATCCAGTTCCACCTTGGGCTTGGGTCGGGGATCGAGGCGGGGGTGGACCATATGCCCCACGGGGGGGTGACGCTGAATTCGGCCTACTTGCGGCCCCGGTCGCGCGGCACGGTGCGGCTTGGCTCTGCCAGTCCGACAGCCGCGCCGCTGATCGATCCGAATTACTGGTCCGATCCACATGACAGGCAGATGTCGATCAGGGGTCTGCGCATGGTACGCGAGATCATGGCGCAGGAGGCGCTGGCGCCTTTTGTGCTGGCCGAACGCCTGCCGGGGCCGGAGCTGACCAGTGACGAGGATCTGGCCGCTTATGCCGCGAGACATGCAAAGACCGACCATCACCCGGCAGGCACCTGCCGCATGGGTACGGACGAGCGCGCCGTGGTCGATCCCCGGCTGCGCCTTAACGGAATCGCAGGGCTGCGCGTTGTAGATGCCAGCATCATGCCACGTCTCGTCTCTGCCAACACCAATGCCACCGCCATCATGATCGCGGAGAAAGCCGCGGACATGATCCGGCAAGATACCGGAGCCTGAAGCCCATGCGCCTGCCCAACCCTGACGGAACCCTTGGCGATTATGACCTGACAGGCACGCCGCTGATCCTCCGTGCGCCGCATGTGCCGCTGACGCGCACGGCCTTTGCCGCCGCCCATGTTATTTCGGACCCTTTGCGCGAACGCGATCCGTGGCAGGGCCGTCCGGCGGTGGACTGGGATGCGACGCTGGGTTTTCGTCACACGCTCTGGGATCAGGGGCTGGGGCTGGCCGAGGCGATGGATACCGCGCAGCGCGGCATGGGGGTGGACTGGCTGACCGCAAAAGAACTGATCGAACGCACGATGGTCGAAGCGCGCGCCCATCCGCTGAAGCCGCGCGTCGCCTGCGGCGCGGGCACCGATCATGTGCCGCTGGCGGAACTGACCAGCATCGATGCGATCCGCGCCGCCTACGAGACGCAGATGGCCGCGATCGAGGCGGCGGGGGGGCAGGTGATCCTGATGGCCACGCGGGCTATGACCGCGGTCATAGCCGATGCCGATGCCTATCTGGCGCTGTACGGCCGGTTGCTGGACCAAGCGCGCGACCCGGTCGTGCTGCACTGGCTGGGGGACATGTTCGACCCTGCGCTGGCCGGCTACTGGGGCAGCACGGATGTGGCAGAGGCGACCGAGACGGTGCTGACGTTGATCAACGCCCATGCCGACAGGATCGACGGGATCAAGATTTCCCTGCTGGATCAGGCGCATGAAGAGGCATTCCGCAAACGCCTGCCCGCAGGTGTGCGGCTTTATACCGGGGACGATTTCAACTATGCCGCGCTGATCGCGGGGGATGGGACGCATCATTCCCACGCCCTTCTGGGCATCTTTGCCGCCATCGCGCCTGCCGCATCCCGCGCGCTTGAGGCGCTGGCGATGAACGACATGGACCGGTATCACGCCCTTCTGGCCCCGACCGTGCCGCTGAGCCGCGAGATTTTCCGCGCACCGACGCAGTACTACAAGGCCGGCATCGCCTTTCTGTCCTGGCTGAACGGCACTCAGAAACATTTCATCATGCCCGCAGGCTTTCAATCCAGCCGGTCGATCACACATTACTGCGAAATCTTCCGGCTTGCGGATCGCGCGGGTTTGCTTGCGCGGCCGGATCTTGCGCAAAAAAGGCTGACGACCCTTCTGGCGCTGCACGGGATCGACTGAAATGAGCATACGCCGACCCACAATCCTGGACGTGGCCCGTGCGGCCGGCGTGTCGAAATCCACCGTCTCGCTTGTCGTGCGCGGCAGTCCGACGGTCAAACAGCAGACCGCAAGGCTGGTCCGCGAGGCAATGGCCGAAACCGGTTATGTCTACAACCGTGCCGCCGCCAACCTGCGTAAATCGTCGGTTGGCCTCATCGGGCTGGTCATCAACGACCTGCGCAACCCGTTCTTTACCGAATTCGCCACATCGGTGCAGATGGCGCTGTCGGCGCAGGGCTATGCCACGGTGATTTCCAATTCCGACGAGGATGGGGCGTTGCAGGCGCAGATGGTCGCCTCGATGATCGAACACGGGGTGTCGGCGTTCATCATCTCGCCCGCTTATGGCCAGGAAGACGCGACCTTTGATCAGATCGCCCGTGCCGGCATTCCCTGTCTGCAAGTGTTGCGGCAGGTCGATCTGCGCGGCGACCTGTTTCCCTTCGCGGCCTTTGATTATGCCCGTGGCGGTCTGCTGGCGACGCAGCACCTGATCGCGCAGAAGGCGCGCGGCATTGCCTTTGTCGGCGGTCTGCCGGACCGGGCCGTGACGACCGAACGCATGTCGGGCTATCTTGAGGCGCTGTCGGCGCAGGGTCTGCAACCGGTTGCCTTTCCGGGACGCGCCACCCGGGCCTTTGGCGCGGCCATGGCCGAAGAACTGAGCCGCGATCACCCCGAGATCGACGCCGCCGTCTGCTTTAACGACCAGGTGGCGCTGGGCCTGCTGTCGGGATTTGCCCGGTTGGGGCGCCAGGTGGGCACAGAGTTCCGCATCGTCGGTTTCGACGATATCGAGGAATGTGATCAGGCCTGGCCGCGGCTGAGCTCTGTCGCCTGCGACAGTGCGCAGTTCGGGCGGGATGCCGCCGCGGCGCTGCTGGACTGGGTGGAAACCGGCCAGCGCCCCCCGCCCGAGAGGCGCGCACCGGTGGAACTGGTCGCCCGCGAATCCAGCCTTGGCCCGGAAGGAAACACACCATGATCCGCCATGTCGTCCTGCTCAACCTGCCGCCCGAACATGACGGCGCTCTGCTGCTTGAGGCGCTTGGCCTGCTGGACGGGTTGCAGGGGCAGGTGCCGGGGCTGCTGTCCTTCGAACATGGCCCGAACCGGGACTACGAAGGCAAGTCGGCGGACTATCCTTACGGCTTTGTCGTCACTTTCGCCGATCGCGCCGCCCATCTGGCCTATGAAACGCATCCCCAGCATGAGCGTGCCGGCGGTCTGCTCGTCTCGATCTGCGCGGGTGGGCATGATGGTATTCTTGTTGCCGATCTTGAGGTGCCGGGCTGAGCGCCTGCGCTTTAGGGCGTGGCGTTCAATCGGAAACAAGTTGGATCGAAACGCATGTTCGAGTGAAAGCGAGAGACTGCGCGTCTTGAATCCAGTTTGACGCAACAGGCTTTAGTGCAGCTTTTCCAGGTTGCTGGCGTGATGGTCGAGAGCGTCCATAAGCGCCCCAAGCGTGGTCAGCCCGCGTCCGGTCAGCATCGGCAGGAGCCGCTGCATGATCTCGGCGATCAACAGCGCCTGCGCCATGCCGCCGCGCGATTGTGCCGCGCCCTGCGGTGAACCCGTGCGCCCGGCAATCGCCCGCAGGCTGTGATCCGCGCCATCCCCGAACAACAGGGCGGACAGGAGCACGAGGTCGATGTGAGGCTGATCCCAGACCAGCCCGGTGGCGGCGTCGTGGCGGCGCAGGAAGGCCATGCGCAGCGGCGCATTGTGGGCCACGATCACCGCATCGGTGGCAAAGTCGTGCAGACGGGCGCTGGCTGCCAGAATGTCCGGACGGCGTTCGGAAGGCCGGTGCCCTGAGTCATGCCCCGGGTCCGGGTCGATCCGCAGATCCAGCGCCTCGTGCCGCAGGATGCTGGGCCCGACCATGCGGGCGGCACCAATCCGGACGATCCTGTCGCGATGCGGCAGCAATCCGGTGGTTTCGGTGGACACCAGCACAAAGGTCAGCGCCGTCAGCGGCTTTTCCCCGACCGTCCGGACGGACTCAGCCGTCAGCAGGTCGAAGTCGTAGATCAGCGGACCGGGCAGGACCGTCATGTCCTGCGGCGTTGCGGGTTCCAGGACCAACAGTGCCCCGCCGCCGTCCAGGGCGCGCATCCGGGCGTCGATGCGTGTCGCGTTGTCGCCTGCAATTGCGGTGAAATGCACTTCGAGCCCCGAGCGCTGCATCCGCCGGCGCGCGGCGGCGACGGTTCCGGCGGGGAAATAGTCGCTCAGGCAGGCATTGAGGCGCGGCACAGCACTGCGCGCCAGAAGAGCGCCTGCCTGGCTGTCGTAAAGCACGATCTGATCACCCGCGTTGATCACGAGGACCGCGACCGGGAGTTCGCCAAGCACCTGGGTCAACCTGGACTTTTCGGATTCCAGCGCCGCAATGGTCTGTCCTAGCCTGCGCATCTCATGCAGTGCCGTGCCCTTTTCTTCGGGCGCGGCGTGCGCCAGGGGGCGTAGGGGGGAGGACACAGGGGAGAGTACGGGGGGCTGCGGTGCGGCGCCGCGTTCGGCCAGACGCTCCATCGGTCTTGCAAAATGTTCGTCGCAGTAAAGCCAGGCGGCGAGGCACAGCAAGAGGATCAGCCCGGTTCCAACGATACCCGAAAAGGCAAAGCCGACATCGGCGCCGCGTTCCGCCACACGGGCCGCGCCAAGCCAGAGCGCGACCTGAAGCCCGCCGACCAAAGCCAGCGCAAGCACGGCAAACAGCGCAAAGATCCGGAACCTCAGGCTGCTGCGGCGCATCATCCCGGGACCCTCTGCCCGTCGCATCGGCGCAGGGTATGAGGTAGCGGCGCCCACGTGATGCCCTGTCCGTTGCTGTCGCCGTCGTACCGGCCCGGTGACACGTCCATGACTCTCCTCTTCAGGTGCCCCGTTCTCGACGGGGTCGCGTTTGTGGGGCGCAATTTGCGCAATTTGTCGCCCCACGTCCATGCCCGTTGCAGGATTACAGGAAGTTCGCTGCGAGTTTTTCACGGTTGTCACCGGTCCGACCCACCGTTCCGGGGCCGTGGCGGGTTCCGGAAGGCTGCGGCAAGACGCAACAAGCGGCGCGCCCTGACAAAGCAGGGCGCGCCGCGCAAGTGTGGCGCATGTTGCCGCGCCTAGCCCCGGGTGCCCTTGACGATGGCATCCAGACGTGTCGCGACATCGGAAATGGTCCCCATCGCGGGGATTCGGTGCAAAGCACCCCTGGCATCGTAGTAGCGGACCAGCGGTGCGGTCTGGGCGTGATAGGCCGCGAGCCGGCTGCTGACAGTTTCGGGGGTGTCATCGGCGCGGCGCGTCATCTTGGTGCCTGCGCAGACATCGCAGACGCCTTCCACCTGCGGAGCCTTGAAGGTGTCGTGATACCCCTCGCCGCAGTCGGCGCAGCTGAAACGGCCCGAAATGCGTGTGACCATCTCGCTTTCGTCCACCTCGAGGCTGATCGCGGCGTCGATCTTCTGATCGCGTTCCGCCAGAAGCCTTTCAAGTGCTTCGGCTTGCGGCGTCGTGCGCGGAAAGCCGTCAAGGATCACACCCCGGGCGGTGTCGGGGTCGCCCAGACGGTCGCGCAGGATCGAGATGACGATATCGTCGCTGACCAGCCCGCCCGAGTCCATCACGGCGCGGGCCTTTTGCCCGGCCTCGGTGCCTTGCTTCACGGCGGCGCGCAGAAGGTCACCGGTGGACAGTTGCACAAGGCCGAATTTATCTTCCAGCATCCGGGCCTGCGTGCCCTTGCCGGCCCCGGGCGGGCCAAGCAGGATCAGCACAGGTGCGGTGACGGGTGCGGAGCTGCCGTCCATCGGATTCATTCCCGGTTCATTCGGTTGTCGATCAGATCGTCGACGACCCCGGGATCGGCCAGCGTCGAGGTGTCGCCAAGTGCGTCGCAGTCGTTTTCGGCGATCTTGCGCAGGATGCGGCGCATGATCTTGCCAGACCGGGTTTTCGGCAGGCCCGGGGCCCACTGGATGAGGTCCGGACTGGCGATGGGGCCGATTTCCTCGCGCACCCAGCCGCGCAATTCCTTCTTCAGGTCGTCGGACGCCTCGACTCCGTTCATCAGGGTGACATAGCAGTAGATACCCTGTCCCTTGACCTTGTGCGGATAGCCCACAACTGCCGCTTCGGCGACCGAGGAATGGGCGACCAGGGCGGATTCGACTTCGGCCGTGCCCATCCGGTGGCCCGAAACGTTGATCACGTCATCGACCCGGCCGGTGATCCAGTAATCGCCATCGGCGTCGCGCCGACAGCCGTCACCGGAAAAGTAATAGCCCTTGTAGTCGGAAAAGTAAGTCTTTTCGAACCGTTCGTGGTCTTCCCAGACGGTGCGCATCTGGCCCGGCCAGCTGTCCTTGATCGCCAGCACACCCTCGGTCGGCGAGTCGTGGATCTCTTCTCCGCTGGTGGGGTCCAGCACGACGGGCTGGATGCCAAAGAACGGCTTCATCGCGGCACCCGGTTTGGTCGCATGGGCGCCGGGCAGGGGGGTCATCAGGTGGCCGCCGGTTTCGGTCTGCCACCAGGTGTCGACGATGGGACAGCGCCCGCCGCCCACGACCTCGTTGTACCAGTTCCACGCCTCGGGGTTGATTGGTTCGCCCACGGTACCCAGCAGGCGCAGGGAGGACAGATCGCATTTGGTCACAAAATCCTTGCCCTGACCCATCAGCGCGCGGATGGCGGTGGGGGCGGTGTAGAACTGGTTCACCTTGTGCTTTTCGCAGACCTGCCAGAACCGGCTGGCATCGGGCCAGGTCGGAACGCCCTCGAACATCAGTGTGGTGGCGCCGTTGGCGAGCGGGCCGTAGATGATATAGCTGTGCCCGGTGACCCAGCCCACATCCGCCGAACACCAGAAGACGTCGCCTTCGTGATAGTCAAAGGTGATTTCGTGCGTCATCGCGGCATAGACGAGGTAGCCGCCCGAGGTATGCACGACGCCTTTGGGCTGCCCGGTCGATCCCGAGGTATAGAGGATGAACAAAGGATCTTCGGCTCCGACCTCGACCGGCTCGAAGGTGGTTGCCGCCTCTTTGGCCAGGGCATTGTAGTCATAGTCATGCTCGGCGTTCCAGGTGGTCTGGCCGCCGGTGCGTTTCACCACAAGGCATTTCACCTTGTCGCTGGTATGCAGCATGGCCTTGTCGGCATTGGTCTTGAGCGCGGTCTTCTTGCCGCCCCGAGGCGCCTCGTCCGAGGTGATCAGCACCTTGGCACCGCTGCCGTTGATGCGGGACGACAGCGCGTCGGGTGAAAAGCCGGCAAAGACGATGGAATGGACCGCGCCGATGCGGGCACAGGCCAGCATGGCATAGGCGGCTTCGGGGATCATCGGCATGTAAAGCACGACGCGGTCACCCTTTGTCACGCCCAAATCGGTCAGCACGTTGGCCATGCGGCAGGTGTTGTCATGCAACTGCTGATAGGTGATGTGCTGTGCGGCCTCGGACGGATCGTCGGGTTCCCAGATGATCGCGGTCTGCTCTGCGCGGGTGGCAAGGTGGCGGTCGATGCAATTGGCCGAAACGTTGAGTGTGCCGTCGGCAAACCAGTTGATCTTGACCTGCCCCAGCGTGAAATCGGTATCCTTCACCTTGGTGTAGGGCTTGATCCAGTCGATCCGTTTACCGTGTTTGGCCCAGAACGCTTCCGGGTCCTTGATGCTGGCCGCGTACATTTCGTCATATTTCGCAGCATCCACATGGGCGGTCTTCACCAGATCGTCGGCGGGCGGAAAGGTCTTGTCTAACATGTTGTGCTCCTCCTGATTGGGGGCAGGGAAGACGGCCCGGCCCCCAATTGCAAGACTTCTTTGGTCCTATAAGGGCCGGAAAACCGCTTTAGATGGCAAGGTATTCGGCGCGAAGTTTTTCGTTTTCAAGGACTTCTGCGGCGGTTCCATCAAAGACGATGGAACCTGTGTCCAGGATCACGGCGCGGTCCGCCAGTTGCAGCGCGCGCACGGCGTTCTGTTCGACGATGATCGTTGTCATGCCCTGCTCCTTTACGATGCGCAGGGTCTTTTCGATCTCGTCGACGATCACCGGGGCCAGACCCTCGTAAGGTTCGTCCAGCAGCAGCACCTTGATGTCACGCGCCAACGCGCGGGCAATGGCCAGCATCTGCTGTTCGCCGCCCGACAGGGTCACGCCCTCTTGTTTGCGCCGCTCGCCGAGTCGGGGGAACAATTGATAGAGCCGGTCCAGCGACCAGCCGACGGGAGGGGCGATCTGGGCCAGTTGCAGGTTTTCCTCGACCGTGAGACCCGCGATGATGCGGCGATCCTCGGGGACAAGGCCAAGGCCGGCGATCGACGCCTGATAGGACGCCATCTTGTGCAGGGGCTGGTGATCGAGCCAGATTTCGCCCTTGTTCACCTGCGGATTGTCCATCCGCGCGATCGAGCGCAGGGTCGTGGTCTTGCCCGCGCCGTTGCGCCCCAGCAGGGCAAGGATCTCGCCTTCGTGGACGTTGAAGCTGATGCCCTGGACGATGTAGCTTTCGCCGTAATAGGCGTGGAGGTCCCAGACCGAGAGAAAGGCGGGGGCGGTTTCGGCCTTGTTGCCGTGCTTGGAAAAGTCAGGTTTGACGTTCATCTGATCGCTCCTTTCAGGCTGTCTCGCCCAGATACGCTTCGCGCACCTTGGGGTGGCCCTTGATTTTTTCCGGCGTATCCTCGACCAGAGGCGTGCCCTGGGCCAGAACGGTGATCCGGTCGGCCAGCGAAAACACCACGTGCATGTCATGTTCGATGATGCACATCGTGATGTTGCCGCGGGCCTTGATGTCCTTGAGCAGGTCGATCGTGTTGTTGGTGTCGTGGCGCGCCATGCCCGCTGTCGGTTCGTCCAGCAGCAGCAGGCGCGGTTCCTGCACCAGACACATCGCCATTTCCAGTCGCCGCTTGTCGCCACGCGACATCGACGCCGCGTGCATGTCGCGCTTGTCGAGCATCTTGACCTCGGTCAGCATCTCTTCGGCGCGTTCGCGCAGCTTCTTTTCGCCAAAGACCGAACGGATCGCGTGCATGCGGAACGGTCCGTCCCGCTTGGCAAGGCAGGGGATCATCATGTTTTCCATCACCGTCAGATCGCCGAAAATCTCGGGTGTCTGGAATACCCGCGAAATGCCCATCTGGTTGATCTGGTAGGGCTTGAGCCCCAGCACCGACTGGCCTGCGAACATCACCGATCCGGTGTCGGGGATCAGTTTGCCCACAAGGCAGTTCAGCAAGGTGGATTTGCCGGCTCCGTTCGGGCCGATGATCGCATGCACGGTGTTGTCCGCAACCGAAAGGTTGACGTTGCCCAGAGCCTGAAGGCCGCCGAAGCGCTTGTTGACGTCCTTGACTTCTAGAATGCCCATATGCCGTGCCTCCTTATTCAGCGGGTGTCTTGGCGGCGGACGTGGTGTGGTCAGCGGCCGGTTTGCGGCGGAACAGGTTGCCGATCTTCTGGCCGCCCTGCACAAGCCCGCCGGGCAGGAAGATCACCACGGCCATGAACATCAGGCCCAGTGTCAGATGCCAGCCCTTGCCGACGAAGGGGTGGATGACCGTCACCAGAAGATCCTCGATCCCGTCGGGCATGAATGCGAACCACTGGTGCAGCACGGTGTCATTGATCTTGGAAAAGATGTTTTCGAAATACTTGATGAAGCCGGCGCCCAGCACCGGGCCGATCAGCGTGCCCGCGCCGCCCAGAATTGTCATCAGCACGACTTCGCCCGAGGCGGTCCACTGCATCCGTTCGGCCCCGGCCAGCGGGTCCATCGCGGCAAGCAGTCCACCGGCAAGACCGGCATACATCCCCGAGATCACGAATGCGGCCAACGTGTAGGGCCGCACGTTTAGCCCGGTGTAGTTCATGCGCTGCTGGTTGGATTTGACCGCGCGCAGCATCAGGCCGAAGGGCGAGCGGAAGATGCGGATGGCAAGGTAAAAGGCCAGAAGCATCAGCACCGCGCAGAAATAGTAGCCCGCGCTGAACTGGAACATCCAGGGTCCAAGCTCCATCACATGGGTCGCCCGCATGTCCAGCCCGAACAGCGACGGGAACGGGATGCCGCCAGAGGCCGACACCGATTCACCCAGGATGCGCGGGTCGTTCAGCGAAAGTTGCAGTCCGGTTTCGCCGTTGGTGATCGGGGTCAGCACCGAATAGGCCAGCGCAAAGGACATCTGCGCAAAGGCCAGCGTCAGGATCGAAAAGTAGATGCCAGACCGCCGCAGCGAGATGAAGCCGATGACCAGCGCGAACAGTCCGGCGATGATCACCGACAGGATGACCGCGGGGAGCACGTTCATGCTTAGCAGTTTGAACATCCAGACGGCGGAATAGGATCCCACCCCCAGGAATGCCGCATGGCCAAAAGACAGATAGCCGGTAAGGCCGAACAGGATGTTGAACCCGATGGCGAAGATCCCGTAGATCACGAACCGCTGCATGAGGTCCGGATAGCCCGCGTTGAACTGCGCCATGGCCGAATTGCCTGGAAACGGGTTGAGCAGGAAAGGTGCGCACATCGTCAGCACAAAGACGATCAGCAGCAGTGTGGTGTCTTTCTTGTCGAGTCCGAACATGGGTTATTCCTCCATCACGCCCTTGCGGCCCATCAGGCCACGCGGGCGGGCCAGCAATACGATGATCGCCACGACGTAGATGATGATCTGGTTGATTCCGGGGATCAGGTCGATGACCTGCGTCATGGACGCAAAGGATTCGAGGATCCCGAGAAGAAAGCCCGCCAGTACCGCCCCCGGCAGGGAACCCATGCCGCCGACGACGACCACCACAAAGCTGAGCACAAGGAAATCCATCCCCATGTGGTAGTTCGGCGCATTGATGGGCGCATACATAACCCCCGCCAGCCCCGCGACGGCGGCGGCCAGCCCGAACATGATGGTGAACCGCTTGTCAATGTTGATGCCCAGCAGGCCGACGGTTTCACGATCCGCCATGCCGGCCCGCACAACCATGCCGAAGGTGGTGAACTGGAGGAAGGCAAAGACCGCACCGATGATCAGGGCCGCAAAGGCGAAATAGACCAGTCGCCAGTAGGGATAGATGATCACGTTGGGATCGAACCCCAGCAGCACGCCGAAATCGAACGAGCCGCGGAAAACCTCGGGCGCGCCGGTCTGGATCGGATTGGCACCGTAATAGTATTTGATCACTTCCTGAAGCACGATGGCGAGGCCGAAGGTGACCAGGATCTGATCGGCATGGGGACGCTTGTAAAAGTGTTTGATCAACCCGCGTTCCATGATGAAGCCGATGGCGATCATGATGGGAATGGCGAACAGGATGGCCAGAGGCACCGACCAGTCGATGATCCCCCCGCCGACCTCGGGGCCGAACCAATGCACGATATAGGGCGTGTCAACGGTCGACGGATTGCCGAGAAAGTCGGTTTTTGTCGGGTCCACCGTCTCGAAGCTGATCGACAGGATGCGTTGCAGGGTGACGGCGCAGAAGGCGCCTATCATGAACAGCGCACCGTGGGCGAAGTTGACCACGCCCAGCGTGCCGAAGATGAGTGTCAGTCCCAGCGCGATCAGCGCATAGGCCGAACCCTTGTCGAGGCCGTTCAGGATTTGCAGAATTATGGCGTCCATGGTCCCACCCTTTGAATGCGGTTGTCATGTGGGCAAGCACCCCGCCCGAATCGGGGCAGGGTGCAATCAAACCGGCCGTGCGGGGTGCTGCGCGGCCGGTTCAGTCCGGCGCAGCGTTATGCGCCCGGGTTGCAGGAACCCAGCGCGCCACCGGCGAACATCGGGTGTTCGGCGTCATAGGTGACCTGCTCGGTCGGTGTGACCTCGACGATCTCGACCAGGTTGAACTCGTTCTCGGGGTTTTCCGCACCTTTCACGACCAGCACGTCCTTGAAACACTGGTGATCCGCGCCGCGATACAGCGTTGGGCCGTTGCCCAGGCCGTCGAACTCGAAATCCTCCAGCGCCTCGACGACCGCGCAGGGGTTGAACGACCCGGCGCGCGTCACCGCATCCGCATAAAGCAACGTCTGTGCATAGCAGGTGTGGGCGGCCTGAGACGGCGGGAAGCCGTATTTGTTGCCGAAGGACTGCACGAAAGCGTTCGAGCCGACGTATTTGTCGCCCATCACGTTCTCGACCTTCCAGTCCCAGTTCTGCGATCCGACGATGCCCTTGATGTTGGCACCGGCGCCCTTGGCCATCAGCTCGGAATAAAGCGGCACGACGATCTCGAAGTTCTTGCCGTTCACCTGCTTGTCGCGCAGGCCGAACTGGACCGCGTTTGTCAGCGAGTTGACCATGTTCCCGCCGTAATGGTTCAGGACCAAAACATCGGCGCCGGAGTTCAGCACCGGCGTGATGTAGGACGAGAAATCCGTCGCGGCGAGCGGGGTCAGCACGTTGTTGACCGTGGTCCAGCCCAGCGCTTCGGTCGAAGCCTGAATGGATTCCTGCTGAGTCCAGCCCCATGTATAGTCTGCGGTCAGGTGATAGGCTGCGCGATCTTCGCCATAAAGCTGCTTGAGCACCGGAGCGAGCGCCGCCGCCGACATGTAGGCGTTGAAGAAGTGACGGAAACCGTTGGCCTTCTTGTCCTTGCCGGTGGTGTCGTTGGAATGTGTCAGGCCGTTCATGTAGATGATGCCGGCTTCCTGGCACAGGCTCTGGACCGCGACGGCAACTCCCGAGGACGAGCCGCCCGAGATCATGATCGCGCCGTCCTTCTGGATCATCGACTGCGCCGAAGCGCGTGCCGCGTCCGATTTCGTCTGGGTGTCGCCAGTCACAAAGGTGACCTTTTTGCCCAGGATGCCGGTGCCGTCGAGGACCTTTGAGGAAAAGGTCGACAACATGCCGCCGTCGCCTTCACCGTTCAGGTGTTCGACCGCGAGTTCGAAGGCACGGAGTTCGTCGGCACCTTCGTCGGCATAGGGGCCGGATTGCGGTACGTTGAAACCCAGCGTGACAGAGTCACCCGCCGGGGCGTTGGTGAAGCCGGATTCGGTCTGTGCCGACAAATAGGTCGGCATCGCGAGACCTGCGCCGGCAATTGCGCCGGTCTTGATCACGCCACGGCGTGTCAGGTTCATTCTGGACATTAGCATCCTCCCATGTGGTGATTTGTGAAAGCGGGCTCCTCTTCCCCTTTCACCTGTGCACGTCTTTCTGTGCAAACTCACTATGCCGTGACCCTGGAAAATTCCGCAACAACTGCTTTGAATTAATTGGAAATATTGTAAATTCATGCACAAGGTTCCGTTGCGTCTTGTAAATTTCCTTATGTCGCGGTGCAGAAAGATGTTGAAAGAGAAGGAAATTCCTTATGGCGCGTGACACCCTGACCGGCAGCCGCATCCGCGAACGCCGGATCATTGCGGGGCTCAGGCAGGCCGATCTGGCGCGTTCTGCGGATATCTCGGCCTCTTATCTCAACCTGATCGAACACAACCGGCGCAGAATCGGCGGAAAGCTGCTGCTGGACATTGCCGCGATCCTTGATGTCGAACCCTCGCTGCTGACCGAGGGGGCCGGTGCAACGCTGATTGCCGCCCTGCGCGAAGCGGCGTCCGATCCGCGTGGAAAGGCGGCCGAGCTTGACCGGGTCGACGAGTTTGCCGGGCGGTTTCCCGGCTGGGCGGCGCTGCTGGCGGAAAGCCGACGGCGCATCGCGACGCTTGAACGCACGGTCGAGACACTGACCGACCGCATGACCCACGATCCGCACCTTGCCGCATCGCTGCACGAGATGCTGTCGACCGTGACTGCGATCCGGTCGGCCGCGTCGATCCTGGCCGAACCGGGCGAGATCGAGCCGGAATGGCAGCATCGGTTTCACCGCAACATCTACGAGGATTCCGCGCGTCTGGCCGATACCAGCCGGTCGCTGGTGAACTATCTTGAAGCGGCGGACGACGCCACGTCCGCGGCGAGCGTGCCGCAGGAAGAGGTGGACGCCATCCTTGAGGCGGAGGGCCATCACATCGCGGTTCTTGAAACCGGCGCGGCGTCGCCGGATGAGGTGGCCCGGCGGCTGGCTGCAGGGTCATCCGGACCTGCCCGCGAACTGCTTGCGCGCGCGCTGGGACGATATGCAGAGGATGCCGCGCTGCTGCCGCTGGCCGTGCTGACGGAAGCGGTGGCGCAGAACGGTCCGGACCCCGCCGCGCTGATGCGGCGGCTTGGTCTGGACGCCGCGCTGATCATGCGCCGTCTGGCCAGCCTGCCGCTGACGGTGCTGGGCGATCCTGTCGGGCTTGTCATCTGCGACGCCTCCGGGACGCTGATCTATCGCAAACCGCTTGCGGATTTTGCGATGCCGCGCTTTGGAGCCGGCTGCCCGATCTGGCCGCTGTATCAGGCGCTGAGCCGCCCCATGATGCTTTTGGGGCGACATGTGACCCAGCCTGGACCGGCGCAGCGCGTGTTTGCCACCTTTGCGGTGGCTCAGCCTGTGGGGGGCGGCGGGTTGAACCGTGAACCGCTATTTCAGGCGCATATGCTGATCGTGCCGCAGGCGGGAGCAGAGGCCGTCGATCCCTTGCCCGTGGGCACGACCTGCCGCATCTGTTCCCGCACCGCCTGCGAGGCGCGCCGCGAGCCATCGATTTTGGGAGGGACGTGACAAGATCGGCTTTTGACAGGTTGAAGCGCAAAGGTGATAAAGAACCGGCGGGCATCGAGATGCGACACAAAGTTGCGCCGGCTCTGTCAGGGGAGGGAAGACGGGAATGCAAAAGCATGTCCTGGTGATCGAGGATGAACCGAACATCATCGAGGCGATCAGCTTTATTCTGTCGCGCGACGGCTGGAGCGTTCGAACCCATTCGAACGGCGTGACCGCCGTCGAAACTGTCCTGGCGCGCAAGCCGGATGTGGTTATTCTGGACGTGATGCTGCCGGGCAAGAGCGGTTATGACATTTTGCGCGAATTGCGCGACCTGCCCGAGACCCGGGATCTGCCGATCCTCATGCTGACCGCCCGCGGACAGACCAAGGACCGTGAGCTGGCCGAACGGGCCGGGGTGAGCCATTTCATGACCAAACCTTTCAGCAATGCCGAAGTGATCGAGGCGGTCCGCGCCCTCGTCGCTCCGGTCAGTGACCCGCCGTGACGGAAGATGGGGCAGAGGATCCGCTTCGCACCCCCGCCCGGCCCAGATCGCCACTGTTCCTGCAACGCGAATCCTATCGGCGGCGCCGTCTGATAGATGCGGCGCGATTCCTGCCGATACTGGGGCTTCTGCTCTGGGCGGTGCCGCTGCTCTGGTCCGGCGGGCCGGAGGACGCAATGCCCGGGTCGGGCGCGCTGATCTACATCTTCGGGATCTGGACGGCGCTTGTGGTTGCCGCCTTCGTGCTGTCGGTCCGTTTGCGCCGGAACGAGGAAAAGCCGGGGGGCGGCGCATGATCACGCTCAACGCGCTGATCGCCGTCTGCCTGACTTATGTGGTGTTTCTGTTTGCCGTGGCTTTTGTCGCAGAACGGTCGGCCCTGCGCGGTCGGGTGCGGTGGGTGCGCGCGCCGCTGGTCTATACCCTGTCGCTGTCGATCTACTGCACCGCGTGGACGTTTTACGGCGCCGTCGGCTCTGCGGCGCGGTCGGGGTTCGAGTATCTGACGATTTACCTTGGCCCCAGCCTTGTGATGATCGGCTGGTGGTGGGTGCTGCGCAAGCTGGTGCGCATCGGACGCAGCCAGCGCATCACCTCGGTTGCCGACCTCGTGTCGTCGCGGTATGGGAAATCGAACCTGCTGGCGATCTGTGTCACCATTCTGGCGGTGATCGGGACCACACCCTATATCGCCTTGCAGTTGCAGTCCGTGACGCTGAGCTTCGAGGTGTTTGCCCAGCCCGGCGTGCCATCACCCGAGGAGGGACAACGCAGCTATACCGCGCTTTGGGTGGCTGTCGGTCTTGCGATCTTTACCGTGATATTCGGTACGCGCAATCTTGACGCCAACGAACGCCATCACGGCGTGGTCATGGCCATCGCGGTCGAGGCGGTGGTGAAGCTGGCCGCGCTGATGGCCGTGGGCATTTTCGTGGTCTGGGGGCTGTCGGGCGGCGTGGCCGAAACGCTGGCGCGTATCGATTCCTCGGAACTTGGGCAGTGGCAGATGGACGGAGGACGCTGGGCCGGCCTGACGCTGCTGTCCGCCGCCGCCTTTCTGTGCCTGCCGCGCATGTTCCAGGTGCTTGTGGTCGAAAGCGATGACGAAGGGCACCTGCGCACGGCAAGCTGGGCCTTTCCGCTCTACCTCATGATGATGAGCCTTTTTGTGGTGCCGATTGCGGTCGTGGGTCTGGACCTCATGCCGCCCGGGTCCAATCCGGACCTGTTCGTGCTGACCGTGCCGCTGGCCACCGGTCAGGAGGGGCTGGCCGTTCTGTCGTTTCTTGGCGGGTTCAGTTCCGCCACGTCGATGGTGATCGTCGCCGCCATCGCGCTGTCCACGATGGTGTCCAACCATATCGTCATGCCGATCTGGCTGCGCCTGACCGGGGGCGGGGCCAGCGTGTCGGGCGATGTGCGCAGCGTGGTGCTGCTGGCCCGCCGACTGTCCATCGCCGGGGTCGTGGGGCTGGGGTACCTCTACTATTCGCTCTCTGGGGGGGGGACGGCGCTGGCGACCATCGGCTTTGTGTCCTTTGTCGGCATGGCGCAGGTGCTGCCCGCGATGCTGGGCGGCATTTTCTGGCGCGGGGCGACGCGCACCGGGGCGCTGGGCGGGCTGATCACCGGGTTCACCATCTGGATCTACGCGCTATTCCTGCCCAGCATCGGCAGTGGCGCGCTTCCGGATGCGGTGATGACCGAGGGGCTGTTCGGCCTTGCCTGGCTGCGTCCGCAGGCCTTGTTCGGCATCGTGGGACTTGATCCGCTGCTGCATGCGTTGCTGTGGAGCATGACGCTGAACGTGATCACCTTCGTCGTGTTTTCGCTTGCCAGCTTTCCCTCGCCGCTGGAACGGTTGCAGGGCGCGCAATTCGTGAACGTCTTCGACCATTCCGGCGGCCCGCGCAGCTGGGCCGGGGGCGTGGCGCAGACCGAGGATCTGATGATCATGGCGCAGCGCATCCTTGGCGCGCCCGAAGCGCAGGCGCTGTTCGAACGCGAGGCGCGTCGGCAGGGGACGCGCGGCCCGCTGCCAGACCCCACACCGGATTTCCTCGAATCGCTGGAACGGGTGCTTTCCGGTTCGGTCGGTGCCGCCACGGCGCACGCGATGGTGGGCCAGATCGTCGGTGGGATGTCGGTGTCGGTCGAGGATCTGATGGCGGTGGCGGATGAAAGCGCCCAGTTGATGGAATATTCTGCCCGGCTTGAGACGCAGTCGAACGAGCTGAGCCGCACGGCGCGTCAATTGCGCGAGGCGAACCAGAAACTGACCCGGCTTTCGGTGCAGAAGGATGCCTTTCTCACCCAGATCAGTCACGAGTTGCGCACGCCGATGACATCGATCCGCGCCTTTTCCGAGATATTGCGCGACAGCACGGGGCTGACGGCGGGCGAACAGATCAAATATGCCTCGATCATCCATGACGAGGCCATCCGCCTGACCCGGCTGCTGGACGATCTGCTGGATCTGAGTGTGCTCGAGAACGGTCAGGTGCATCTGAACCTGCGCCAGGGCAAGCTTGGCGAAGTGCTGGACCGCGCAGCGGCGGCGGCGAACGACGGCGGGCTGAGCCTGCGCATCCGGCGCGATGCGCGACGCGAACAGGTGATGCTGAACACCGACCTTGACCGGCTCAGTCAGGTTTTCATCAACCTCATCGCCAATGCCCGCAAATACTGCATATCCGACCAGCCCGAACTTTCCATCCAGGTGACGGACGATTCGGATCTGCTGTTCATCGATTTTGTCGACAATGGTGAAGGTGTGAGCGCCGAGGCACAGGACATGATCTTCGAGAAATTCGCCCGCGTCAGCGACAGTCAGGCCGGAGGCGCCGGGCTGGGTCTGGCCATCAGCCGCCAGATCATGACCCGGCTGGGGGGCGGGATCGTCTATTTGCCGGGGCACAAGGGGGCGGCATTCCGGGTGATGCTTCCGCGGAATTATGCAATGGCCGCGCAATAAGTTTTCCAGCTAAAGCCATTGGTAACCAAATCTGCCCATAAACCTCAAGACAGGCAGGTGAGAGATGAGCAGCAATCGTCATGGGTGAACCGGCAAGACAGGATGTTTTGGGCCAGAAGGCCAACGCCTCGCGCCGTGCCTTTGAGGCGCGCGCCATGTCGCCGGCCAAGGCGCTGCGCCGCGCCCTGTCGCGCACATCCGATGTGCTGTGGGAACTGCCGCTGGTCACCCAGGGTGTGCAGCAGGAAATGCTGGACCAGGATGGATGCCTCGACGTGTTGGCCCCCGGTCATCTTCTGCTGCTTATGGAAGGGCCGGATGGCGCACGCGGGATCGTTTCGGTCGACCGCGAGATCATGACCGGCATGATCGAGATCCAGACCATCTCCAAGGTGACCCGGATGCCGATCGAGGACCGGCCGCTGACGCCCACAGATGCGGCGATGATGGCCCCGCTGATCGACGGCGCGCTGGAACGGTTCGAAGCCAACCTTGAGGGGCATCCGGATCTGGGCCAACTGAGCGGATACCGGTTCGGAGCATTGGTCGAGGATGCCCGTACCGTCGGCCTCCTGCTTGAGGCGGCGTTGTTCCGCGCCTTCCGCGTCACGATCGACCTCGACACCGGCACCCGGCGCGGCGATATCCAGATCATCCTGCCTGTCCGCAAGATCGGTGTGGTAGAGGATACGCTTGCCGACACCCGGCCCGGGCCGCATGAACCACGTCTGATGCTGGTTCCCGCCCGGATCGAGGCGATTCTGGCGTGCGTGCGCATGCCTCTCAGCAAGGCGAGCGCGCTGCGCGCCGGGGATCTGATCGAACTGCCGGCCACTGCGCTGGAAAAGGCCGAACTGATCGCGGGCAGGGGGCACAGGCTTGCCTTGGGGCGTCTGGGCCAGATGAACGGATTGCGCGCCATCCGTCTGAGTTTGCCCGGCGGTGCCCAACGTGCCGCAGAGCAGCCCGGAGAGACGGGCGGGGCATCGGATGAAGACGCAGTGCGAGAGGTTGCGCTTGGCGCGTTGGATATACCCGGATCGCCGAACCTTTTCGGTCAGGAAGAAGAGCCGGAAGAGCTGCCGGAACTGCCATCGCTGGATTTCGGTTCCGAATTCGACGCGGGCGGAAATTTTGATTTTGATCCGGATGCCATTGCGGAAGACGGGGAGGAGTTCGAGGTTGCGGCGATGTCGACCGATTGGGACAAGTGACCTCGGCGCGCGTCATGCGTCAGACGGCCGGTTTAGATCCTCACTTGCCCGGTCCGGGTTGCAGGCCTTGCCCGAAGCAAACCGGACTTGACCGGCGCCGGTCAGCCCCTGGCAAGATTCTCCAGCGTCGGGCGAAGCCCTTCAAGATCGTATCCGGCGGCGGCGACCGCCTTCAGGATGGCGTCGGTGTCCTGTTGTCCCGCCTGACCCAGGGCCCAGACGACGGACGACCGGGTGCCCGAGGCGCAATAGGCCAGGACCGGACCTTCGGACGCCTCGATGAAAGCCATCTGCTGGGCGATGTTCTGCGGAGTCATCGTCTGGTGGGTCAGCGGAAGGGGGCGGAATGTGAGTCCGGCACCCGTTACGGCGGCTTCGATCGCTGCAGCCTGGTGGCTTGGCGGCACCTCGCCATCGGGCCGGTTGCAGATCACAGTCGTGATTCCGGCCTCTTTCAGGGCAGGTATATCTTCGACGTCAATCTGCGGCGAGACGTTGTATTTCGGGGTGATCTGACGGATTTCCATGTCTGTCTGTTACTCTGCCGGAATGGCTCTGTCCAGCCAGGACCGTGTAAGGGGTGCGAGCAGCATGCCCGTCAGCATTGCCAGCGCAAAGACCGCGCCGCCCGTGCCACCATAAGTGATGGACGCAATGGCGGGACCGAAACAA
Organism: Puniceibacterium sp.; assembly: GCA_024636635.1. Classification (GTDB taxonomy): domain Bacteria; phylum Pseudomonadota; class Alphaproteobacteria; order Rhodobacterales; family Rhodobacteraceae; genus Puniceibacterium. The sequence goes on from JAGXGV010000006.1 coordinate 26,115, forward strand.
AGACCGGCAAGGCCCCATACGATCCCGAACAGCACCGTCCCGAGGATCAGGTTGCGGCCCAGACGCGGCTCTGGCGGTTGCGGGAAGGTGCCCCCGGCCAGCGGTGCATTTTCCTTCCTTCGGGACAGCGGCGCCTAGAGCTTGTTCAGGGGGATCTTGAGAAACACGTCTCCCTGTTCGTCCGCGGGCGGCATGTGCCCCGCGCGCATGTTGATCTGCAAGGATGGGAGGATCAGTTTGGGCATGCCGAGGGTGGCATCGCGCGCGTCACGCATGGCGACGAATTCCTCTTTGGTCGTGCTACCGCCGATATGCACGTTGTTCGCCTTTTCCGCAGCAACCGTGGTTTCCCAAGCGTAGACGTCGCGCCCAGGAGCCTTGTAGTCGTGGCAGACGAAGATTCGGGTTTCGTCCGGCAGGGCAAGGATTTTCTGCACCGACGCGTACAGAGTCTCCGACGACCCGCCGGGGAAATCGCAACGCGCCGTGCCGAAATCCGGCATGAACAGCGTATCGCCCACAAAGGCCGCGTCGCCGATCACGTAAGTGAGGCAGGCCGGGGTGTGGCCGGGGGTGTGCAGCACGTCCCCGCGCAATTGCCCGATGTGAAAGCTTTCCCCCTCCTGGAACAGCGCATCGAACTGCGATCCGTCCCGCTGGAATTCCGTCCCCTCGTTGAAGACCTTGCCAAAGGTGTTCTGCACCACCGTGATCCGGTCACCGATGCCGATCTTTCCCCCAAGTTGTTCCTGGATGTAGGGCGCCGCGGACAGGTGGTCGGCGTGGACGTGGGTTTCGAGCAACCACTGCACTTCGAGGTTGTTGTTTCGCACAAAGGCGATGATGTCATCCGCCGAGCGGGTGTCGGTCCGCCCCGACGCCTGATCGAAGTCCAGAACCGAATCCACCACGGCACAGGCGGCACCGTGCGGATCCTTTACGACATAGGATACGGTGTTCGTCGCTTCGTCAAAAAAGGCTGTAACGTCTGGTTTCATGGGAGAGTCCCCTTTCTGCCCGAACATATAACATTTATTGAATGTGTTTCAATCCCCAAAGCGCGGCATTTGGGCGTCCGGAACGGCCACTGACAGGCGCGGCGCGATGTCACGCCGATCGGCTGAGGAACTTGCGACTAATGTCTTGATCGACTCGCTGTTCCGCCGCAAACTGTCTTACACGTAGAACGAGTGCGACGGGAGGAGATCGCCGCGCTTCGGATCATCAGATAGTTCGGACCCGTGCGCCCGGCCTAAACGCTGTGGTTGTTTTCCAAATCTGATTTGCTGCCATCCGGTCGGACCGTCCGGCGACTGTCCGCAGACTGCCACGCCTATGGGAGGTTCCTAAATGACCAAGACGACACTGCAATGCCGTATAGACGCGCTTGAAAACGAGATTTGGGGCGCAGATGCACAAACGCAGCAAGAGATGATCGCGCGCCTCAGACGGCTGGTACTCACCCTGGACATCGGCCGCCCGACGTCGTTTGCCCAGGTGAGGCGCAGAAGCGAAGGACGGCAGGAGGACCTGTTCGAAGATGCGTTCGACAATCTGCCGATCTGACGCGCCTCCACCGCTCATGGTTGCCAGGCTTGCCTGACGCTGTCCTTTGGCGTCTGCGCTCAGCGCAGGCGATGACGCCAAGGGGCCGCGGCTTTATGATTGAGCCTGTGTGCCGCTGGCTCACACGTCCGAGGCGGGGCTCTCCCGCTGGGTTCTTGCGCGTCGGAGTCTCCGCACCCCGGCCAAGCTGGATTATTATTTCGTCTACGCCCGATCCGGGACCAGCCTTGCCGAAATGGCTGCCGCTGCTGGCCTGCGCTGGATGATCGAGGAATGTTTCCTGAGGGCCAGGGATGACCTGGACCTCGATCATTGTGAGGCGCGCTCATGGCATGGATGGCACCGACATATGAGCCTTGTCATGGCAGCGGCGGCCTTTCTTGCGCGCCTTGCCGCTGAGCAGCGCCGCACGGCATTCAGCAAACCGAACAAAACGAGTCCGAACCCCGCGGTGGCTGTAGCATGATGACCCGTCTCGAGACGACTCTGACCACGTCCGAATTCCGCCACCTGATCGCGCGCCTCCTCCTAAAGCCAATCCTCACCGCGAGCGCCATTTGAGACTGGTCACGATGGCGACGCGAACACCAGATCACCGCAGCCGTAGCGCATCGTAAAATACGGCTAAATGCGCAACTGTAGTACTAGCCGAGGAAGATCCCGAGGATCACCAGCATCAGGCCGATCACCGACAGACCGAGCGCGCCAAGGTTGTAAGGCAGCACCTTTTGCACTTCGGCGCGCAGGGCCTCGTCCGAAAGGCCTGCGCGACGGGCGCGTGCGACGGTGACGATGCACCAGACCAGTCCGGCTAGACCCACCACCGACAGTGCGGCCCCCGACCAGATGAGACTCTGCATTTGGCTGCCTTTCGCTTGTGCTGCGCAAGCGCGCGGTAATTCATAGCCAGCGCTACCGCAACCCCTTGATGGTGCTGACGGGCCGCGCTATCGAAGTCAAAACCCGCCAGGAGAGAGCAGATGAGCGACGAACAGGCAGATGCCACATACCGCGTGACCGCAGACGAATTGCGCCAGTTCATCGAGCGTATTGAACGACTTGACCAAGAAAAGAAAGATATAGCCGACCAGCAGAAAGAGGTTATGGCCGAGGCCAAGGGACGTGGCTACGACACCAAGGTGATCCGCAAGGTCATTGCCCTGCGCAAGCGCGAACCGGACGACATTGCCGAGGAAGAAGCGGTGATGGAGATGTACAAGCAGGCGCTCGGGATGTCGTGATGCCCTGCTGGTGTCTTCTTTTTCAGGATGAGAACACCACGCCGGATGCCACCCGGTGCTGCCAAGACTGCAATGGGCTGCCAGTCTGGCGCAACGACGCGGCGGGTGGGATGTCAGTCACCGAAACTTCAGGTTGAAACCGATGCTTCGGGGCTATTCCGGCGGGAGAACAGACAAGGTCGCGCGCCGTCAAACAATGCGTCGGCGGAACCGGGGGTACTGCAAGGTCTGGTTGGCGATCCGGTTGTCCGGCAAAACCGTTCATCTGCATGACCTTCCGGCTGCGCGGACCATGGTCAGAGATCATTGGCGCACGAGGTTCATGTCGAATCCGCCGCCTCTCATCGTGATGCGGACCAGACGGCGCGCGTCATAGACGACTGACATTCCCAAGCTCTTGAAATGGAACGGGGACAGGTGACCCGGTCCCATAACCACACGATAGGACATTTCGCAGGTCTCTGTTGCGCTGGTCCGGGTTGTCGTGACGGTCACCATCTGTACCACGCGGCGGCCATCGTACATCGCCATGGGCATGGGGCAGGTGTCGCTGTCCGCAAGGGCCGCGAAGACCTCGGTCGGGGAAATCACGCCCGCGGGTACCTTGTCGGCCTGCGTCATGCCGGTGCTTTCCCGGGACGGCGTGACCGTTACGGCCGTCACGATGCGGGCCTCACGGACCACAGCAACGTCGCGCGTCTTGCTGCCCCGGCTCTTGGCACGGTAATCGACGGTGCCGCCTCGTGTTTGTGTCTGCGCCTCGAAGGTGCCGTTCGCGACACCCAACGGCGTATTGTCCATCGTCGACAACAGGGCTGAGCCGGAGCCAACTGACTCAAATACCAGCGTGCCCAGTTGCCGGTCGCCCAGCATGATCGCGTAGCTCTGACGTTCGGCCATGGCCGACCCGGCCGACACCACCGCAAGGGCGGCAGCAATGAGGAAGCTTCGTTTCATGCGGGCTCCATGTTGAGTATGCTCAGAGCCTTGGCTTGCAGCGTTTGGGAGAAGACCTGAACAATCAGCATCGCTTTTCCCGTCTGAACTGCAAGCGAAAGGCAGCGAGCACATGTTTCAGGTATTTCCCTAACCAATATAAACCACCCCGGCACAGACAGGCGATCGCCAATCGACAGGAGCCTGCCGGAAAGGCCGGTTGCGGACCGGAAAGCCAAAAAAGACCGCAATGGACAGCCGTGCTGGAACGAACCCAACCGAGAAACCTCGGCGATTCAAAGGCGAACAGGCGGATCGTCGACCGCAGGGGCAGAGCCCCGTGTCATGTATTCCTCGACAGGCAAGCCCGGTCAACTTCCGAACCGACGCCGTTCCTCGTCAAGTGCGCGTGGCGTCTGCCGGGCGGCACGCAGCGAGGTGGCCACATCCTCACCATCCGCCGCGCCCGCGCTGATCCGCGCCAGACTGTAGGTCGGCACCTGGCTCACTTTGGCCAGGGCCGCCCGCACCAGCGCATGGACTGCAAGCATCAGACCCTGTACCCCGAGAACCCCCGCCCCCGGAGCGGGGATGCCTTCGGCGATCTGTGCACAGGCGGTCGCATCCTTCGACATGTAGGTCCGGCAAATCAGCGGACGCGACTCGTAGACCCGGCAGGTCCGCGACTGCGGGTCCAGTGCGGCACAGGCGCGCGGATGCCAGTCGCGCCCATCCAGAGCGCCTGCAAGCGGCGCGACGGCGGCGTGCAACACGCGAGCCTCGGCTTCGGCGATCACGCCGCCGTCCCGGCCGGACAGGATGCAGCAAAAGGCGCAGCCCGCAGCACAGGCCGCACTCGCGAGCGGGCCGTCCGGTTGTGCCGCGTTCTGCCGCAACTCGGCTCCGGCTATGCGCAGGGCAGGCAGGCCGCTGCGCAGCGCCCGCAACAGGTCTTCGAACGGCACCGCATGCGCCGCTGCCGTTTCAAGATAGACCAGAAGCAGCCTGCGCGCCCGTTCGGCCTGCACCGTCCCGCTGCCTTTCAGTCGAATCTTGGCCACGCGTGCGCGCAACGTTGCGATGTCTTGTGGTTTGCCAGAGGCTGGTTTCATGCCATGGCATTATGAAGGCTGCATGAGCGATGGCAAGACAGCCCGCAAGGAACCTTCGTCCTTTGGCCAAATAATCAGTGGCTCTGCCATGCGAGCACTGCCACCCATCTTCTCGGGGTTCCAAATATCCCGGGGGAATCGTCCGGAACGGACGATGGGGGCAGAGCCCCCGGAGTGCAGCCCAGTCTGGCGCAGACTGCACTTTCCAGTCCGGCGCATCCTGCACTCTCTGGTGTGTCGTATCGAGCATCCCTGGGTCGATCGTCCGCAAACGGACAACCCGATGCATTCGGTCACGTCACGACGATGGCCCCGCCGTGTCGGCCCGCGGGCTCAGGGGGCGATGACGGTCACATTTTCCATACGGCTGATCTCGTAAAGATCTTCTTCGTAAAGCTCTGTCAGCATGTCCACATAGGCTGCGTCCCAGCCTGGAAGATCCAGTTCCTCCTCGATCGCCTCGTCCAGCGCGTATTTGTCCAGAAAAGCGACCATCACCCTGCGCTTCTGGGTTTCGTTGATCCCGGGGTGGTCCCTGAGATAGGCGCGAAACCGTCGCATGCCTTCGGGGCTCATGATCTGCTGAAGCAGATCGAAGGCGCCGGTGATCTTGCGGTCGGGATCGACCCCTGCCATTTCCCGCAGGATCTGCCCCCAGAGCAGCGGCGTGTCCTCGTTGCACCAGACCGTGACGGGGACCTGCGGATGCGCCACGCGCAGGCGCCGTACAAGATCGGACCAGCGCAGGTGCATCGGATCGACCCCGTTCAGGAATTTGGCCAGATCTTTGCCCGGGGTCTGCTGAAATACGGCCGGAATGAAAGTGGCCGGATTGCGAAGGCCCATGAACATGGTGATCGCGTCGCCGCGGAACAGTCGCCGCATGCCCTCTATCCGCGTTTCGGCGTTGCGATAGAATCGCCCGCCGCCAAAAACCAGTTTTGGAACCGAAAACAGGTTCTCGTGACTGAGCACGAGCCGCTCCACCGTTTCGGGATCCGTGCTGAGGATCGCGTCAAGCAGCACGTCGCGGGCATTTTCAGCGGGGCCGGCGGGCCCGAGCGCGTTGATCGCCTCGGACAGTAGGCGCCTGTAACGCCCCGGTCCGGGCACCGCCACGCCATCGGTGCGAAAGTCGTCGGCATTGCGCAGCAACCCCCTCAGCAAGCGGTCATTGTCCGTGGCGTGCACGCCCGTGTGAAGGATCACCTGCATGTGGGGGTCTTTTTGTTGCCTCGGCCCTGCACTATAAGCCGTTTCACGTCATGTGAAACCGCTTTTCCGCCGGAGCCGCCTGCCCATGTCCGCGACAGATACCACCGCGCAACCGGCGCGCGCCCTGCGGGCCTGGTCAAGCCTTGTGCCCAGCCCGTGGTCGCTTGGGTCCGTGGTGATTGCCGCGACCGTGCTCGCCCCGATACTGGCCGTGGTCTGGATCGCCATGTTTCCGTCGGACAACATCTGGCCGCACCTGATCACGACCACATTGCCGCGCTATCTGCGGGCGACAGCGATCCTGATGGCCTCGGTCGGGTTGCTGGCGGCGGTGGTCGGCACGGGCACTGCATGGATGGTCTGCCGTTACGAGTTTCCAGGGCGGCGCTGGCTCGAATGGCTGTTGCTGATGCCGCTGGCCATTCCAGCCTATGTCGGTGCCTATGCGCTGGTCGATTTCCTGGAGTACGCGGGCCCGGTGCAGACTGTCTTGCGGGAAATTTTTGGCTGGACCTCGGCGCGCGACTACTGGTTCCCCGAGATCCGGTCGATGGGGGCGGCGGTGCTGGTGCTTGGCGCGGCGCTTTACCCTTATGTCTACCTTCTGGCTCGCGCGGCCTTTCGTGAACAGTCCGGCAGCGCCGAAGAGGTGGCACAATCGCTCGGGGCAGGTGCCCTTGGTCGCTTCTTCCGGGTCGGACTGCCGCTTGCGCGCCCGGCGATCGCCGCGGGCGTCGCCATCGTCATGATGGAGACAGTGAACGATTTCGGTACGGTCGATTATTTTGCTGTCCAGACCCTGACCACCGGCATCTTCAGCGTCTGGCTGCAAAGCGGCAACGCCGGCGGCGCAGCCCAGATCGCCTGTGTTGTGCTCATGCTCGTCATCGTTCTGGTCACGCTCGAGAAATCCAGCCGACGTCGTATGCGGTACTTCAACCTGTCATCGCGACATCGCCCGGTGACGCGACACCGCCTGACCGGAGCCGCGCGTCCGGTGGCCACCCTGATCTGTGCACTGCCGTTCCTGTGCGGTTTTGTTCTTCCGGCAGGGGTGATCCTTGGTCATGCGCTCGACAATGCCTCTGGCTGGAGTGACCCGGCGTTGATCGAAGCGATGCGCAACACATTGTTTGTCGGCGGGATCGCCGCGCTGATTACCGTGGCTGGCGGCATCTTTCTTGTCTATGGCGTGCGCCTGTCGGGCCGAAGGTTGCCGCGACTGCTTTTGCCTGTCACCACAATCGGTTACGCGGCGCCCGGTGCCGTTTTGGGGATCGGCATTCTGATTCCGTTGTCGGGGCTCGATCACGCGCTGGCAGATTCCGTCGAGAACCTTACCGGCCACAACATCGGCCTCGTGCTCACCGGATCGGCTTTTGCCTTGATCCTGGCCTATTGCGTGCGCTTCTTCGCAATCGCGCAAGGGGCGGCCGAAGCGGCGATGGGCCGGGTCCCCCCGAACCTGGCGCTGGCGGCACGTTCGCTGGGGCGCACACAGGGGCAGACCCTTGCGGCGGTTTACTATCCGCTGATCCGCGCTTCGGTTGCGTCAGCTCTGTTGCTTGTGTTTGTGGATTGCGTCAAGGAACTGCCTGCAACGCTACTGCTGCGCCCCTTTAATTTTGACACGCTCGCAACCCGTGTGCACGAACAGGCCAGCCTGGAGAACATAGGAGGCGCTGCACCTCCGGCGATGCTGGTGATCCTGGTGGGTCTCTGCGCCGTCGGGTTACTGGCACGCGCGAACAAGTGAAAATCCTCTTGCACCAGGTTTCCAGTCTGAGTATTCCTCCCGCCAAATGCCCCTATAGCTCAGCTGGTAGAGCAACTGATTTGTAATCAGTAGGTCCGCGGTTCGAGTCCGTGTGGGGGCACCA
>JAGXGV010000046.1 GCA_024636635.1 Puniceibacterium sp.
GAGGGAAAGAAGGCAACGCCGCGCCCGAACTCGCCATAGAGCGCAAAGCCCCCGACAAGCAGCGAGATCGCCAGGACAAGCGTCGTCGCGGGACGCAGAACCGCCTTTTCGAGCAGCCGGACATAGGCGCCGGTAAACCCGCCGATGGTGCGCGGATCGCCATGCTCGGCCGCGTGCAGCGCGGCCTTGGCCCGCGCCGATTGTGGCTGGCGCTTGCCGATCACGCCGCCCATCACGGGTATGAAGATCAGCGCCATGAAGAGCGAGGCAAACAGCGTCAGGATCACGGTGATCGGCAGGTATTTCATGAACTCACCCACAAGCCCGGTCCAGAACAGCAGCGGGAAGAAGACGCTCAGCGTCGTGGCGGTCGAGGCGATGATCGGCCAGGCCATGCGCTTGGCGGCAAAGGCATAGGCGTGGTGAGGGGTGTCGCCCTCCTGCAACCGCCGGTCGGCCAGCTCGACCGTGACGATCGCCCCGTCGACCAGCATACCCACCACGAGAATGAGCGAGAACAGCACCACGATATTCATCGTGTAACCCATGGCCCAGAGCGCCGTGACGCCGGCGAGAAAGGCGCCGGGTATGGCGAGCCCGACGAGAATGGCGGACCGGCCACCGAGCGCGAAGACGATGACGATCATCACCAAAATGATCGCGGCGATTACGTTGGATTCAAGATCCGACAGAAGCGTTTTCACCTGCTCGCTCTGGTCCTGGAGGTAGGTGACCTTGACGCTGCCCGGCCAGTCCTGCTGCAACCCGGCGATGACCTCCTGCGCCGCCGCCACCGTATCGATGATGTTGGCACCGGATCGCTTCTTGACTTCGAGCGCGAGCGCGGGCTGTCCGTCGATCCGCGCAAAGCTTGTCGGATCTTCGAAGGTGCGCCGCACGCTCGCCACATCGCCGAAGGTGACGACGGTATCACCATCGACCTTCACCGGCATGGCCATCACATCTTCCACGTTTTCAATCAGGCCCGGCACCTTCAGCACGATCCGCCCGCCGCCAGTGTCGATCGCCCCGGCGGCGATCAGCTGATTGTTGCGCTGTAGAAGATTGATCAGTTCGTCGAAGCTGAGGTTGTAGGTCTGGAAAGTCGTCGGGTCGATCAGCACCTCGAGGAACTCGTCGCGCGCGCCGCCGATATCAACTTCGAGCACGCCTGGCAGCGCCTCAAGCTCATCTTGCACCGCCTCGGCCAGATCGTTGAGCGTCCGCTCGGGCACCGGACCGGACAGGATTGCCGTGATGATTGGAAACAGCGCCGTGTTGATCTCGGTTATGGTCAGGTCATAGGCGTTTTCGGGCAGATCCCCCTCGATACGATCGGCCGCCTCGCGGACCTTGTCGAGCGCCTCGCCTGTGTCGCCGCCGGCTGCAAATTCCAACTGTACGCTGGCGAAGCCCTCCGCGGCCTCGCTCGACATTTTTTCCAGCCCCTCGATGGCGCTGAACTCGGCCTCCATTGGCTTGAGCAGCAACCTCTCGGCATCCGTGGGGCTGATCCCGTCGATCCCAGTAGAGACATAGACCAGCGGCAGCGGCACCTCCGGATTGGCCTCCTTCGGAATTGAGACATAGCCAATGGCACCCACGGTCAGGACCATGGCGATCGCAACGACCATGACGCGGCTGCGGGAGAAAGCGGCCTCTATCAGCGCGTTCATTCGGACTGTTCCGTCTTGGACTCGGCGGCTGCCGCCCCGGCGGGTTTGGCCGGCTCGGCGAGGCTGACCCTCACCTCTTCGCCCTGGCGGACAAATCCCTGACCAATGGTGATGATGCGCGCCGGGTCGGGCAACCCCCTGGCCCAGACGCCCTGTATCTCGGCCTTGACGATCTCGATCGGATAGAACCGCACGATCCCCTCTTCGACGGTTTTCACACCAAGCCGGCCTTCCGGGTCAAGCGACACGATCGACGGCTCGATGAAGTGGGCTAGCGCCTCCCCGGTCGGAATCTCAATCTCTGCCGACACGCCCGCCGGAATCGCGCCGTCGGCGTTCTGGACCTCGATCTCCGCCAGGAAGGTGCGCGTCGCGGTGGATGCGGCGGTGCCGACGAAGTTCACGACCCCCTCGCGGGTCTCGCCGGTGATGAAACGCACAGTCGCGATCTGCCCGTTCTCGATGCGACTCAACACCTGCTGGGGCACCTGGATCGCCACGGTCAGGGGGTGGTTGTCCACGATCCGCCCCACCTGTTCTCCCGAGGAGACAAACTCGCCCTCGTCCAGCGTCAGCGTCTCGATCCGCCCGGCGAAAGGCGCCACGATAGCGAGATCGTCAAGCACCTGTTCGGCGGCCGCAAGCTGGGCTTCGGCCCCGGCCAAGGCTGCGCGCGCCTGGGACAGGCGGTCTACCGTGCCGGCACCACGGTCCAGCAACTCCTGCGCATTGTTGAAATCCCTCCGGGCGCGCTCCAACTCTTCCTCTGCCCGGGCAAGGTCTGCTTCGGCACGGCGCGCCGACAGCCGGGCGATTACCTCGCCGGCTTCGACCGCGTCGCCCTTGCGGGCGAGCAAGGCGACGACATTGCCCGAGGCTTCCGCGCGCAACCCCGTGTCACGATCCGGTAGCGCCTGCCCTTCTGCGCTGAAGGTCAGGGTTACGGATTGCGCCGTCGATTCTCGAACCATGACCGAGGGCGCCTGTGGCTCCGGCTTTTCCTGTTGCGCGATTTCCGGCCCGGACGGCAGAATGAACCCGCTGCCCATCCACGCAATGAGCGCGACAAGAACCGCCGACGCGACCCAGATCGAACGCGATGCGCCGCGATCGGATTCGAAGGTCAACTCTGTAGGACGGGATGAAGGGTCGGGTCTGTCAGATGTCATGCGGTGTCCGTTCTGCGGAAAAGAAGATATCCAGAAATCATTTGTGCCCGATGGTCAGCAGGCAAAGGGATGAAGATTACCCTGCGCCTTGGCACAGACCCATGAATGCAATACTTACAGACCAATAGTCTGTAAATCAAGATAGGTGCGCGCGCCGATGAAGCAAGCAGGTTCCAGACGGCTGAGGCTCGATCCCGAAGCGCGACGGGAGGCGATCCTGGATGCGGCGCAAGCCCTGTTCAGAACGCATGGATGGGACAATGTTTCCGTCGCGGATATTCTTGATGCGGCCGGACTCTCCAAGGGAGGGTTCTACCATCATTTCTCTGCCAGGGAGGATCTCCTGTCAGCTCTCGCACAAAGGGTGGCCGAAAGGGCGCTGGCCGCGGGAGACGAGGCGCGCCGCAATGCCGAAGGCGGCGCTGTCGCCCGTCTGAATGCCTTCCTTGCCGGATCGATGCGGTGGCAGGCGGAGAACGCCGGGGAGATCCGTGTTCTCATCGACATCCTGGCGCACCCCGGCAACGATCTGCTTGTGCAGCGTCTGGCCCAGGCAACCCGTGGCGTGGTTATCCCGGAGCTACTCGCGATAATCGGGGACGGCTTGGCGGACGGTGCATTCGACGTGGTCGATGCGAACGTGACCGCGGAAATCATCTTCAACATGACCCAGGATCGCAGCCCGGTGCTGGCAGACGCGGTTGCGCGCGCCTCCGGCGGGCACTTCGAGGTCGCGGTTGAGCGGCTTGGCGCGCGATTGCGCGTCGAGGGCGCAGCCTGCGACCGCTTGCTCGGCCTGTCTCCGGGAAGCGTGGTCCTGTCGCACCCCGACAACATTCGCCGGCTACTCACCGGGTTGATCAATGTGAAGAGCGACCTTTCAACAAGAAAGAATACGTCAGTGGAGGATTGACTCTCTCGGTGGCTATCCCCCGAACTCGACCTGTCAGATCGACCACGTCTCCTCGACGTCGATGATGACACCGTGAGCTGCGTCCATCCGGTATGCTCCGACCTTGCCCAATGCGTCTCGTAGGTCCAAGAGTCTGTTTCAAACTATCGGCCATGTCCGAAATCCGTGTTGTTTGTCAACGGCGGGGCTTTGTTGCACAAAGCGGTTCGGAAAAGAACGCTAGGCTCAACAGCTTTCGGGCGGAACTCGACCGCCTTGAGGCCGGTCGGAAACGTCTGATCGAGGCGATCAAGTCGGGCGTGCCCGGCGCAGATGTCAAAGACGAAATGATAGCGATTGGCGAGCGTAGGAAGATCGTCGAAGCTGAACTTGCCAACATCGACGAAGAGCCGGTGCTGCTTCATCCGGCTATGGCATATCGCTCTCAGGAAGAAATCGAACGCTTGCTTCACACGATCAACGACGATGAGTGTCGTGTCGAAGCAACCGAGATCATCCGGTCACTTGTGGACCGAATCGTCCTTACTCCTAACGAGGACGGCTCCGATCTACAGATTGATCGAGCTATGCCGGAATCTGTGTGACGCGGTCTGATCAAGCGGCGCGGTTAGCAGTGTCGTTCTCGGCGACACCGTCGGTGAATGTGACGCCTTCGATGACCAAAGGCAACTGATTGGCACCCTTCAGGCGCCGCCATGTTTTTGCTGCGGCCTTTACGAGCTTGAAGACCATGAGCTTCGCTGTCTTCTGCGACAAGGCCCCCTTGGTTCGCACGGTCCGGTGCCGAACGGTGGCGAAAACGCTCTCGATCGGATTGCCCGTGCGCAGGTGATCCCAGTGATCGGCCGGGAAGTCGTAGAAAGTGAGCAACGCCTCCTTGTCCTTCGTCAGACAGGTCACCGCCTTCTCGTATTTCGTCCTGTATTTCTCAGCGAAGGTGTTCATCGCGGTTTCCGCCGCAGCGCGGGTGTCGGCCTGCCAGATCTCGCGCAGGTCGGCCTTCACCGTCGGCTGCATGGACTTCGGAAACTTGTTCAGAACATTGGCGATCTTGTGGACCCAACACCGCTGATGCCGCGTGCCCGGGAAGACCTCGTCGAGTGCTTTCCAGAACCCCATGGCTCCGTCGCCCACGGCGATCTCCGGCGGAACCGCAAGACCGCGGGCCTTGATGTCGACCAGCAACTCGCGCCAGCTCTGCGCGCTTTCTCGCACGCCGACCTGGAAACCGACAAGTTCCTTCCGACCCTCTGGCGTGGCCCCCAGGATGACCAGCATGCACTCGGCCTGCGGCTCCATCCGGGCC
>JAGXGV010000047.1 GCA_024636635.1 Puniceibacterium sp.
GCCCATCGTAACGTCAGGCATCAGGAGACTGCGGCAATCTTGGCGTAAAGGTCGCCGTATTCCGCGCCGAACCGTTCGTCCACCAGCGCCTTGACCGAAGAGCGGAACGCTTCGACATCCAGCCCGTCCTCGGCACCGATGACGGTCATGCCCAGATCGCGCAATTGCTGCGTTTCGGATTCCTCGTTGTCGAGGATCGCCTTGGTCGCTTTTTCACGGGTCTGCAAGGCGGCTTCGCGCACGGCCTGCTTGCCCGCGTCATCCAGACCCTGCCAGGCGTCCTCGTTCATCACGACAACCTCGGCGTTGGACATGTGGCCGGTCAGCATCAGATGCGACTGCACCTCGTAGAGCTTGACGTTCAGCACCACGTTGACCGGGTTTTCCTGCCCCTGCACGACGCCTGTGGCCAGCGCGGTCGGCACTTCGGACCAGTCGACCGGCACGGCAACGGCGCCCATCCCCTCGACCGCGGTGGTGTAGATCGGGAACGGCACGGCGCGAATCTTGGTCCCGGCCAGATCGGCGGGCGACATCACAGCCTTGTTGCAGGTCAGGTTTCGGCGGCCAAAGTAATGCGCATAGATCACCCGCACATTGGCGGCGGCGATCAGGCCATCGTTCAGTTCCTGCATCACCGGGCTGTCTACATCCGTCACCGCCATCAGGTGATCAACGTCGCGGTAGAGGTAGGGCGTGTCCAGCGCCGCGAACGGCTGATACAGCGATCCCAGCGCACCGGCGGTGTTGTGCGAAAATGCAATCGTGCCCAGCGACACCGCCTCGGCCAGTTCCTGCAACTTGCCCAGCTGGCTGTTGGGAAATACCTGCACGGAGATGTCGCCGCCAGAGGTCTGGCCCAGCGCCTCGGCGAACCAGTCGGCCTGTGCGCCCGCGACCGAGGACACCTCGTTGTTGTGCCCATAGCGCAGCGAGGTCGCGGCAAGGGCCGGACGCGCAATCAGCGGCGCGGCCAGTGCGCTTGCCCCGGTGACCAGCAGTGTACGGCGGTTCATTGTCATCTTCTGCATCGTTTCTCCTCCCAAGAGTTTTGACGCGTTATGAGGGGACGACGGGCTGAATAGTTGCGTTTACCCGTCAATCGTCAGTATTGACCGAAAGTAGGGTTTCGCGGCACCCTCCGTCAAAGAAATTGACCTGAGGGGTTTTGAGGGGTGGCAGAGTCGGAAACGATAGATGGAATGAATGATCGCCCGCAGTTGGCTATGGTTGCCGCGCGCGCAGGCGTATCGTTGGCAACGGTCGATCGGGTCATCAACCGGCGCAAGGGCGTGAAGGAGCGCACACGCCACCGCGTGCTAGAAGCCGCCCGTGACATCGGGTTTCTCAGCGCGGAGGATGCTGGTTTGTACAGCGCCGAGCGCCCGCTCAACATCATCGTGTTGCTGCCTGCCGGAACCAATCCCTATCTGCGTCTGCTGGGCGAAAGGGTCAAGGCGCGCATTGGCCGGACTGGCGTCAACGACCCGTTCCTGCGCTGTTTTTTCATCGAGAGCTTCAATGCCTCGGCGCTGGTCGCGGCGCTGTACAAACACGCCGCCTGGGCCGACGGGATCGTCTTTTTCGCCATCGAACATCCCGAGGTGCGAAATGCTGCTGCTGAAATCTCTGCTACCGGCACCCGGCTGGTCACGATCGTCTCGGACCTGGGAAACATGCCCCAGATCCGCCACCTGGGTCTTGACAACCGCGCGGCGGGGCGCACTGCGGGCCTGCTGATCGGTCGTCTGGCAAGTTCGCGGTCGGGCTCTGTCGCGCTGGTCGCCGGGTCACGCCACTACCGCGCCCATTCCGAACGCGAAGCGGGCTTCCTGAGCCTGCTGGACGAAATGTTTCCCGATCTGCGCGTCATCGGCATGAAGGAAGGCCACGACGACGCCGCGGAAAACTATCGGCACGCATTGGATCTTTTTGCTCAGGTGCCCGATCTGGTGGGCATCTACAACGTTGGCGGCTCTTCCGGGGGCATTACCCGCGCCATACGCGAGCAAAAGCAGGGGAACGTCGTGTTCATCGGACATGGCCTCACCCCGGATACCCGTCGCGCCTTGCTGGACGGGACAGTTGATGCGGTGTTCGACGTTGACCCGGACACCCTGATCGAGCGGGCGCTTTTCAGCCTGTCCGCCCCCATAGAGCAGCCCAGACCGCTAAGACTTGACATCTATTTCCGCGAGAACCTGCCCTGATCCGCGAGAACCTGCCGTGAACAGGTGCCTGCCATCCACTATCACCGCGACCCTCATGGGTCACAGCGCGCGCTCCGGTGGCCGTTCATGGTTGAGGTGTCAGCCCGCGATCATCTCGGACTGTTTCACGATGACCTCGGCCTGCTTGATGCTGGCGATGTCCACCAGTCGGCCCTTGTAGACGGTCGCGCCCTCACCTTTGGCCTTGGCGGCTTCCATCGCGGCCAGGATTTCGCGGGCTTCGGCCACGGCGGCGTCGGAGGGGGTGAATATCTCGTTGGCGAGCGCGACCTGTTTCGGGTGGATCGCCCATTTCCCGACCATGCCCAGCGTGGCCGACCGCAACGCCTGGGCACGGAAACCGTCGTCATCGCTGAAATCGCCAAAGGGGCCATCGACCGGCAGCACGCCATGGGTGCGGCAGGCCGCGACGATGGCAGTCTGCGCCCAGTGCCAGGGGTCGGACCAGTATTTCGCGCCATTATGCGCCATATAGTAATTCTCTTGCGTCCCGCCGATGCCGGTGGTGGACATGCCCATCGAGGCGGCGAAGTCTGCCGCGCCAAGGCTCATCGCCTGAAGGCGGGGGGTGGCGGCGGCGATCTCTTCCACATGGCTGATGCCGGCCGCCGATTCGATGATCACCTCAAAGGCGATGGGCCTTTTACGCCCTTTCGCGCGTTCGACCGCCGTGACCAGCGCATCGACGGCATAAAGATCGGCGGCGCAGCCCACCTTGGGGATCATGATCTGGTCAAGCCGGTCACCGGACTGTTCCAGCAGGTCCACGACATCGCGGTACCAGTAGGGCGTGTCGAGCCCGTTGATCCGGATGCTCAGCGTCTTGCCGCCCCAGTCGATGTCACCGATCGCCTGAATCACGTTGGCCCGGGCGCTGTCCTTGTCGCTGGGCGCAACCGAATCCTCGAGATCGAGGTTGATCACGTCCGCAACGCTTGCCGCCATCTTTTCAAAGATCGCGGGGCGCGAACCGGGGCCGAAAAGCTGGCAGCGGTTGGGGCGGGCAACGGGGGCGGGCTGGATGCGGAAGGACATTGGAAGGGGCTCCCTGAAAGGATGTTTCGTATTCCGTCGCATACCGGTTATTAAATTGCTTGCCGGGCTGCAAGCGGGAATGTGCAGTTGCAGCATCCTGCCGCGGTAAAGCGTCAGGGGATGGGTGGCCGCGCAGGTCTGCACGTTTCTTCGGCAATGCCTTCTATTTGCGCAGGGATCGTGCAGCCAGCTCTGGAAATTGTAGGCAAAAGCAACTTAGTTGCGCTCAAAGGCGGCTAGCCTGCCGCGAAACGCATGATGCCGTGACTCACAATGCCGGGAGAGCCTGATGATCGAGACCCCATACCTTCTGTTTCTGGGCGATGCGCCTGACGGACTGGCCGCCAAGGTGGCGCAGGGCATCAAGGACTGGCGCCCCGACAATTGCGTCGGCCAGTTCCGCATGGAGGGCTGCAAGGCCGACATGAAGCTGCCCGACATGACCCTTGCCGAAGCGTGGGACGCTGGTGCGCGCACGCTGGTGATCGGTGTCGCCAACCGGGGTGGCGTGATCTCGAAGGCGTGGAAGGCCGTGCTGCTGGAGGCGCTGGACCAAGGCTATGACATCGCGTCGGGCCTGCACAACCTGCTGCGCCACGAGCCGGATCTGGCCGAAAAGGCAAGGGGTCTGGGCCGCACGCTGCACGATGTGCGCATCCCCGTGGTGCAGTATCCCATCGCAAACGGTGAAAAGCGCACCGGCAAGCGGGTGCTTGCCGTGGGCACCGACTGTTCGGTGGGCAAGATGTATACTGCGCTGGCGCTGGATCGGGACATGCGCAAGGCGGGCATGAAATCCACGTTCAGGGCGACGGGCCAGACCGGGATCCTGATCACCGGCGAAGGCGTGCCGCTGGACGCGGTGATTGCGGATTTCATGGCGGGGTCGATCGAATGGCTGACCCCGGACAACGATGCCGACCACTGGGACATCATCGAGGGGCAGGGGTCGCTGTACCACGTGTCCTATTCGGGAGTGACACTGGCGCTGATCCACGGCGGTCAGCCCGATGCGCTGATCCTGTGCCACGAGCCGACACGCACGCATATGCGCGGTCTGCCGGGCTACACGCTGCCGAGCCTTGAGGTTGTGCGCGACACGTCGCTGCACCTGGCGCAGGTGGCCAATCCGGCCTGCAAGGTGGTGGGAATCTCGATCAACACCCAGCACATGGACGACGCCGCCGCCGTCGCCTATCTGGAAGAGGTCGAGGCGCGGCTGGGCCTGCCTGCGGTCGATCCCTACCGCCACGGCGCCGAACGGCTGTTCGAGGCGCTGGCAGCGATTTGAGTCCCTGACGGGGCGCGCCTTGCGGCGAAGCATTTTGGGTATTTGGAAAAAGAAGAAGGGGAGAGTGTCTTGGACATCGAGGTGACGCCCGACGTTTTCCGGTTGGCTGAGGTCTTTACCATCAGCCGCGGGTCGCGGACCGAGGCGAGGGTCCTGACCGTCCGGCTGAGCGATGCCGGCGTGACGGGCTGGGGCGAATGTGTGCCTTATGCGCGCTACGACGAGACGCTGGAGTCGGTGACCGAGGAGATCCTTGGCCTGCCGTCCGCGCTGAGCCGTGCGGCGCTGTACGATCTGCTGCCCGCAGGGGCGGCGCGCAATGCGGTGGATTGCGCGCTCTGGGATCTCGAGGCCAAGCGCGCGGGCCGGAGGGTGTGGGAGCTTGCCGGGCTGGCCCGTCCGGGCCCCGAGATCACCGCCTATACCCTGTCGCTCGACACGCCTGACAAGATGCGCGCCCAGGCGGCGAAACATGCGCATCGCCCGCTGCTCAAGATCAAGCTTGGCACGCCGGACGACATGGCGCGGCTTGAGGCCGTCAGGGCCGGAGCGCCCGAGGCCCGCATCATCATCGATGCGAACGAAGGCTGGTCGGCAGAGGTCTATGCCGACCTTGCCCCGCATCTGGTACGCTTGGGTGTCGCACTGGTGGAACAGCCGCTGCCTGCCGGGGAAGACGAGGCGCTGATCGGCATCGACAGGCCCGTGCCGGTCTGCGCCGATGAATCCTGCCATGACCGGGACAGCCTGAAGCACCTTCGCGGCAAGTACGACGTGGTCAACGTCAAGCTCGACAAGACCGGCGGTCTGACCGAGGCGCTGGCCCTGCGCGACGCCGCCCGCGCGGAAGGCTATGACGTGATGGTGGGCTGCATGGTCGGCTCGTCGCTTGCCATGGCCCCTGCGACACTGGTGGCACAGGGGGCGCTTGTGACAGATCTTGACGGGCCGCTGCTGCTGGCCGAAGACCGTCCCGAACCGCTGCTCTTTGACGACAAGGGCGTGCACCCGCCACAAGCCGCCCTCTGGGGCTGACACCGACCCGGCACGAAGGACCAAGCGATGACCAGAACCGTCTATGTGAACGGAGACTACCTGCCCGAAACCGAAGCGAAGGTGTCGATCTTCGACCGCGCCTTCCTGATGGCTGACGGCGTCTACGAGGTGACCAGCGTGCTGGACGGCAAGCTGATCGATTTTGCCGGTCACGCGACGCGCCTGCAACGGTCGCTGTCCGAACTCGATATGCGGGCGCCCTGCGACATGGACGAACTGCTGGAGATCCACCGCGAACTGGTGCGGGTGAACGACATCGACGAGGGGCTGGTCTATCTCCAGATCACCCGGGGCGCGCCCGGCGACCGGGATTTTGTGTTTCCCGACCCCGAAACCACCGAGCCGACCATCGTCCTGTTCACCCAGAACAAGCCCGGGCTGGCGGACAACCCTGCGGCGCGCAAGGGTCTGAAGATCCTCTCGATCGAGGATCAGCGCTGGGGACGTCGCGACATCAAGACGGTGCAGCTGCTTTATCCGTCCATGGGCAAGATGAAGGCCAGGAAGGCCGGCTGCGACGATGCCTGGATGGTCGAGGACGGTTTTGTGACCGAGGGGACCAGCAACAATGCCTACATCGTCAAGGGCAACCGCATCATCACCCGCGCGCTGTCCAGTGACATCCTGCACGGGATAACCCGTGCTGCCGTCCTGCGCTTTGCCGCAGAGGCGCAGATGGAGATAGAAGAGCGCAATTTCTCGATCGCCGAGGCGCAGGAGGCCGACGAGGCCTTCATCACCTCGGCCAGTGCCTTCGTCATGCCGGTGGTCGAGATCGACGGCGCCGTGCTGGGTGACGGCACGCCGGGGATGCGTTCAACGCGCCTGCGCGAGATCTATCTCGAGGAAAGCCGCAAAACGGCAATCTGATCCGTCGGGGCATCCATCGGCAAACCAGGCACGGCAACACTTCGCCCAAGCGGTCAGTCACCAAAACCGGTCGGCCAACCCCCGGCTTCTCGGGGTCTGAAATATCCCGGGGAGTCGGTGGCGCAGGCCACCGACGGGGCAGAGCCCCGGCACACCCGTCTGCGGTCAGGCGCGGTCAGCCCTTGTTTTCGACATTTTCGGCAAAGGCCGTCCTGAACGCCGCCTGCGTGTCGTCCGATGCAGCAGTCTGGTGCCCGGCCTTCCATTCGTCCATCGTCATGCCGTAGAACGCCTCGCGGCCTGCTTCCTTTGTCATGTCGATGCCGCGTGCGTTCGCCGCTCCCTGATACCAGCGGGACAGGCAGTTGCGGCAGAATCCGGCAAGGTTCATCAGGTCGATGTTCTGCACGTCGGTGCGGTCCTGCATCAGGTGCTGGCGCAAGCGGCGGAAGGCCGCGGCCTCAAGCTCGATACGGGTCTGGTCATCCATGTCTTTCCACTCCCTCAAAGATCATACATCGGCATGGCGAAGCGCCTGTTCAAGCAGCGGCGCCAGTCTTGCACCCCAGGCCGTCTGGGTTTCGGGCGTCGCGATCAGGTCGTTGCGCAGTTCGATCAGCGTGTTCTGGCGACCGTGCTGCAATCCGTGCCTGTCAACCGCATCGCCGGGCAGATGGCCCGGATAGGGCTGGTTTCGTCCCACGGCCAGGTCCTGCTCTGCATCCAGCAGCGCGATCAGCGGGTCTGACAAGCGCCTGTC
Organism: Puniceibacterium sp.; assembly: GCA_024636635.1. Lineage (GTDB taxonomy): Bacteria > Pseudomonadota > Alphaproteobacteria > Rhodobacterales > Rhodobacteraceae > Puniceibacterium. The sequence goes on from JAGXGV010000047.1 coordinate 7,244, forward strand.
CCAGGCGTGCAGGATGCCGATGTGCCAGGGCCGAACCGGACGGCCACGCAACTGCCGCGTGAAGGAATGGACCGACACGATCACCGTGTCGGCACGTCGCGCCGCAAGTGTCTCGAGCGCGGCGTGGTAGGGGCGGTGGAACGCGGCCAGGCGCCGCTCTTTTTCGGCGGCGTCCGCGTGGCGGTTGGCCGGGATCACCGATCCGTCGTAAAGTCGCATCAGAAGTGTCGGATCTTCCTCGCCCCGGTTCGGGTCGATCACCAGCCGCGAAAAGTCCGAGCAGATCACCGGCGCCCCAAGCGCCGCCCCCAAGGCCCGCGCCACACCCGCTGCGCCGATGTCATAGGCGATGTGACGTGCCATATCTTCGGGCGGAAGCCCGAGAGATGCCGGTAAATCAGGCGGAACCGTGTTGGTGGCATGGTCGCAGGTGATCAGCCAGCGGCTGTTTCGTCTGGCCCCGTCTATATGGTAGGAAGTATATGTCATGGCGTTGTCATCTCTCTGGCGCCTTACATAGAGGAGTTGCGCGCCGTGAGGAAATACGCAATAACGCTGGTGATTTGTTAGCGGTAACGCCGATGCGGGACTCCATGGCCGCCATGCCCCTGATACGACCGCCGAAATTCCGAACGGGACAGTGAATATGAGACGTTTGCGCAATGTAAAGATCGTGGCCACGCTTGGGCCGGCTTCTTCGGATTACGATATGATCCGCAAGCTGCACGAGTCGGGGGCGGATGTGTTCCGGCTCAACATGAGCCATGGCAGCCATGACGAGATCCGCGAACGCCACGCGATCATCCGTCAGGTCGAGAGCGACCTGAACAGCCCCATCGGCATCCTGGCCGACCTTCAGGGGCCCAAGCTGCGCGTCGGCGTCTTTGCCAACGGCGAGGAAGAGCTGGTTGCCGATGCCGCGTTCCGCATGGATCTGGACCCGGCCAAAGGCGACGCCACCCGGGTGAACCTGCCGCATCCGGAAATCTTCGCGGCGCTTGAACCCGGCGCCCACCTTCTGGTCAACGACGGCAAGATCCGGCTGCGGGTCAAGGACTGCGGCAAGGATTTTGCCGATTGCACCGTGATCAACGGCGGCACCATCTCCAACCGCAAGGGGGTGAACGTGCCCGATGTCGTGCTGCCGCTGGCCGCGCTGTCGGACAAGGACCGCAAGGATCTGGAATTCGTCTGCCAACTGGGCGTCGACTGGCTCGCGCTCAGTTTTGTGCAACGACCCGAAGATGTGCTCGAGGCGCGCGAGCTGCGCCAGGGCCGCGCCGCGATCCTGTCCAAGATCGAAAAGCCTGCGGGGGTCCAGGCGTTCTCCGAGATCCTTGAGGTGTCGGACGGCATCATGGTGGCACGGGGCGATCTGGGCGTGGAACTGCCGGTGCAGAACGTCCCGCCGATCCAGAAGCGCCTGATCCGCAAATGCCGTGCCGCGGCCAAGCCGGTGATCGTGGCGACGCAGATGCTCGAATCGATGATCGAATCGCCGATGCCCACCCGGGCCGAGGTATCGGATGTGGCCACCGCGATCTACGAAGGCGCCGATGCGATCATGCTGTCGGCGGAATCCGCGGCCGGCGCCTACCCGGTCGAGGCGGTCAGCACCATGCACAACGTCGCGATGGAGGTCGAAAGCGATCCGACCTACCGCGAGGTGATTGACGCCAGCCGGGCCGCCATGCGCACCTCGATCGCCGATGGCATCGTGTCGGCAGCGCGCGAGATTGCCGAAACCACCGATATCAAGGCGATCTGCTGCTTTACCCAGCGCGGCACCACCGCCCTGCTTGTGGCGCGGGAACGGCCACGGGTGCCGATCCTTGCGCTGACATCGTCGCTGTCCACCGCACGGCGGCTGGCGCTGACATGGGGCACGAACTGCGTGCAGGTCGGTGTGCTTGAACGGTTCAAGGAGGCGGTCGTGAGCGCCGCCCGCGCCGCCCGCGAAGGCGGCTATGCCACCACCACGGATCAGATCGTGGTCACGGCCGGCGTGCCGTTCAACACGGCGGGCACCACGAACATCCTGCGAGTCGCGCCTTGCGACGAACGGCTGATCTACGCCACCGATCCCGGCTGATCGGTGGACTGGCTCGTCCGGGCGGCGGACCCGGACCTTGTGCTGTGCATCGGGATGCTACTGGCGGTGCTGGTGATATCCGCGCTTGTGTCGGCCTATTCCGACAGCCGCGCCCCGCGCGTCGGCAGTGTCATGGCGCTGATCGCGGCGGGGCTGATCGGCTGGGCGTTCCACAGTCGGCCCGGCGGATATGCCTTGGCCGACGTGATTGATGCCGTCTATGGTGTGATTGGCCGGGTGCTGGGCTAGGGCGCCTTTCGGCCCTGCCTGCGCCGCATCTGAAACCCCTTGCATCCCGCAGGGCAGCCGCCTATACGGCCTGCTCAATCCGCGCGCGTCCGGCCCACGTGGCATGCCGAGTCGCGCGTTCGACCGACCCAGAAGACAAGGAGACGGAAATGCCCAAGATGAAGACCAAGTCGAGCGCCAAGAAGCGCTTCAAGGTGACTGCCACCGGCAAGGTGATGGCAGGCCAGGCCGGCAAGCGGCACGGCATGATCAAACGCTCCACCAAGTTCATCCGCGACGCACGCGGGACGACAACCCTGTCGGCCCCCGATGCAAAGATCGTCTTGGGCTACATGCCCTACGACCGCTGATAGACCTGTATAGATAAGGAGCCTGGATCATGGCACGAGTCAAAGGTGGGACAGTCACCCACGCCCGTCACAAGAAAATCACCGACCAAGCCAAAGGCTATTACGGTCGTCGCAAGAACACCTTCAAGGTGGCCGCTCAGGCCGTCGACAAGGCCAACCAGTACGCCACGCGCGACCGCAAGAACCGCAAGCGCAGCTTCCGCGCCCTGTGGATCCAGCGGATCAACGCCGCTGTGCGCATGTATGACCCCGCCCTGACCTATTCGCGCTTCATCAACGGTCTGGCGCTGGCCGGGATCGAAGTGGACCGCAAGGTTCTGGCCGATCTCGCCGTGCACGAGCCCGAGGCGTTCAACGCCATCGCCGCACAGGCCAAGGCCGCGCTGCCCGCCGCCGCCTGAACCGGCGCGCAAAGCGAAGAAACGAACGCCACGGGCATCCCCCGTGGCGTTTTGCGTTTGCCGGGCGTATCGCTTGCGGCGCTTGCACCCGGACCCTGCTGCGGCTACTCAGGCGGCGCATCTGACCGGAGGCCCGTGATGGACGATCTGCGCATTAAGTACCTGACCCTGATTGCCGACGCGGGCGACGAATCCGCCATCGAATCCCTGCGCGTGCAGGCGGTGGGCAAAAAGGGCGAGATCAGTTTGCAGATGCGCGAACTGGGCCGCATGACCCCCGAGGAACGCCAGACCGCCGGTCCCGCGCTGAACGCGCTCAAGGACGAGATCACCTCGGCGCTGGTCGCGCGCAAGGAATCGCTGGCCGATGCCGCACTGGACGAACGGCTGCGGTCCGAATGGCTGGACGTGACGCTGCCTGCGCGCACGCGCCGCATGGGCACGATCCATCCCATCAGCCAGGTCACCGAAGAAGTCACGGCGATCTTTGCCGACATGGGGTTCGCCGTCGCCGAAGGGCCGCAGGTCGACACCGACTGGTACAATTTCGACGCGCTGAACATTCCCGGCCATCACCCCGCCCGGGCCGAGATGGACACGTTCTACATGCACCGCGCGGAAGGCGACAACCGCCCGCCCCATGTGCTGCGCACCCACACCAGCCCGGTGCAGATCCGGCACATGGAAAAGCACGGCGCGCCCTGCCGCATCATCGCGCCGGGCCGCGTCTATCGCGCCGATTACGACCAGACCCACACGCCGATGTTCAATCAGTTCGAGGGGCTGGCCATCGACCGCGACATTTCCATGGCCAACCTGAAATGGGTGCTTGAGGAATTCTTTGCCGCCTTTTTCGAGGTGGACGGGATCAAGACGCGATTCCGCGCCTCGCACTTCCCCTTCACCGAACCGTCGGCCGAGGTCGATATCCAGTGTTCCTGGGTCGACGGTCAGCTCAAGATCGGCGAAGGCGACGGCTGGCTTGAAGTCCTTGGCTCGGGCATGGTGCACCCGCATGTGCTGCGCTCGGCCAATGTGGACCCGGACCAGTGGCAGGGCTTTGCCTTTGGCATGGGGATCGACCGGATCGCGATGCTGAAATATGGCATGCCCGACCTGCGGGCCTTCTTTGATTCCGATCTGCGCTGGCTGCGCCACTACGGATTTGCAAGCCTGGACGTGCCGACGCTGCACGGCGGGCTGAGCCGATAGCGATAGCCGGGCACGGTCCGAACCGGGGGACAGTGTCATGCTGCCGCACTCGACAGCTATGCCAGCACCGCGTAGCTTGTCGCAAAAGGATACCGCATCTTGCCCCATCTTCGCCTGATCTACGCCTCGCGCCCCTTTGGTTTTGATCCCGGGACGCTTAACGGCATCCTGATGGACGCCCGCCGCTGCAATGTGCGCGACGACATCACCGGCGCGCTGATCGCCCGGGCCGATCTTTACCTGCAATTGCTCGAAGGGCCGCAGGGCAGGGTCGAGGCGTGTTATGACCGCATCCTGCGCGACGACCGCCATATCGAGATCCGCCAACTGGTGCGGCGCTATTCCGACGACCGCCTGTTTCCCGGCTGGGCCATGCGCGACGATCCCGCGCGCAGCTGGATGTGGACCCGGGACGAGGTGGCCGCCGGTGCCATCGAAAACGCCTCTGAATCGGAAATCGAGGCGGTCTTTGTCCGGGTCTGGCGCGAAGCGCAGAATTGACGGAACCGACAGGCGTTTGCCGCGTTGGCGATTCGTGACCTCTTGATTGACGGCTGCCAATTGGTCGTCCTTCGCGTTGTGACAGTCCATCGCTCACCAGACCGCGCCCGAAAGAATATCTTGTGTCCCACCTCCGCCTGATCTACGCCTCGCGTCCCGTCGACCATTCGCCTTCTTTGCAGAACGACATCCTTGCCACGGCGCAACGTTGCAACGCCCGCGACGACATCACAGGTGCGCTGATCGCGCGCGAGGATCTGTTTCTTCAACAGCTCGAAGGTCCGCCGCTGCTGGTGGACCAGGCCTATGCCCGCATCCGGCAGGATCCCCGGCACGAAGGCGTCCGCCTGCTGGTCCGGCGCCACACCGGCTGGCGGTTGTTCCCGGGCTGTTCCATGCGCGTGGCCCCCGGACCGGACTGGATGTGGACGCCCGAACAGGTGGCTGTCGGCTTTCCGGCCAAGGCCCCCCGCCCCGAGATCGAGGCGGTCTTTGTCCGGCTCTGGCGTGAAGGGCTTTCCACCCCGATACGCGGTTTCAGGTTTGGGCGCAGGATGCGAACGTGACGCTTTTCGATCTCAGACCCCGGATCCGCAGTGCGGACAGCCGCCCCTTTCCCCCCGGCGTGTGATCCGCTAAGGGAAGGACGATACGCAATCAACGGGTTGAGACCGATGAAATTCACCTTTTCCTGGCTCAGGGATCACCTCGAAACCACCGCGTCGCTGGACGAGATCACCGAGGCGCTGACCGATCTCGGGCTTGAGGTCGAGGGGGTCGAGAATCCGTTGGCAAAGCTGTCGGGATTTACCATCGGCAAGGTGCTTGCGGCGGAAAAGCACCCCGATGCGGACAAACTGCGCGTGTGCAAGGTGGCCACCGGCCAGGGCGAAACCCAGATCATCTGCGGTGCCCCCAATGCCCGCGCCGGAATAACCGTGGTGGTTGCCAGCCCCGGCACCTATGTCCCGGGCATCGACACGACGATCGGCGTGGGCAAGATCCGCGGCATCGACAGCTTCGGCATGATGTGTTCAGAGCGGGAAATGGAACTGTCCGAGGAACACGAGGGCATCATTGAACTGCCCTCTGGCGAGGTCGGGCAGACCTTTGCCGACTGGCTGGCGCAGAACGATCCGTCAAAGGTCGATCCGGTGATCGAGATTGCCATTACCCCGAACCGTCCCGATGCGCTGGGCGTGCGCGGCATCGCCCGCGATCTGGCCGCGCGCGGCCTTGGCACGCTGAAACCGCGCGATGTGGACGCGGTGCCGGGCAGCTTTGCCTGCCCCGTCGCCGTCACCATCGACGCCGACACACTGGATGCCGCGCCGGTGTTCTACGGCCGGCTTGTCCGGGGGGTAAAGAACGGGCCAAGCCCGCAATGGCTTCAGGACCGGCTGCGGGCCATTGGCCTGCGCCCGATTTCCTTTCTGGTCGACGTGACCAACTTCTTCACCTACGACCGCAACCGCCCGCTGCATGTGTTCGACGCCGACAAGCTGACCGGCGGCCTGCGCATCCACCGCGCCAAAGGCGGCGAGACGATGATGGGACTGGACGAAAAGACCTATACGTTCGACCCGGACATGACGCTGATTTCCGACGATGCCGGGGTCCAGAGCGTTGCCGGGGTCATGGGGGGCCTGCCCACGGGCGTCACCGCGGACACTACCAGCGTGTTCATTGAAGCCGCCTATTTCGACAGGGTGCGCACCGCCTATACGGGCCGCGCGCTCAGGATCAATTCCGACGCGCGATACCGGTTCGAACGCGGCATCGACCCCGACTGGACCCCTGTCGGCCTGGAACATGCCACCCGCATGATCCTGGACGTGGCGGGCGGCGAAGCGTCCGAAGTGGTCGTGGCCGGGCAGATCCCCGACACCCGCCGCGCCTATCGGCTTGACCCTGCGCGGGTGATTTCCCTGGTCGGGATGGACATCCCCGAGGCGGACCAGCGCGAGACGCTGACCCGGCTTGGCTTTGCCCTTGACGGAGATATGGCACAGGTTCCCAGCTGGCGCCCGGATATCATGGGCGAGGCGGATCTGGTCGAAGAGGTTGCCCGTATCGCCTCGCTCACCCGGTTGCAGGGCAAACCTATGCCGCGGCTCCAGACCGGCGTGCCGAAACCGATCCTGTCGCCGCTGCAAAGGCGCGAACAGGCCGGACGGCGCACCGCTGCGGCGCTGGGGTACAACGAATGTGTGACCTACAGCTTTATCGACAAGACAGCCGCAAACCTGTTCGGCGGTGGCGATGACGCCACGATGCTGGCCAACCCGATCAGCGCCGACCTGAGCCATCTGCGCCCGGCGCTGCTGCCCGGGCTTCTGCGGGCCGCGGCCCGCAATCAGGCGCGCGGCTTTCCGGATCAGGCGCTGTTCGAAATCGGCGCGGTTTTCTCGGGTGGCGAGCCGGGCGAACAGCAGTTGCAGATCTGTGGCCTGCTTGTGGGGCGCACCGGCCCCAAGGACGTGCAGGGCAGTTCCCGCGCCGTCGACCTGTTCGATGCAAGGGCCGACGCCGACGCGATCCTTGCGGCCATTGGCGCCCCCGCCAAGGTGCAGATCCTGCGCGGCGGCGATGCCTGGTGGCACCCGGGGCGCCACGGCCGCATCTGCCTGGGCCCGAAGAAGGCGCTGGGGATCTTCGGCGAGGTGCATCCCAAGGTGCTGAAGGCGCTGGATGTGAAGGGGCCCGCCGTGGCCTTCACGATCTGGCCGGCCGAGATTCCGTTGCCGCGCAAGACCGGATCGACACGCCCCGCGCTGGCGCTGAACGATCTTCAGGCGGTCGAGCGGGACTTTGCCTTTGTGGTCGATGCGCAAGTCGAGGCGCTGAACCTTGTCAATGCCGCTGGCGGGGCGGACAAGGCGCTGATCGCAGAGGTGCGGGTGTTCGACGAATTCATCGGCGGATCACTGGGCGAGGGCAAGAAATCCATCGCCCTGACCGTGCGCCTGCAACCGGTCGAGGCGACGCTGAAGGAAAAGGACATCGAAGCGATCTCGGCGAAGATCGTCGAGAAAGTGCAGAAGGCGACGGGCGGCGTCCTGCGGGGCTAGACCGCGCCGCGATGCCCGCCGCCGGTATCCGCCGCAGGACTTGCGCGCGGTCCACCGCGCCTTAGGTATTGCTTTGACCGCAACGAACCAGAGCGAGGCACCCATGGGACTGAACGTGTATCTGTCCGGCGAAATCCACACCGACTGGCGCGACCGCATCATTGACGGCGCGCAGGGTCTTGATGTGACCTTTTCCGGGCCGGTCACCGACCACGCGGCTTCGGACGATTGCGGTGCCGTGATCCTTGGGGAGGAGCCCAGCAAGTTCTGGCACGACCGCAAGGGTGCCATGGTCAACGCCATCCGCACGCGCAAGGGAATCGCGGATTGCGATGTTGTGGTCGTGCGCTTTGGCGAAAAGTACAAGCAGTGGAACGCCGCCTTTGACGCCGGCTATGCCGCCGCGCTGGGCAAGTCCCTGATCATCCTGCAACAGCCGGACCATGACCATGCACTGAAGGAAGTGGACGCCGCAGCACTTGCCGTTGCCCGCGATCCTTCGGAGGTGGTCGAGATCCTGCGCTACGTTCTGACCGGAACGCTGCCGGGCTGAGCGGCCCCCAACTATTCTGATGCAAAACTTTCCGGACCCTGTATAGACGCGCGGGGCGGGTCAGACCGCTACCGGTTTCAATGCGTGAGGGCATATTCATGATACAGGAATTTCGCGACTTCATCGCCAAGGGCAATGTCATGGACATGGCTGTGGGCATCATAGTCGGTGCGGCCTTTACTGCCATCGTCACCTCGCTGGTCGGGGACATCATCAACCCGGTCATCGCCATCTTCACCGGCGGCATCGACTTTTCCGGCTGGTTCTATGCGCTGGACGGCGAAATCTATCCGTCGCTGACCGTGGCGATGGAGGCCGGGGCGCCGGTCTTTGCCATCGGCAAGTTCATCATGGCGGTGATCAATTTCATGATCGTCGCCTTCGTGGTCTTCATGCTGGTCAAGATGGTCAACCGCATCAAATCCGCCGCCGAGCGCCCCGACGATGTTGCCCCCGAGGTGCATACCGGCCCGTCCGAACTGGATGTCCTGCTGGAAATCCGCGACGCGCTGCGCCGCTGACGGTCCCGAAACCACACGGCGTGCTGTGCGTTGCGAAGCGTCGGGCCTTGTCCTGTGCGGCGGGTCGGAACGCGCCTAATAGTCCCTCTCGAAAAAGATCCCGAGACCGGTGTTGCCATCTGACGAGGCCGTGCCGCGCGCGGTGATGGAGCGGGTGACGTCAAGGTTCAGGTTGATCTCGCTCTGCCCGTCGGCACCCACTGTCACGTCGGTATAGACGTTGTCCGTCAGATATTTGCCGACCCGCAACTCGGTCGTGCCATCCTCGGCTGTAGCGACGTCCAGATCGTCGACCCCGAATCCCATGCGCAACCGGTCAACGATGCCGTCGCCGCCCCGGCCCACCAGTGTGTTGATCGCGGAAGCGATGCGCAGAGCCTGGAATGCCGAGATCTGCGTCACGTCGCGGCCAAACAGCAGCAGCGCCAGCACCTCTTCTTCGGGGCGGTCTGGGTTGGAACTGATGGTCACGTCCGGATCGGACACCACGCCGCTGATCTCGAACCGGATGGTCGTAGAATCGCGCTGTGTCGTGGCAAGCACCGATATGGTCGGCTGAAGGCTGCCGGCCAGCACGATCGACGCACGGTCAAGCTCGATACGCTGCCCGAGTATGTCGAGCCGCCCGCGGATCAGATTGAACTGCCCTTCGGGTTGGATGTCGGACAGGGTGCCGCGCAGGCGCAACTCTCCGCCCAGTTCAGCATCCAGCCCGCGGCCCCGGACGAAGATCTGGCTGGGCGCCTGCACCAGCACGTTCAGCCGGTAATTCACCCCGCCACCGCCGCGACCGCCACCACTGCCTTGGGTATCAAGACGCCCGGCGCGTGCCCGCGTTTCGCGCGACGCGGCGGATTCATTGATGTGGCGCAGCTGGAACGAACTGCCGCTGGTGCCCAGCCCGGAATCCGGCACCCGCACTTCGACCTGAGCAAGTTGCAGCGTACCTTCCAGCATGGCGGTCGACACAAGCGGTCCGGTCAGCGTCAACTGGCCGCTGACCTCGCTCGCGTACAGGCCGGGGTCAGCGACCGCGACTCCGTCCAGCGCGATGGCAAGGTCGCCGTTGAACGGCGCCGAAAGCGTCACCGGCCCGCGCACCGTGATCGTCCCCCCGGTCGAGGCCTGCGAGGTCAGGTCGATCTCTGCCCGCCCGCCATTCAGCCCGACAGTTGCGTCTATGTCCGTCAGGTTCAGCGGTGCCGAAGGCAGCACAAGGCTTGCCCCCGCGGTGCGCACCGTCCCTGTCAGCGCATCCAGCCCGGGGGCACCGTTCAGCCGCAGGTCAAAATTCGCCGTGCCGTTCAGGATGTTCGGCTCAAGGAACTGGTTCGCCAGCGCCAGGGGCGCGCTGCCAGTGGCCGAAAGGTCGGCGCCGCTTGCGTCGGCGGCGACGGTGCCGCTGACCTGTGCGTTGGTGCCGCCGGGGCCGGTCAGGCGCGCATCGACGCGGTAGTCGCCGCCCTGCGTGCTGGCCGTGCCGGTGGCAGTGGCGGCGCCGTTGAAGCCGGGCGCGAACAGTCCCAGATCGCGCAGCCGCACGTCATAGCGCAGGTCGCTGGATGTGCTGCCCAGGGCCCCGCTGACCGTGGCAGTGATCTGCCCGGTGGTCAGATCAAAGGTGTTCACGGTGATGACACCGTTTTCATCCCGGTCGGCATTGACCGCAAGGTTGGTCTGCCCCGCGATCAACTGATCGACCGCCGCGATCCCGCTGCGCAGGTTCTGCGCCGTGCCGGTCACATCTGCCGCAAAGGTGCTGTCGCGCGGATCAAAACTGCCCGAGCCGCTGATGTTCAGGCTGCCGCCAAGTGGCCTGTCGACCAGACCGCCATAGGGCGACAGCGAATCGGCCCGGATCGTTCCCGATCCCTCGATCTGACCCAGCACCTGATCGGCATATTGCGCCACGATTTCGGCATCGACGGCAACACCACCGGGGCCGGTGGCCGTGGCATCAAGCGACCATTCATCGCCGGCCTGATCCAGTGCGCCGGTGACCTGGATCGGGCCATCCAGACCGGGAACCGCGCGGGACGCATCCGGCAGGCGGATGTCGAACCGTGCCCCGCTGTCGCTGTCGCGCAGCACGCCTTCGGCGGTGGCGATCAGCCCGCTGGCATCAAGGTCCAGATTGCGCAGCAGGATGCCATCGGCGTCGCGTGTCGCGTCCAGCATCAGCGTCGTGCGTCCGGTCAAAAGGCCGTCGAGCTGGTCTATGCCCGTCCTCAGATCCGTCATCGAACCATTCGCTTCGGCCGAAAAGAACTCTGTCGCGGGGTCATAGCTGCCCGAGCCGGTCAGATCGACGGCACCGCCGATGTCCCGCCCGGCAAAGACGCCATAGGGTGACAGATCCGCCGCGCGGACCGTGCCGCTGCCGCTGATTTCGCCCAAAACATTGTCGGCATAGTCGGCCATCAGCTCGGCATTGATGTCAATTCCGCCCGGACCGGTGGCCGTCGCATCGACCGTGTAGGTGGTGCCCGACTGGGCCAGCGTGCCGTTCACGCGCGCCGGTCCTTGCAGGCGCGGTTCGACGCGCGCGGCATCCGGCAGGGTGATGTCGAACTGCGACAGGCTGCCGTCTTCTGTCTGTCGGCCGCTGGCCACGGCCGTCAGACCCGAGGCCCGAAGGTCGAGGTTGCGCAGCACGATCCCCTGTTCATCCCGCGCGGCGTCCAGTTCCAGGGTGGCGCGTCCGGTAAGCAATCCATCGACCTGCGGCACGTCCGCCCGCAGGTCCGTCGTGCTGCCTTCAAGGTTTACCGCAAAGAACTGCGTCTCCGGATCGAAGCTGCCCGACCCGGCCAGATCAACCGCCCCGCCCAGATCGCGGCCCGCGATCACACCGTAAGGTGCAAGGTCGTCGGCCTGCACCGTTCCGGTGCCGCTGATGTTGCTGACCGCGCCTTCGTCATAGGTAGCCTGTACGCGGGCGCGCACATCGGCGCCGCCGGGGCCGGTGGCGGTGGTGTCCAGCGTCCAGAGCGTGTTGACCTGATCAAGCTGTCCGCGCACCCGCGCCGGACCGCTCAGTTCGGGAACAACAAGCGAGGTATCGTTCAGCGCCACGTCGAACCGTGCCGCGCTTTCGCCGGTGCGCAGGCGGCCCTCGGCTGCAATGGTGCCGCCGGTGGCCGTGACATTGAGGTTGCGCAGAAGAATGCCGTTCTCGTCCCGCACCACGTCGATGGCCAGCGTCGCCTCGCCTGCAAGGATGCGGTCGGCTTCGGGGATGCCGGTGACCAGATCGGTGGCTGTGCCGTTGATCGTGGTGTCAAAGGCGCCGTCCAGCGGCTTGGCCGATCCGGTCAGCGTCACGTCCACGCTGCCGCCCAGATCGCGCCCGGCCAGACCGGAAAAGCGCGAAATGTTGACCGCGGTCAATTCAGCGTTTCCAATGACTTCGGGCGCAAAGGTGTCCGACAGTCCGGTGATGCGCAGCGACCCGTTCAGGTCGATGCCCGCGCCGGACAGGGTGATGGGCCCAAGATCCAGCGGCGCGCCTTCCTGCCAGTCAAAGACGATGTCGCCGGTGATCGCATCGCCCAGGGCGTCCCGCAATCCGGCGTCCGTGGCCGCAAGACCGGACGCCGCGATGTTGAACCGCCCGGCGACATTGCCAAGTGAGGTGCCGTCGCCCTGCGCAATCTGGCCCAGACCGCTGATGCGCGCCTCGGCCAGCTTGATGTCGGGCCGGTCGAGCCCGTTCAGCACGAGGTCGGCGTTCCATCCGTCGCTGTCCGCCGCGTCGAACGATACGTCCAGATCAAGGCTGTCGATCCGCGTCTCGACCCCCGGCAGCGGCAGCAGAAGCGCCTCGCCCGAGGCATTGGCGACGCGTCCCTCCAGGTCGATCGTTTCGGGCCACTTGTCCGGCCCCAGCGACAGACTGCCCGTCAGGGTCAGCGCCTCGGTGCCGAGGTCGAGGGTGTTCAGCCGCAGCCGACCATCCGCCAGCGACTGGCCTTCTACGTCAAGCGACAGGTCGGGACCAAAGAAGGCGCGGTTTTCCGGCGGGATCATCGGGCGGATGTCGCCCGACAGCGTGACGCCAAAGGCGCGGCCCTCGGGCCCGTCTTCGGGCAGGGAGGACAGGGTCAAATGGCCCGACAGGCGGTCCTCGCCATCGGTCGCCAGCGCGAGGTCGGCGGTAAAGTCGTCCAGCGGACCCTCGCCCTGCACGTTCAGCGCGATGGCCGGGCTGTCCTGAAGATTGATCAGCGTCGATACGATGCCGCCGGAATCTTCCACCAGGCTGAGGTTCAGGGAAATATTCTGCGTCTCGTTGGAATAAGAGGCTTCGAGTGACAATTCGCCGGTCTGCCCGTCGATGCGTTCGATCTGAAGGTTGGCGTCCAGTTCCCCGTCGATCAGACTGGCCGAGCCGACGATGGACACTTCGGCCGCCACGCCCAGGATGGGTTCGCCCAGAACGGCGCGCTCGATGTTCAGTTCTTCGATGTTCACTGACACGGGCAATTCCGGCAGGCTGAAAGGCTGCGCCTCGGGGTTGGGCAGTTCGTTGCCGGGCAGGGGCTTGCGGGGCAGCAGCACCTCTTCGGCCGAAAGTTCGGCAATCTCGATCCGACCGCGCAGGATGGCCAGCCGGTTCCATGACAGGCCGACATTGTTGAGCGTGATCCAGACACCTTCGCTGTCGGCGATGGTCAACTGCTCGATCGTGGCACGCGACGACAGCGCGCCGTCAAATCCCTGGATGCGGATCTGGCGACCTTCGCCCGACAGGTTGTCCTCGAGCAGGCTCTGAAGATAGCCGCGGTCGTCCTCTTGCGATGACTGCGACAGCACAGGCTGCGTGACAAAGACGGAGAGGATGATGAGAAGGCAGAGCCGTAAACGAGTCAAAATGCCTGTCCTATGCCGATGTAGAATTGGATGCCGTCGCCGGTGTCGCCGCTGACCGGGGCGGCTACGTCGAACCGGATCGGGCCGATACCGGTGTTGTAGCGCACGCCCAGGCCAGCCCCGGAATGCCAGTTGCCCGAGCCGTCATAAAAGCTGTTCTCGCCGATGTAGCCCGCGTCGTAAAAGGCCACGGCAGCAAAGTTCCCGCTGAGGTTGGTGCGGTATTCCGTCGACAGGCCGACAAAGCTGCGCCCGCCGGCCTTGTCGCCATTGCCAAGGTCGATGGAAAGCGACTGGTAGGGCTGGCCGCGCACGGTGCCGCCGCCGCCCGAGGTGAACAGGTATTCCGGCAGCGTCTCGTCCAGATCGGACCCGACGACCGACCCGAATTGCAGCCGCGCCGCCAGCACCTGGCTCTTGTCCTCGACCACGGGAAAATAGTACCGCGCATCCCCGGTCAGCCTTGCACCCGACTGGCTTCCGCTCAGGCCCAGGTAGGGCTTGGCCGAAGCATCGAGGTAGTAGCCGCTGGTGGGGTTCAGTTCGTTGTCGCGCCGGTCCAGCGTGGCTGAGAACGGAAAGGTCAGCAGGGTGAAGGTCCGGTTGCCCAGATCGTCCTCGGTTTCGGAATAGACAAAGCTGACGCCGCCTTCGGCTGTCAGATCCTCGGAGTAGATCCGTGTCAGGCCGAGCCCCAGTTCAAGCCGGTCGGACAGATAGGTCGGTTCGTCCAGATGCGAGAGTTCGGAGTAGACGAAGCCGTCGACGTTCGGGCCCAGCACCGCCGGGATTTCAAGACGCGCACCCAGTGTGTAGTCCATACCCGAATCCGCAGCCCCGATGTTCGAGACACTGCCTTCCACGCGGAACCGTTCGGCACCGCCGAACAGATTGCGGTGCAGCCAGAAGCTGGACAGCCGCACACCCTGAAGTGTCGAGATCTCGGCGCCGAAACCGATGCGGCGCGGCGGGGCGTCGACCACGTTCACGCCGATGTCCATGCTGCCGTCGGGTGCCACACGCTCGCCTTCGACCAGCGAGATCGAGGAAAAGGCGCCGGTGCGGCGCAACCGCTGTTCGGCGTCGCGCAACACCTGCGGCGAGAATCGTGTGCCGGTGGGCACCGCGGCGACACGGCGGATCACCGCACCGCGCACGTTGCTGTCCCCCACGGTGCGCAGCACGCCGAACTTGACCCGAGGCCCCGGCGCGATGCGCATTGCCACGTTCAGGGCCTGTCGGGCGTGATCGGCGACCACGCTCTGGCTTTCCAGTTCCGCCTTGGCATAGCCGGCCTCGCGCCACGAGATGATGGCCGTATCCAGCGCCGCACCGACCGCGCCGCTGCGCGCGCGTTCGTTGTTGCGGAAATCCTCGGGCAGTTCCGTACCCGGCGGCAGCGGGGCCACTTCGGTCTGACGGAAACGGTAGACCGGCCCGGTGTCGATCAGTACGCGCACGTCTTCGATTTGGGTCGGGACGGACAGCAGCGGGATGTCCGAAGCCTGCTGCCCGTCGATCAGGATGTCGATCGTCGGGCTGTAATATCCGTTGGCATAAAGCGCATCCAGCAGGCGACCGTAATCCGAAAGCGCCGCAGCAAACAGGTCCTGCGCCGAGGTCCGTTCATCCTCGAACGCGGTTTGCAGCGCCGAGACGTCGCGCAGTTCGGCCCGCAGGTCGTCGTTTTCGGTGGCGAGCCGGAAAATCACTTTGTCCAGTGCATCCGCGGGCAGAGGCAAGACTGTCGCACAGACAGAAACAAACAGCAGGCCGCAAGACAGCCCTTTCCATCGAAACATTCCTCTGCGTCTCCCTGCTCGTCCCACTTTAAGTATCAGTCTAGAGACAATGACACTGATCGGCTACTGTCTCGGGATCACAATTTTCTTTGTCACCGCACGCCTTGTCCACGCCTTGCCCGCGGATAGGTATAGATGCCGCCGCTTGCGAGCCGACCCCGCAACGGAGTATCACAGGACATGCAGTTCCTCAGCTACACCCACAATCACTGGCTTGTGGCGGCCTCGCTGGCCGTGGCGCTGATGGCGGGCTTCACCGGCCTGTCTCTGACCAGCGGGTTGCGCAACAAGTCCTTGGAAAAGCGCAAGATTTCCGTGGCGCTTGCGGCGGTGGCACTGGGCGGGGGCATCTGGTCGATGCACTTTGTCGCGATGCTGGGCCTGCAACTGCCGATCCTGTTCTACTATGACGCGGTGATCACCCTCATCTCGGCGCTGATCGCCATCCTGATCGTCGGCTGTTCCTTGCTGCTGTTGCATTTTCGCCCACGTACCCCTGCCACGCTGACCCTTGCGGGGGTGATCATCGGCATCGGCATCGTGGCAATGCACTATATCGGAATGGCGGGGCTGGAGCTGTGTCGGGCGGTCTATACGCCGCTGGGGCTTGTCGTATCGGTGGTGGGCTCGCTCGCGCTCAGCATCGGGGCGGTCTGGCTGGCCTATGGCAAGCGCACGCAGCGCAACCTGTTGCTGGGCACGCTGGGCTTTGGACTCGCGGTGTTCTGCGTGCATTTTGTCGCCATCCTCGGGTCGCGCTTTGCCGCCGCACCCGTCACGCGCGATGTCGGCCCGATGATCGGGAACGAGGCGTTGGCGATCGGCGTCGTCCTGACCAGTTTCGTGTTGTGCGGTGCCTTCCTGCTGACCGGCGTGACCTTTCTTGCGCCCGCCGAGGCGCAGAAAGCTGACGTGTCGCCCGACGGGCCTGCCTCCGAGGTGCCCGCCGCCGACTGGCCCGCCGCGCTGCCCCGCCAGATCCCCTATGAACAGAACGGTCGGACTCTTTTCCTGTCGCCCGCCGTGGTCGGTGCGATCCGGGCCGAAGGGCACTATACCGTGCTGTACACCCGCGATTCCAAATTGTTCTGTGCCTGGTCGATCACCGAGGCGGAATCCCACCTGAAGGGAAGCCCGTTCATCCGCGCGCACCGCAGCTATCTTATCAATCCGGCGCATGTGACGCGGTTCGAACGGCTCAAGGACAACGGTATCGTCTATTTCGACAGCTTTGCGCCGCTGGTAAAGGCGCCCGTCAGCCGGTCCAAGCTTAAACCGGTGCGCGCGGCGCTGGGGCTCTGATCCGCCAAGCCGGGGAACAATGCCCGTTTGCACGGCGTTTTGCGTAGACCAGATCGGGGAATCTCATGGTTAAAGCCACGCAGAAGACGCAGACACGGACCACCAGGGCCGCGAATACCGGCAAGACGAAGAAGATCGAGGCAGACGTTACGCCGTCGCGCAAATCCAGTGGGCGGATGGATGCCTTTGCCGACCTGTCAAAGGCGATCAGCGGCGAGGAGCTTGTGCCGCCTACGTTGTTGACAGGTCAGGCGCGGCGCCTGCATGTCCGGTCTACCCTGCGCGAGGATCACGCTGCCCGGATCGAACAGCAGGCCTTTGGCGCGCAACAAAAATTCATGAAACTGTCGGATGACTTTTTCAAGTTCTTTCGTGGCACCGCCCTTCTGTTCTACCGCGACATGGTCGGTCAGGACAACCATATGCCCACGGTCATGGCGCTGGGCGATGTGCATCCCAAGAATTTCGGGGTGATGCCCGACCGGAACGGTGCGCCGATCTTTGGCGTCAATGACTTTGACGAGACGATATATGCGCCCTTCACCTGGGACATACGGCGCGGCGCGGTCGGCTTCTGGATTGCGGCCGGGGAAATCGGCGGCATGAAGTGCAAGAAGCGCCGCAAGGTGATCGTGCGGTTCGTGAACGGGTATCTGGATGCGATGCAGCGCTACGCCGAACGGGCGACCGAAAAGAACGACGACTATCGCCTCGACAATTCCCCCAAGGTGATCCGCCGCCTGTTTGACCAGGCATGGGAGCACCGGCGCGAATGGCTTTGGGACGATTATTTGAAATCGTCGGGGCGCGGGTTCCGGGCCGATGGCGAATTGCAGCCACTGTCGAGCGAGGTCAAAACTTTCCAGAAGGCGGTCAACAATCTTGCCCGCGCCAAGGGTTTCAAGAGGCCGGACCGCGCCGGAGAATTGAAGGTCAAGGATGTCTGCGTGCGCCACGGGCAGGGCACGGCGTCGCTCGGCTTGCCGCGTTATTATGTGCTGATCGAGGGGCCGTCAAAGGATGCGACCGACGATCTGATCATCGAATTCAAGCGCGCCCGCGCTTCGGCGCTGACCGGTCTGACCCCGCCTTCGGATTTTAATGCCGGTACCGATGCCGAACGGATCGCCCACGGGCAAAAGGTGCAACTGGCCCATGGCGACATCTTCTACGGCGCGGTCAAGATTGATGGCGAAAGCTACATGAGCCGCGAGCGCGCGCCATTCCGCGATGACATCGACCTTGACGAGCTGAGCTACAACAGCTGGAAGGACTACGCCGAGATCTGCGGCGCGGCGCTGGCTCAGGCGCACGCCCTGTCCGACGATCTGGGCCAGGTGGATTACGACGTCGAACCCTCAATCGTCGCGGCGGCCAGCCCGCGCAAGCTGTTCGCCGACGATATTGTCCGTTTCACGACCGAAGCGGTGGATCGCCTGAAGCGGGACCATGCCTTTTTCCGCGAAGACCATGCTCTTGGCGCCTTTGACAGCGTGGACATGGTTTACCGCTGACCCCCTTTCTTTCTGCTCGGGCTGCATCTTCGCGCCCGCAGGACCGGGCGGCATCGCAAGCTTTCGCATTTCGTGCAGCCCTTTCGCATTTCGTGCAGAATCCAGCTTGATCCGCTCAATTCCTGAACACTTTGCCAGTCTCCTGCCTAGTCTGACGGCGCGGTGCAGACCGTCGCTCTGGGAGGAGATATTACATGATTCCGGCAGCCTTCGACTATTACAGGCCCGACACGATTCAGGATGCCCTGGCGCTTTTGCAGACCCACGGCGACGATGCGCGGGTCATGGCAGGAGGCCACAGCCTGATCCCGATGATGAAACTGCGCATGGCCGAGGTGCCGCATCTGATCGACCTTCAGGCGATTGCAGACCTGCGCGGCATCACGGTGGATGGCGCAACCGTGCGCATCGGCGCCATGGTCACGCAGCACGACATCATCCAAAGCGCCGATCTGGCCCGCGCCGCCCCCATTCTGCGCGAGGCGGCGTTGCAGATCGCCGATCCGCAGGTGCGCTATATGGGCACGCTGGGCGGCAATGTCGCCAACGGCGATCCGGGCAACGACATGCCGGGCCTCATGCAGTGTCTGGGGGCCGAATTCATCCTGACCGGGCCAGACGGCACCCGCACCATCGCAGCGCGCGAATTCTTTGAAGCGGCCTACATGACCGCCCGGGCCGAGGACGAGATCCTGACGGCCGTGACCTTTGCCGCGATGACGGGCGGCTATGCCTATGAAAAGCAAAAGCGCAAGATTGGCGATTACGCCACCGCCGCCGCCGCCGTCCTGCTGACCAAAGAGGGCGGTCGGTGTGCCACGGCATCCATTGCCATGACCAACCTGTCGGATGTGCCGGTCTGGTCGCAGGCCGCCGCAGAAACGCTGGTCGGCACGGACTGCAATCCGGACGCGATCAAGGCGGCAATGGCGGCGATGGACGGCGACATTGACCCCGGCGCCGACAATCGCGGCCCCGTCGCCTTCAAACGCCACGCTGCCGGTATCGTCCTGTCCCGCGCCATCGCCCGCGCCTGGTCGCGCGCCTGAAAGGAGCCCCCCCATGTCCAAGAAAATGCAGATCACCCTGACCGTGAACGGCGAGGTGCAGGAGCTTCTGGCCGAGCCGCGCGAATTGCTGATCCACGTCCTGCGCGAACGGCTGAACCTGACCGGCGCGCATATCGGTTGTGAAACCTCGCATTGCGGTGCCTGCACCGTCACGATGGATGGCAAGTCGGTGAAATCCTGCACCGTCTTTGCCGCGCAAGCCAACGGTGCGTCCATCACCACCATCGAGGGGCTGTCGACCCCCGACAACCTGCATGTGTTGCAGAACGCGTTCCGTGAACACCACGGTCTGCAATGCGGGTTCTGCACGCCGGGGATGATCACACGCGCGGCGCAACTGCTGGCCGATAATCCCACCCCGACCGAGGAAGAGGTGCGCTTTGGCATGGCCGGAAACCTGTGCCGCTGCACCGGCTATCAGAATATCGTGACATCCGTGCTGGCCGCCGCCACCGAAATGTCCGCCGCCAGGGAGGCCGCAGAATGAACGATCTGTCACCGGACCGCGACGACCGTATCGCCAATCTCAAGGGGTTGGGCTGTTCGCGCAAGCGGGTCGAGGATGCCCGTTTCACGCAAGGCAAGGGCAACTATGTCGACGACATCAAGATGCCCGGCATGTTGCATGGCGATTTTGTCCGCTCACCCTATGCCCATGCCCGCATCGTTTCGATCAATACAGATGCGGCCATGGCGCTTGACGGCGTTGTGGCGGTGCTGACCGCCAAGGATCTTGAACCGCTGGGCCTGCACTGGATGCCGACCCTGGCCGGGGACAAACAGATGGTGCTGGCCGATGGCAAGGTGCTGTTTCAGGGGCAAGAAGTGGCCTATGTGGTTGCGCGCGACCGTTACGTTGCCGCCGATGCCGTCGAACTGGTCGAGGTCGACTATGAAGACCTGCCCGTTCTGGTCGACCCGTTCGAGGCGTTGCAATCCGACACCGTCCTGCGCGAGGATCTGGCCGGGCAGACCAACGGAGCGCATGGCGAACGCCGTCACCCTAACCACATCTTTCTGTGGGAAGAAGGCGACAAGGCCGCGACAGAGGCCGTTCTGGCCGAGGCCGAAGTGGTGGCCGAAGAGATGATCTATTACCACCGCACCCATCCCTGTCCGCTGGAAACCTGCGGTTGTGTCGCGTCCATGGACAAGGTGAATGGCAAGCTGACGCTTTACGGCACGTTTCAGGCACCGCATGTGGTGCGCACCGTGGCCTCCTTGCTTTCGGGCATCGAGGAACACAACATCCGCGTGGTCAGCCCCGACATCGGCGGCGGTTTCGGCAACAAGGTCGGCGTCTATCCTGGCTATGTCTGTTCTATCGTCGCCTCCATCGTCACCGGCAAGCCGGTGAAGTGGGTCGAGGACCGGATGGAAAACCTGATGTCCACCGCCTTTGCCCGCGACTACTGGATGAAGGGCAAGATCAGCGCCACCAAAGAGGGCAAGATCACCGGCCTGCATTGCCATGTCACCGCCGATCATGGGGCGTTCGACGCCTGCGCCGACCCGACCAAGTTTCCCGCCGGGTTTTTTCACATCTGCACCGGCAGCTATGACATTCCCGTCGCTTACGTTGGTGTCGACGGCGTCTATACCAACAAGGCACCGGGCGGGGTGGCCTATCGCTGTTCGTTCCGCGTGACCGAGGCCGCGTATTTCATCGAACGGATGATCGAACGGCTCGCGCAGGAGCTGAATATGGACTCGGCCGAGCTGCGCCGGATCAACTTTATCCGCAAGGACCAGTTTCCCTATCACTCGGCGCTGGGCTGGGAATTTGACTCGGGCGATTATCACACCGCCTGGGACAAGGCGCTTGCGGCGGTCGATTACACCGGCCTGCGCGCCGAACAGGCGGACCGCGTTGCCGCGTTCAAGCGGGGCGAGACGCGCAAGCTGATGGGCATCGGCCTGAGCTTTTTCACCGAGA
>JAGXGV010000048.1 GCA_024636635.1 Puniceibacterium sp.
AGCTTCAGCCGTGCCGCCGCCGCGCGCCCACTCAAACCCTCCTCAATATACTGCTGAAACCGCGCACGAAGCGCACTCGGCAAAGGTGCTGACATTGATCCATCCTCCAAGAGAGGATGAATCACAAACAAGGCCCTTTGGGAATCCGATGATTCACGTTTCCGCCGAAACGCTCTAGCGTGTTGGCTCCGAAGATTGTTGACCAAATCAGCCCTCTCTCACGATCAAGTTGGATGTGGGACAGCCGTGTAAGGCGACCGCCTTAAAACAAGGCGTATCCTCAGGCGCGACGACTGCAACCGGCCCACGGACGAAGCCTTTCGTGACGCATACGCGCCACCTCGGAGCAACACTCAACTTCGGACCATCATTGGAGCACGAGGACCGCCAAAGGTGCTGACTTTCGCAGGAAATTGGATAACCTTAACCGCATCTACGCAGATGAGTCACCTTGCGCCGAAGTGGCTCACCAGGACAGCGCTCGTGATCTGTTCTCGCAAGCACCTGTTTGAAGATGCCGTTTTACGCTACGATTTCTTTGCCGGAAGAAGAGCGGGCTTAAATGAAAGCATTGCGCTGGATTCGGCTCTCTGCACATCTAATAACTCTGCGCTGACCGGTACCGGACCCGCCATGGAGGCCTTCTGTCAATTGGCTGGTCTTACAGAACTGGCCCATTTCATGATCAGATGATCCACCATCAGCCCGATCGTCGCCACTGCAAGGCCAAGCACCAATCCCTTGCCAACGTCGGCCGACGACAAGGCACGCTGCATTTCCTGACCAAGATCCTGCGTGCCGATAAAGGCCGCAATGATGACCATGAACAGCGAGAACATCACCGCCTGATTGACCCCGACCATGATTGTCGGCAGTGCGACCGGCCAGAGCACGTGCCGCCGGATCTGACGCCGTGTCGCGCCCGACATTCCCGCAGCTTCCACCAGCGCCACTGGCACCCCGCGTATTCCCTCAATCGTATAGCGAATCAAAGGAACCGCCGCGAACAGCACCACGGCGCCCACCACGGCCACGTCGTTTGCCCCGAACAGCATGATCATCGGGATCAGGTATATAAAGCTTGGAAAGGTCTGCACTGTGTCGCAGACCAATAGCACCCTCCGCGACCTGACAGCATTGCCAGTCGCCCAGATCGCAGTCGGAAACGCAAACACTGCCGCAATCGCAACCGAGACAACGACAGTGTAGGCCGTGATCATCGTCCGGTCCCACCACCCCGAAATCGCGATATAGCCAAAGAACGCCACACAGATCAGCGCCGAGCGTCGCCCTCCGACGGCATAACCAACAGCCGCCAGAAGCGACAGCACCGCCGCGAAAGGCATCCACAGGAATGCATCGCGGACCGGAATGAACACCCAGACGATCAGGAACCAGTGCAGCCAGTCCGTCACCGGATAGATGGCGACAATCACACGATCCATCACCGCATCTATGGCGGCGCCAAAAGAAAAGCCCTGGACGCGCCCGATCTCAGCCAGCAAGGGGAACACCTGCGACAGGCCGGCCGCAACGGTCACCAGCCCAAGCCAGATCAGCGGCAGGCGGAAGCGTTCATGCCAAGGCATAACGCGCGGGACGTGAACAGGCTGGCGCAAGGCCCAGGCCCGGGTGAAGCGATCAAGTGTTATGGCCAGCAACACGATCGTCAGGCCGATCTCGACCGATTGACCGATGCGCAGCGCCTGCAGAAGCTGCAGCAGCTTCTGCCCCAGTCCCGGCATCCCGATGAAACTGGCCAAAACCACCATTGCCAGACACTGCATGATCACCTGATTGACCCCGATGAGGATATCGGTCCGCGCTGTCGGCAAGCGGGTGCGCAGCAAAAGCTGCCAGCCCGTCGCGCCACACATCTTGCCGCTTTCGACAACCTCATCCGGTACCTTTTGCAGACCCAGAAGCGTCATGCGGATCATTGGAGGCACCGAAAAGATGATCGTCACGATAGCCCCGGCCTTTGGCCCGACCCCGATGAAGACAACAACCGGAATCATATAGGCAAAATGCGGAAGCGATTGCGCAATGTTAAGAATCGGGTTCAGCAAAGCTGCCAGCCGCCGCGAACGCCACGCCGCAACGCCCACCAGCAGTCCGAGCAAGACCGAAACAGGGGCAGCCACGACGATCACCGACAGCGTCTCCATCGCCCATGTCCACTGACCCATCAGGGCGATCCACAGGAACGTTCCGCAAGCCAGAAAAGCAAGCTTGGCGCCGCCCAGAGCATAACCGATTACAGCGGCCGTGACCGCAATGACGGACCACGGGATCGGACCCAGCCATGGCCATCGGTTCTTGCCGTAAAGCAGGTTCGCGGTGACATCGAGAAGCGCCTCGACACCGCCCGCCACACTGCGTGTGACCGCAAGCAGCCCCAGATCATCGCGCAGAAAGTCGAAGAAAGCATTGATCCAGTCCGCCAGCGGCAGGATCATCCAGTCCGGCGGACGCATCAGGCTGGCAGGAAGCATATCGCGTCCCAACGCCATCGCGATGGCCGCCGCCATCAGAACGACGACCATACTCAGCCGCCGTGCACGCACCCCGGGCGGGGAGGCATGCGCCTCGATACTGCTCATGTGCGGGTTCCGACCACCAGATCAAGCGCGTCTTGCCGGTCCAGCATGCCGATGATCTTGCCGTCCGCCCCTTCGACCGGCAGGCTGTCACGGTCATCATCCACCAGCGTCCGGGCCAGTTCGTGCAGCGTGCTTTGCGCCGATACGGCATCACCGCGCGGAGCAGTCGCCTCCGTCTCCCGCAGCGCCATTCCACCTGCCCGCACGACACGGGCCTTGTCGATATTTTCCGTGAATTTGGCGACATAGGGCGTTGCCGGCTCAAGCACGACCTTTTCCGGTGTGTCGCATTGCACCACGACCCCATCCTTCATGATCGCGATCCTGTCGGCGAGGCGGAGGGCCTCGTCAAAATCATGGGTGATGAAAACGATGGTCTTGCCCAATCCTCCTTGGAGTCGCAGAAACTCCTCCTGCATCTCGCGCCGGATAAGCGGGTCCAGCGAAGAAAAGGGCTCATCGAGAAACCAGATATCCGGCTCGATGGCGAGACTGCGGGCAATCCCAACACGCTGTTGCTGGCCGCCGGACAGTTCATGCGGAAAATGATCCTCCCGGCCCGTAAGGCCGACAAGCTCGATCACCTCCAGCTCGCGGTCGCGGCGGGCGTGCCGATCCTGACCGCGCATCTCGAGCGGGAAAGATACGTTCCCCAGCACCGTGCGATGTGGCAGCAACCCGAAATTCTGGAATACCATACCCATTTTGGTCCGCCGCAGTTCGATCAATGCCCGTTCGGACAAAGCGGCTATATCCTGCCCGTCGACCACGATGGTTCCGCTGGAGATATCCAGAAGTCGCGACATGCACCGCAGCAATGTGGATTTGCCCGATCCCGACAGACCCATGATGACAAGGATCTCGCCCTGGTAGACCTCCAATGTCACGTCCCGCACTGCGGCGACGTAACCGGCCGCGTGTATCGTTTCGAGGTCGGGCGCCTCTTGCGAGTCCGACAAGTATTCTCCCGGAGCGGAGCCAAACAGCTTCCAGACATTCTGGCACGAGATGACGGGGTGTTGCGCGATCATGGAGGGTCCTTGCAGCGATATGAATGGCCTCCGCCCGGCGTATCCGGGCAGAGGCTGTACTTTGGGGTCTCAGTCGGTCCAGCCGCTCCAGACATCCGCGTTCTGATCCAGCCAGTGTGCTGCGGCATCTTCGGGTTCCATTCCGTCGATATCGACAAGGCGCGCCATTTCGGCAATCTGTGGATTGGTGAAGCTGACATTGGTCAGGACAGCATAGGCTGTGGGCCATTTGCCCTCCATCCCGTCCCAAGCGGCTTTCTTGAGATAGCCGTCCGCAGGATTTCCACAGTCAAACGTTGCATCCGGGTTCGGACCTATCGCCGGATCGGTATCGCAGCCTGTTTCCCAAGCGGGGAACTCTACAAATTCGCCGGGCCAAACCGCTTCCGCGAAATTAGGGGTCCAGTTGAAAATGACTATTGGCTCCTGCGTGCGTTCCGCAGCGGCCAGCGACGCCCATAGTGCCGCCGCAGATCCGGCATTGATGACGACGAAATCCATGCCCAAAGCGTCGACACGTTCCTGATCATGCTTCAGCCAGTCGACCGGCCCGCCAAGGAGCCGGCCCTTGTCACCCGTCTCCGGGGTTGCAAAAATAGCGGCACAATCATTCAGGGCCTCCCAGTCCGGAAGTCCGGGGCAGGCTTCCTTGGTCCACATGGGATACCACCAGTCTTCGCGCGTCACGGCATCATGTTCGCCGACCGAATGGAGGCCCCCCTTTGCGACTGCCGCGTCAAAGGACGCGCCGTAAGCGCCTTCCCAGACCTCGACCCCCAGTGCAACATCGCCCAGCCTGATCGATTCATAGACAGCCTGACTGTCGGTCGAGACATATTCGACGCTGTTGCCTGCAGTCTCGAAAATCTGTCCGACGATATGGCTCATCACAATCTGGCTGGACCAATTGTGGGTCGGAATCACGATGGGTTCGCTCGAATCTGCGCTGGCGATCGTAGCAGTCATCGCAGCCACGGCGGCACTCGCCATGAGCATGTTCATTCTTGTCATTGATCGCTTCCTCGTTGATGCAGGCGCACCGCAAACAGTGTCGGCCGCGCTGCCATTTCAGAAACGAATACGGTCGAACCGCCATGCGAAAGCCTGCAGACGCACGTCCGTTCAAAGCACCTGGTGGTGCAACCTCTATTGTTCGCTTCCTGCCGGAGAATACCCGGGCTCGATGCGTGACCATTGAACATGATCAGGCGCACTGTAGTCATTGCCTAATTCTCGTGGACCAGCATGCGGACCTTCGGCAATGTGTCCCGATCGTCCCGACCACAACATGGGGCGGGAATACCGAGGGTGCATCCCTATCATCAAAGAGGTAAAACTCACAAGGCAAGCTTCCCTCTGTGTCCATGGACCAATGTAAAACGACATTTTACAGTCAGGTCAGCACGTATCGAAGGCAGATTCGTCATCACTTCGGTCATCAACCCTATGAACATGCTGCAAGGTAAGCGAAGGGCCGGTTCGGTGAAGCCGCACTGCGGCGGAGACCTCTGCCACGAGTGTCGGCTTGGGGCCAATCGCGTCATCAAGGGCGACCACAGTTCGCAACTTTGCAGCGACCGCTTTCTGCGCGTTGCTGTCGTTCTTGGTTGGCGCAGCGAACGGCAGTTCGCCCCCATCCTGCATGTTGCGGCCAGCGCCCGCGCGCGACGAACGTCAAGAACGGGCTGGCTCCGGCGATCCGTCGCGCCGGGCGTGAAAGTCCGAGCATGATGGAAATTGTCGCAAGAGAAAATGGCATCGAAGTTCGAAAAGCGGGTGAGGTGTTGGCGGAAAGCCGCGTAAGAGCCGTGCCAGGTCATGACATTGCGCCTTCTTGGGTTGGGTCAGTCGCGAAGTTCAATCAACGCTTTGGCAAGGGGCGCTGCCCCCGTCGCGCTTTGCGCGACTCCCCCGGGGTATTTGGAAAAAGAAGAAGGGCCAGGGTCGGCTGTGTCCGGGGGTGGGGTGTGCCGGGATCAGGCAGGTTTGAGAGCGGCGGTGACGTAGTTCACGCTCAGGTCGCGGGCCGAGATCCGCCAGCTCCAGGTGATCGGGTTGAACTGGAAGCCCTTGCGGTCGACCGGATCGAGCCCGGCGCGGTTCAGCAGGTCGAAAAGTTCGTCGGGCGTGATGAATTTCGACCAGTCATGTGTGCCCTTGGGCAGCCATCGCATGATGTGTTCGGCGCCGACGATGGCCATGGCAAAGCTTTTGGGGTTGCGGTTCAGGGTCGAACAGATGTGCAGCCCGCCCGGTTTCAGCAATTGCCGACAGGCGGTCAGATAGCCCAGAGGGTCGGAAACGTGTTCCACCACCTCCATGTTCAGCACCACGTCAAAGGAGTCCCCCGTGGCGGCGAGGGCTTCGGCCGTGGTGAAGCGATAGTCGATGTCGAGGTCCGATTGCGCGGCGTGGGCCCGGGCGACGGGAATGTTGCGTTCGGCGGCGTCCACGCCGACGACCTGCGCGCCAAGGCGGGCCATAGGTTCACAGAGCAACCCGCCGCCGCAACCGATGTCGAGGATGCGCAGCCCGTCGAAGGGGTGCGGCTTGGTCAGGTCGCGGTCGTATTCCCCGGCGATCTGCGTGGTGATGTAGTCCAGGCGGCAGGGATTGAGCATGTGCAGCGGTTTGAACTTGCCGTTCGGGTCCCACCATTCGTCGGCCATGGCGGTGAACTTGGCAATCTCGGACGGATCGACGGTGTTGGTGGTCATCTTGGATTTCCCCATCCTTTTGCGGTGGTCTTTTGGGCCTATCCTCCAATATATATCTCTCATGGATAAAGACGTGGGCCAAAAACGCGCAGTGCAGTATCTCTATCCCCCGATTGATCCGTTTGACCAGCGCATGCTGGATGTGGGGGATGGGCATACTGTCTACATGGAGCAATGCGGCAATCCGCAGGGCAGGCCGGTGATCGTGCTGCATGGCGGCCCCGGCGGCGGATGCAGCCCGGCGATGCGAAGGTATTTCGATCCCCAGGTGTACCGGGTGATCCTGTTCGACCAGCGCGGTTGCGGACGGTCGCGCCCGCACGCCAGCGTGAACAACAACACCACATGGGACCTTGTGGCCGACATCGAACGGATCCGCAACCTGCTGGGGGTCGAGAGCCTGGTCGTGTTCGGCGGCAGCTGGGGTGCCACTCTGGCGCTGATCTATGCGCTGAGCCATCCCGACCGCGTGAGCCAACTTGTGCTGCGCGGTGTGTTCCTGATGACGCAGTCCGAGCTTGACTGGTTCTATGGCGGGGGGGCGGGTATGTTCTGGCCCGAACCCTGGTCACGGTTCTCTGATCCGATCCCCGCGGAAGAACGGCACGACATGATCGCGGCCTATCACAGGCGGCTGTTTTCGGGCGACCTTCAGACCGAGACGAAGTTTGCACGGGCCTGGTCGTCATGGGAAAATGCGCTGGCGAGCGTTTATTCCAGCGGGCAGGGCGGCGAAGCGCCGGGGGAATATGCCCGGGCCTTTGCGCGGCTTGAGAATCACTACTTTACCAATGCGGGGTTTCTGGAGAGCGATGGCTGGATTCTTCAGAACATCGACAGGATCGCCCAAATTCCTGGCGTCATCGTCCAGGGCCGTTATGACATGATCTGCCCGCCGGCGCGGGCGTGGAACCTGGCCAGGGTCTGGCCGGGGGCGGATCTGCGCATGATCCGCAATGCGGGCCATGCGCTGTCAGAGCCCGGGATCAGCGCGGAACTTGTGCGGGTGATGGACCAGATCGCCGAAACGCAGGTATGACCGCGGTCAATTCCTGACCGGATGGTCAGGAATTTGGTATCGACAACCGAAGGTTTCGAAAGCCTGTCGCCTCTGCAATGCCCGGTCGGGCATCGTTGCGCGACTGGAAAACGCCAGCAGTCCGCGCGCCTGCAAAGATTTGTTTACACATCGGATTCTTGCGCTAACGTAAATATCATATTGAAAAAAAAGGCTGAACTGGCGCTCATGTGTCCCCTGTCCTGAAAATCATTCTACAGCGTCTGGGACTTGGGCTGGTGACGCTGTTTGTCGTCTCCATCCTGATCTTTGCCGCAGTGAACATGCTGCCCGGTGATTTCGCCCAGGCAATCCTGGGGCAGGGCGCAACACCCGAGGCGGTCGCCGCGATACGGCGCGATCTTGGGCTCGACCAGCCGCCGGTCACACGCTATTTCCTATGGCTGGCCGGGGCGTTGCAGGGGGATCTGGGCAATTCCTTTGCACAGGCCAACTTTGCCAGCTTTGTCGGTGCCGACAGTGGCGGTTCTGCCGCGTCGGTCGCAAAGCAGATCGCGCCGCGGTTCTGGAACACCATGTTTCTGGCCGGGGTGACGGCGGTGATCGCCGTGCCCTTTGCGGTGATCCTGGGCATCCTTGCCGCGCTTTACCGCAATTCGGCCTTCGACAAGTTCGCCAACATCTTCACCCTGACTTCGATCAGCAGCCCGGAATTCTTTCTGGCCTATGTGCTGATCCTGTTCCTTGCGGTGCTGAACCCCTGGCTGCCCAGCCTGTCCAACATCTATATCGGCATGGGTTTCGGCGAGCGGCTGGAAAAGACGCTGCTCCCCGCGCTGACCCTTACGCTTGTCGTCACCGCGCACATGATGCGCATGACGCGTGCGGCGATCATCAACCTGCTGGCCAGCCCCTATATCGAAATGGCCCGGCTGAAGGGGATGTCGCCGATGCGGGTGATCGTGCGCCACGCGCTGCCCAATGCGCTGGCACCGATCATCAACGTCGTCGCGCTGAACCTTGCATATCTCATCACCGGGGTGGTCGTGGTCGAAGTGGTCTTTGTCTATCCTGGCATCGGCCAGTTGTTTGTCGATTCGGTCAAGATCCGGGATATTCCGGTGGTGCAGGCTTGCTGCCTGATCTTTGCGGCGGCCTACATCCTTCTCAACCTGACGGCGGATATCATGTCGATCCTGTCCAATCCGCGCCTGAGGCACCCGAAATGAGCGTGTGGGTCCAGATCGTCGGGGTGCTTATGGCCTGCCTTGCACTGGGCTGGGTGTTCCAGTTCGCGGGGGAAAAGATCACCGACGGCACGCCGTTCTTCCGCGACATGCCGCTGAGCGTGGCCTTTGGCTATGTTCTCGGGGTTGTGGTGCTGATCTGGATCGTCTGGTCCTATTACCTGTCCCGCACGCTGGCCGCGCCCGAGGTGAATAAATATTTCTTCTTCCGCCTCGCGATCGAGGGGTTCGTGCTTTTTTCCATTGCGGCCTGGCTGTTCCGGTTGCTGGGGCGGACGGTTGGCACCCGTGCGACGAAAAAGCTGTTCCGCCAGATGCCGCTGACGGCCAGTTTTGGCCTGATGACGATCGGGATCTATGCGCTGCTGGCGATCTTTGCCGGGCTGCTGGCGCCCTATGGGCAGGAACAGATCATTCCGGGTGTCGCCGCCAACATCCCCCCCGGGGCCGATCCGGCGATCGGGGGCAACGCCGATTTCCCGCTGGGCACCGACCAGATCGGTCGCGATATCCTGAGCCGCCTGATCTATGGGGCGCAGAACACCGTGGGCATCGCCTTTGTCACCACCTGTCTTGCGTTTGTGCTTGGGGGCACGCTGGGGTTTCTGGCCGCCACGCTGGGCGGCTGGCTTGACCAGGTCCTAAGCCGGTTCATCGATGTTCTCATGGCGATTCCGTCTTTGATCTTTGCGCTGCTGCTGATGACCATTGCCAGCGCCTGGGCCGGATCGCAAAGCGGGATGCTGACGGTCTACATGGTGCTGATCATCGCGGTGATCGATTCGACCCGGGTGTTCCGGCTGGCGCGGGCGGTGGGTGCCAACATCGTGGTGATGGACTACATCGAGGCGGCCAAGCTGCGCGGCGAGGGGCTTGGCTATCTGATTTTCAAGGAGATCCTGCCGAACGCCACATCGCCGCTGCTGGCGGAATTCGGGCTGCGGTTCTGTTTCGTGTTCCTGACCATCGCGGCGCTGTCCTTTCTGGGTGTGGGCATCCAGCCGCCGCTGGCGGACTGGGGCACGATGGTGCGCGACCTTGCGCAATTCATCAACTTTGCCAGCTTTGCGCCACAGGTCGCTTCCGCGCCTCTGCTGGCCGCCGGCGCGATTGCGCTGCTGACCGTGGCGGTCAATTTTGTGGTCGACTGGATGCTGCAAAAATCGTCGGGGCTGAAGGAATGAGCCGCCTGCTGACCATGACCGATGTCTGGATCGAGGGGCGTGCCGACGAGGTGTGGAACCCGATCATCAACGGCATCAACCTGCATCTGGACAAGGGCGAGGTGCTGGGCCTGATCGGGGAATCCGGGGCCGGAAAATCGACCATGGGTCTGGCCGCGATGGGATTCTGCCGCGACGGTGTGCGGATTTCCAAGGGGGCGGTGGATTTCGACGGCATCGACCTGCTCAAGGCATCGGCGGGTCGCAAACGCGCCCTTCTGGGCAAACGCATCGCCTATGTGGCACAGTCGGCGGCGGCGTCCTTCAACCCGGCGCACCGGATCATCGACCAGCATACCGAAGGTCCGGTGCAACATTCCGTCATGTCCCGCAGCGAAAGCGAACGCGACGCGATGGAGCTGTACGCCAAGCTGCGTCTGCCCCACCCCGAAGAGATCGGGTTCCGCTATCCGCATCAGGTGTCGGGCGGACAGTTGCAGCGGGCGATGACGGCGATGGCGATGTCCTGCCGCCCCGACCTGATCATCTTCGACGAGCCGACGACGGCGCTGGACGTGACCACCCAGATCGAGGTGCTGGCCAGCATCCGCGACATCGTGACCCAGTTCGGCACAGCGGCGATCTACATCACTCACGACCTTGCGGTCGTGGCGCAGATGGCGGATCGGATCAAGGTGCTGCTGCGTGGTGACGAGGTCGAGACCGCCGAGACCCGCACCATGCTGAGCCATCCGAAAGAGGATTACACCAAAAGCCTGTGGGCGGTGCGCGATTTTGTGCGGCCCGCGAAACCTGCGGTACACACATCGGCCACGCCTGTGGTGTCGGTGCAGGGGGTGACGGCGGCCTATGGCAAGGTCGACGTGCTGCACGAGGTCAGCTTTGACATCCACGCCGGGCGCACCGTGGCGGTTGTGGGCGAATCCGGGTCGGGCAAATCCACCGCGGCGCGCTGCATCACCGGCCTTTTGCCGCCGCGCGCCGGGGTGATCGAATTCGACGGCGTGGTGCTGCCCGCCGATTACCGCAAGCGCAACAAGGCGCAGTTGCGACAGGCGCAGATGATCTATCAGATGGCCGATACGGCGCTGAACCCGCGCAAGACCATCGGCGAGATCATCGGTCGCCCCGTCCAGTTCTACATGGGGCTGCGCGGGCGCGAAAAACGCCGCCGCGTGGAAGAGTTGCTGGACCAGATCGAACTGCCCGCCGGTCAGTACTTCGAACGTTTGCCTTCTGAACTGTCGGGCGGCCAGAAGCAGCGCATCGGCATTGCCCGGGCTCTGGCCGCCGAACCGAAATTCATCATCTGCGACGAAGTCACTTCGGCGCTGGACCAGCTGGTCGCAGAAGGTATCCTGAAACTGCTGGCGCGTTTGCAGGACGAGCTTCATCTGAGTTACATGTTCATCACCCATGACCTGGCGACGGTCCGGTCCATTGCGGACGAGGTGGTGGTGATGAAGGATGGCCAGGTGGTCGAACAGGGGCCGAAGGCGGAAATGTTCACTCCACCGCATCATCCCTACACGGATCTTCTGCTGAGTTCCGTGCCCGAGATGGACCCGGACTGGCTCGACACGCTTCTGGCGGAACGTGGAATTGATAATATCGGCGATGCGGCGATAAACAAGATAGACTAAGATACGGCCGCTGCGACGGGTGACAAAACCGCGGGGCTGCCCCGCGAGAAACAACCAGGGAGACGATCGATGATTGGAATTAGCAGACGCGGATTGCTGAAATCCGGCGCGGCGGCTGGCGTCCTTGCGGCGACCGGTTTTCCCGTTCTGGCACAGGCCAAACGCGGCGGACGGCTGCGGGTGGCGCTTTCGGGTGCCAATACATCGGACAGCTGGGATGGCCGCACCCATTCGGACATCTTCATGCAGGCCGCCGCCCAGGGCGGAGTGTTCGACAGTCTGACCGAAGTCGCCGCCGACGGCTCGCTTGTCGGGGAACTGGCAACGGATTGGGAAGCGACACCCGACGCAAAAACCTGGACCTTCAACCTTCGCCAGGGCGTGACCTTCCACAATGGCAAGGCGTTCGGCGCCGACGACGTGATCGAATCGTTGCAGTTGCACGTGGCCGAAGGGTCAAAATCCGCCGCGCAGCCGCTGGTTGCCGCGATTTCCGAGATGAAGAAGATCACCGACAGCCAGGTGCAGTTCACGCTGACCAACGGCAATGCCGATTTCCCCTATCTCATGTCCGACTATCACTTGCTGATCTATCCCGCAGGCCAGATCGAAGAAGCCATCGCCAACGGCATCGGCACCGGGCTCTATTCCGTCGTCAGCTTCGAACCCGGCGTGCGCTTTGTCGGCAAGCGGGTGGAAAGCCATTACAAGGATGGCAATTTCGGCTGGTTCGACGAAATCGAATTCATCGCGGTAAATGATTCCACGGCGCGGATGAACGCATTGATGACCGGCCAAGTCGACACCATCAACCGGATCGACTTCAAGACCGAGGCGCTGCTCAAGGCCAATCCGATGCTGCGCATCCAGGAACTGACCGGCAATCAGCACTTCACCTTCCCGATGCTGACGGACATCGCGCCCTTCGATCAGGTCAATGTCCGCCAGGCGCTGAAATACGGCGTGAACCGTCAGGAAATGGTCGACAAGATCCTGCAAGGCCATGGCCGCGTCGGCAACGACACCCCGATCGGCCCGGCCAACCAGTATTTCGCCGCCGATATGGAACAGCTGGCCTACGACCCCGACAAGGCCAAGTTCCACCTGAAAGAGGCAGGCATGGAGTCGCTGAACATCGATCTGTCGGCCTCGTCCGCCGCCTTTGCCGGCGCCGTCGACGCAGCACAGCTCTATCAGGCTTCGGCCAAGGCCTGCGGCATCAACATCAACGTGGTGCAGGAACCGGCCGACGGCTACTGGTCCAACGTCTGGCTGAAAAAGCCGTTCTCGGCCGCCTACTGGTCGGGCCGCGCGACAGAGGACTGGATGTTCTCGAACGCCTTTGAGGAAGGTGTGCCGTGGAACGACAGCCATTGGAGCTCGAACGACAGCGAGAGGTTCCAGACCCTGCTGATCGAAGCGCGCGCCGAACTGGACTCCGCCAAGAGGCGCGAGATGTATACCGAGATGCAGATGATCCTGCGTGACGAAGGCGGGGTCATCATCCCGATGTTCGCCAACTGGGTGCAGGCGCTCAACAACAAGGTGGCAACACCCGAAGTGGTCGGCAATCTCTGGCAGATGGACAACGCCCGCATGGCGGAACGCTGGTGGATGTCCTGATCAGCCCGGTCCGGACCCCGATCTGAAACAGGAACGCCCCGCTGTCTGGCGGGGCGTTTTCCGTTCCGGCACCCTGCCCAGTGCGGCGCGGCGTTCAGAGACGGGTGTCGTAATCGTTGACCAACAGGTGAACCGGTGGCTCGTCCTCTTCGATGTTCGAAAAGCGGCCGATCTCCATCTCGAAGACGTTATCGATCAGATCGTCGTTCACGGTCGACACCTCCACGATCAGAACATCACCCCCCTCGCCCCAGAAGGCATGCCAGTCGCCCGGCATCAGGGTGACCGATTCCCCGGGATCAAGCTTCAGCAACCCGCCCGCCTGAACCGTGCGCGCAATGC
Organism: Puniceibacterium sp.; assembly: GCA_024636635.1. Lineage (GTDB taxonomy): Bacteria > Pseudomonadota > Alphaproteobacteria > Rhodobacterales > Rhodobacteraceae > Puniceibacterium. The sequence goes on from JAGXGV010000048.1 coordinate 13,409, forward strand.
CATCGACCATCACGGTTACATCCGAAACGCGGTCGATGCCGCCGTCAGCAAGCGATGCGAATAATTCCATCACCAGCTTGCCGCCGCCGCGGTTTATGATGTCCTCGGCCTTCAGATCGTGTCGGTGCATCGGGCTCAGCTGCCGGTCGCGGGAAATCATGATCTTTTCGGCATATAGCATGCCCCGCCCCTTGCTCAGATCGCTCAGACGGCCATTACGCGTGGTGAACAGGAACAGTCCCATCTCGTCGAATTTTTCGGCCCCGTAATCCGTGATGTCCCAGCCCATGCGCCGCGCCTTGATCTGACCGTGATCCGCCGCGCGCAGCGCTTCGGGCGACCAGTAGGCAAACGGCGGAAGGATGACCCCGTGCGACCGGATAAAGGCATCCCCCTCGCGCAGGATTTCATTGATACGGGACCGTTTCATGCTGGAACCTCACTGCCAAATTTTCACTGCCAAGTTTTCGCGAACATACTCGGCCAGCGCCGCATGGGCCAGAACCTCCGACAACCGGCGCAGGCTTCTTCTTTTTCCAAATACCCCGGGGAGCGCGAGGGGCTGGCCCCTCGCTTCGAACCGGTTCAAAGAACGTAACGGCTCAGATCCGTGGACCGGCTCAGATCGCCCAGATGCTTTTCGACAAAGGCGTCATCAACCGTGACCTGCTCCCCCGCCTTGTCCGGGGCGTTAAAGGACAACTCCTCGAACACACGCTCCATCACGGTATAAAGCCTGCGCGCACCGATGTTCTCGACCGAGGTGTTCACTTCGGCCGCGATACGGGCAAGCGCGGCGATACCATCCTCGGTAAAGGTCACCGTCACCTCTTCGGTCGCCATCAGCGCGGTATACTGCCGGGTCAGGGCATTGTCCGTCTCGGTGAGGATACGGACAAAATCGGCTTCGGTCAGAGGGCGCAGGTTAACCCTGATTGGCAGACGGCCCTGCAATTCAGGCAACAAGTCCGAGGGTTTCGCAATATGAAACGCCCCCGAGGCAATGAACAGGATGTGGTCGGTCTTGACCGGACCATGCTTGGTCGACACCGTTGTTCCCTCGATCAGCGGCAGCAGGTCGCGCTGTACGCCTTCGCGGCTGACGTCTCCACCGCGGGCGTCCGAACGGGCGCAGACCTTGTCGATCTCGTCCAAAAAGACGATGCCGTTCTGTTCGACTTCGGCCAGCGCCGTTGTCTTGACGGCCTCGTCATCAAGCAGCTTGTCCGCCTCTTCCGAGATCAGAAGTTCATAACTCTGCGCGACGGTCAGCCGCTTGCGTGTCTTGCGCTGGCCGAAGGCCTTGCCGAAGATGTCCCCCAAATTCATCATGCCCGCACCCGGCTGGCCTGGAATGTCCATCTGCGGGAAGGGGTTGGCCGTGTCGGCAACGTCAAGCTCGATCATCGTCCCGTCCAGGTCCCCGGCCTTGAGCTTCTTGCGGAACATCTCGCGCGTGCCCTCGCGTGCATCCTCGCCGGCGATGGCCGTGATCACACGGTCCTCGGCGGCCTGATGGGCGGCGGCCTTCACCTCTTCGCGCATGCTCTCGCGGGTCAGGGCGATCGAAGCGTCGACCAGATCGCGGATGATCTGTTCCACGTCGCGCCCGACATAGCCCACTTCGGTGAATTTGGTGGCCTCGACCTTGATGAAGGGCGCCCGTGCCAGCTTGGCCAGCCGACGCGAAATCTCGGTCTTGCCGACACCGGTAGGACCGATCATCAGGATGTTCTTGGGATAGACTTCATCGCGCAGGTCGTCCGCAAGGTGCTGGCGCCGCCAGCGGCTGCGCAGGGCGACGGCGACGGCGCGCTTGGCGTCCGACTGGCCGATGATGAACCGGTCCAGTTCCGAAACGATTTCGCGCGGGGTGAGGTCTGTCATGGGGTGTCCTTTCACGACGGTCGGGCCGGGGTCCAAATTTCTTCAAAAGAAATTTGCCAAAAGTTTCGGAGAAACTTTTTCACCCGCCGATGCTTTCCACAGTCAGGTTGCCGTTGGTATAGACGCAGATCTCCGAAGCGATGGACATTGCCCGGCGGGCGATCGCCTCGGCGTCCATTTCGCTGTCCATCAGGGCGCGCGCAGCCGCCAGCGCATAGTTGCCGCCCGACCCGATCGCGGTCACGTCGTGTTCCGGTTCCAGCACGTCCCCCGCGCCGGTGATCACCAGAAGATCCGTGCCGTCGGTCACGATCAGCATCGCCTCGAGCTTCTGAAGGTACTTGTCGGTGCGCCAGTCCTTGGCAAGTTCGACGCTGGCGCGCTGCAACTGTCCCGGTGTCGCCTCGAGCTTGGCCTCAAGTCGCTCCAGCAGGGTAAAGGCGTCCGCCGTCGATCCGGCAAAGCCGCAGACCACGTCATATCCGCCCGGGGACAGGCGCCGCACCTTGCGCGCGGTGCCCTTGATCACGGTCTGGCCCAGGCTGACCTGACCGTCGCCTGCGACCACCACACGCCCGCCCTTGCGCACGCCGATGATGGTGGTCCCGTGCCATCCGGGAAAGTCGTTATCTGCCATGATCCGTCCTTTCGTAATCTGCCGCATATGGGGGCAGGACTTTCACGCTGCAAGCAGGTGCGCTAGTCCTGTGTCCTGTAATGGGCGGACGGATGAGATGCAAATTCATGAAAACCGGCAGTATTCCGTGCTATGGGCGGATCTGTCCCGTCAGGCCGGATTGCAGCAGGACGGTTGGCGGATGACCCTTGTTTCACGCCGCGCCGAGCTTCGGCGGGTCCGCTCGGTCTGGCGGCTGGACCGGGGGGACTGCGCCCTTGCTCTCAAGCAGGTCAGTGCGCCGCTGGATGCCGCGACGTTCCTGGCCGGGGTAGAGGCGCATCACGAGGTGCAGGAACGGTTCGATGCCGTACCGCGCATCCTTGCGGCCGATGTCGACCGGCAGACGGTTCTGATGACCTGGGCGGGGGATGTCACGCTGTTCGATGCCCTGTCGACCGCAGCGCCACAAGACCGCCAGAAGCTGCTGCGCCGCGCCGGGGACTGGACCGCACGATTTCACGCCTCCGGTCCCATCGGGCAACGGATCTTTCAGCCCGGGTATTCGGTACGGCATCTGCGCCGCCTGATGGCAGAGGTCCGGCAGGGCGCGCGCGCGGTCGCGCAGGCCGGTGCCTGGCTCGATTGCGCCGAAACCCTGATCGCACAACAGGCCGCACACGAGGGGCGGGTAGCGGTCGCCGCTCTGGGGCATGGCGATCTGAACCTGCGCAATCTGCTGGTCGGATCCGGGGTCATGGGTCTTGATTTCCGCAAGGGGGGGCCGCTGCCCGTGGGCCATGATCTGGCCCGGCTGTTCGTGCATTACGGCGCGCTTCTGGCGGAACCGGGCGAAGGCGCCGTGCTGCCCGGTGTTGATCTGACGGGGTTCTTTGACGGTTACACGCTGACCGGGCCGGACGATCCGGGCGTGACCTTCCTGTGCCGGATGCGCATCCTGATCGACTGGCAGACGCTGCCAGCGGACAGCGCCGCGTTCAGTGCCGCCGAAGCCCGCCGGTTTCAGGGCTTGCTGCGGCTTGCGCGGGCTGCGTTCTTCTGAGCAATGAAACGAAAAACGGCTCCGCGCAGGCGGAGCCGTTCCGAGGAAAGCCGGGATACGGAGGGATCAGATTGATCCGTCGATCCAGCTTTTCAGCGCCGCCTTGGGCGCAGCGCCAGCACGGTTCGAAATCACCTGACCGTCCTTGAAGATGAACAGCGCGGGGATGCCCCGCACGCCCAGCGCGGCGGCGGTGTTCGGGTTCGAATCGACGTCGACCTTGACGATCTTGATCTTGTCGCCGTATTCGGTCGCAAGATCTTCGAGCGCCGGGCCGATCTGTTTGCACGGACCGCACCATTCGGCCCAGAAATCGACCACGACGGGAACGTCGGAGCCCTTTACCACGTCGTCAAAGGTGGCGTCGGTTACGGCAACTGTGGCCATGTGAATGTCTCCTAACCAGAAGGGGGTGACGTGTGTCCTTGGACGCAGAACGTATGGACCCCGCTCCGGGTCGTCAAGGTGTGGCCGCGCGTATCAGGGCTTGTGTCACAAGCGCGTGCGGCAGCGGCATGTAGTGGGCGGTGCGGGTCCAGAGCAGGCCGACCTCGATATCGTGGTCCGGATAGAGCGCGCGCAGCATGGCGGCGTAGGCCCCCATCTGACGCAAAAGCCCGTCAGGGCAGGTGTCAGGGCTGTCGGGCACGGTGCGGTTGGTCTTGAAATCCACCGCGGTGATCTGGCCCGGGGTGACGATCAGCCGGTCGATCACGCCGTGCAGACGCCCCAGCGGCGGCACGTCTGCGGTCAGGGACACTTCGGCAAGCGTGCCTTGGGCGAAAAGATGCGCCAGCGCGGGCGTGTCAAGCAGGGTCAGCGCCTCGGTGATCAGTTCGGCGGCATCCGGCGCGGACCCCGACCAGCGGTTGGCCAACCCGCCGCGCTGGTCCGGGGGCAGCGGTGCAAGGTGTTCCAGCAGTCTGTGCATCCGGTCGCCGCGATCCATCGCAATCTCGGACGTGTCGCCATCGGCGCCGCTCAGCGCCTTGGCGCCGCCCAGATCCGAGGGCGTGCGAATTTCGGGCGCAGGGGACGGCATCGGTGCAGGATGCAGGAAATGACCGGGCAGATCCGGGACGGGGGCCGGTGTCGTGTCGGGCAGGGTCAGGGCCAGCGCGGACAGGTCGGTGTCGCCCAGTTGCACGCCTTCGGCGGCACCGAGATCGCCGAAATCATAGGTCCGGGGCAGCGCGCCCGATCGGTCCATTCCTTGCCGGACCCGATCGTACCAGGATTCGCCGTTCTTGCCCAAATCGCCGGCCGCGGCGACGATCAGCCACTTTTCCGCGCGGGTCAGGGCGACGTACAGCAGCCGGTCGCGTTCGCGGGCCTGCGCTTCTTTTGCGGCATCCTGCGCGGCGGTCTGCGGCGGCGGCATGTGGTCCGCAGCCTGTTTCCACAGCACAGTATCGCCTGCGTCAAGCAGTGCGTCGCGCAGCGCGGTCTGGGGCTGGGCGCAGTCGGGCAGGATCACGATGGGCGCTTCCAGCCCCTTGGCGCCGTGCACCGTCATCACCCGCACCCGCCCCCCGGCGCTGTCGGTGGCGCGCTTGATGGTCAGGTCGTCGGTCTGCATCCAGCTCAGGAACCCGGTCAGCGACGGCACGGCGTTCTGTTCATAGGCCAGCGCCTGCTGGAGCAGGGCGTTGATACCATCTTCGGCCTCGTCCCCCAGCCGCCCCAGCAGGCGCTTGCGCCCCTTGTGGCGCGTCAGGATGCGTTCGATCAGGTCGTAGGGGCGCAGGAAATCGGTCTGCGCCATGAGGTCCGACAGGATCAGCATCACCTGCGGAAAGGTTCCTGCCGCCTCGCGCAGCGCGGTCCAGAGATACCCCTTGCGCCCCTGTGCCAGCCCGAAAAGCTGCTGTTCGGACAGCCCGAACAGCGGCGAGCGCAGGGCGGTGGCCAGCGACAGGTCATCCTCGGGCGTCGCAAGAAAGGACAGCAGGGCGCCAAGGTCGCGCACGGCAAGTTCGGCCATGACCTTGAGCCGGTCTGCGCCGGCGATGGGCAGGCCTTCCTGCTTGCAGGCGCGGATGATTTCGGTGAACAGGCGCGACCGCCCGCGCACGAGGATCAGGAAATCGCCCGCATGGACCGGCCGCGCCTGATACTGTCCGGTCTGGCCAATCTCGACCGGCAGGGGGGTGCCTGCCGCGATGGTCTGGCGCATGAAGCGGGCGATGCGCTGGGCCAGGATGACGGTGTGATGGCGCTGGCCGACCTGATCGACGGGGTCGAACCAGTCGCCGTCCTTGTCCTCTTCGGTCTTGGGCACATGGGGCCAGAGATCGACGCGGCCCGGCATGTGTTCCTTGAACGCAAGGTGGTTCTGGGTGGCGCTGAAGCCTGCGGCCTCGGCCCCGACAAAGGTGTTGTCGACCAGCCGCAGGATCGGTTCGGCCGAACGGAACGAGTAGTCCAGCGTGAGATCGTTCAGCGGCGTGCCGGTGGTCGCCAGCCGGGTGGCGAAATCGTCGCGCATCCGGTCGAATTCGCGCGGATCGGCCCCCTGAAAGGAATAGATTGACTGCTTCTTGTCACCCACGACAAAGATTGTGCGCAGGACGTCCGACCGCGCGCCATGCCCGGCGGTGAATTCCTGCGCCAGCCGTTCGATCACCTGCCATTGTGCGGGCGATGTGTCCTGCGCCTCGTCCACAAGGATGTGGTCGATGCCGCCGTCCAGCCGGTAAAGCACCCATTGCGCCACGCGCGGATCGGACAGAAGCGCGCGCGCCTTGTTGATGAGATCGTCGAAATCAAGCCAGCCGCGGCGCTGCTTTTCCAAGGCATAAGCGGGCAGGAACGCCTGGGCAAAACGGTGCAGCGCGATGTCGCGTTCGGCGGCCAGCAGGCCAAGGCGCGTGGCGCGGGCGGTTTCGACCCTTAGCATCAGGTCATCGAGCCGGGGCAGAAGATGGTCGATGGCGCCGGTCTTTGTCAGGGCCTTGGTGGGCACCGCGCCGATCTTGGCGCAGAACGGTTCCTTGGCGGCGGATCCGGTCAGAAAGGTGGATTCTAGAACCCCAAGCGCGGCAAGGTCCGGCGCGGTGACAGAGGCAAGCCTGTCCGCCACCTTCTGGTCGTTGGTACCGCTGCCCCGCAGATGCGGGATCAGTTCTGCGAACAGCGCCAGTTCGCCGCCTACAAACACCTCGCGCAGCAGCGTGTCGGCATCCGCGCCGGGCGCCAAGCCGTACAGCGCACGGATCGTGGCATCGTCCCGCACCGGCAGAAAGGCGTCGGGGCGGCGCACGATGTCGCGCAACAGCGCCTCGGGCTCGTCCGTGGTAAGGTACTGCGCAAGGGCCGCGACCAGCGGCGCCTGCGGTCCGTCCGAGAACCGGTCGAGGATGTCGGTACGCAGCAGATCGGCGGCGCGGTCCTCCATCTCCTTGAACTGGGGCGACACCTGCGCCTCTAGCGGAAAGCGGCGCAGCAGCGCGGCGCAGAAGGAATGGATGGTCTGGATGCGCAGCCCGCCGGGCGTTTCGATGGCGCGGGCGAACAGGGTGCGCGCCTTTTGCAGGAATGTACCGTCGGTGCCGTGGTCGATGCCAAGCTGGCGCAATTCCTCGCGCAGGTCCGCATCCGCCAGCATCGCCCATTTGCCCAGACGGCGGAACAGGCGGTTCTGCATCTCGGTCGCGGCGGCCTTGGTGTAGGTCAGGCACAGGATGTGTTCCGGCAGGACGTCGCCCAGCAGCAACCGCGCCACGCGGTCGGTCAGCACGCGGGTCTTGCCCGATCCGGCATTGGCCGACAGCCAGGTGGACAGGCCGGGGCTTGCGGCCAGCACCTGCCGTTCGCTTGCGGCGTCGCGGGTCATTCCAGCACCTCGGGCACGGAATCGTCGGACATATCCCATTCGCCAAAGCGGGCCAGCTGGTCGTAATCGGACACATCGCCTTCTTTCAGCAGGGCGCGCCGTGCGGTATAGCCCTTGTCTGGCTCAAAATAGGCGGCGATCAGGGTCTGGAATTCGGCCCAGACCTGCCCGGCCGGAGTTTCGTCAAGCGGGGCATCGACCTCGGCCGGGGTACTGCCAAGGGCGATATAGGCGGCGCGCAGGGTGTGGCGCGCGCCGACGGCGTCAAAGGCACGGTTTTCGACCATCGCCGCCTCAAGCAGAAGCTGCTTGTCAAAGAACCGCTGTTCGGACTTTCCGGGCGCGTTGCCGGTCTTGTAATCGTAGATATGGGCATTGCCCTGGGCATCAAGGTCGATGCGGTCCGCCTTGCCGACAAGCGTGAACCCCGAATCCGTCAGCAGCGCGCGGCCGGTGATTTCCATGCGCGCGGGGTGCGGCAGGGCGCGGGTCTGCCGGTCAGCCTCTGACGCGACGAACCAGTCCGCGATGCGCGCGACGCGTGACAGCCAGAGGTGCCGCATGGTCGGAAACGGGATGTCGCGCGCGATGATCCGACGGCTGACATCCAGCAGGTGTTGCGGGGTCAGCCGGGCCGGATCGTCGATCACATCGCGCAGGAACTGTTCCATCACCTCATGCACCACGATCCCGCGCAGCAGCGCATCGGGGGCCCGCTGGACGGGGTTCAGCGGCGCCAGTTTCAGCACGTGTTTGGCATAAATCGCATAGGGATCGCGGATCAGCCGCTTGATCTCTGTCACCGACAACTGCCGGGGCCGGGTCGCCACCGGCGGCACCGGAGAGGGGCGCGTTGCGGCAGGCGCAGGTTCGGGTGCCTCGACCGCGCGGGCCAGCGCCAGCCAGTGATCGCCGCGCTGCTGCATCGCGGCCAGCGCCCCGGGTCCGTTGCGCTCCGGCAGCCCGCGCATGAGGTTCATCAGGCGGTTGATCCAGCGGCTTGGCACCGTTTCGGCATCGTCGGACTTGACCGAGCGTGTCAGCCAGACCTCGGGCGCGGCTGCGGCCTGCTGGAAGTCATGCGCCGACAGGCCGATGCGCCGTTCGGGCAGCAACAGACCCGCATCATGCCGCATCTTCCGGTTCAGCCAGGGATCGGCACCGGGCATTTCCGGCCAGCTGCCTTCGTTCAGCCCGCCCAGGATCAGCAGGTCGGCGCCCATCACCCGCGCCTCGATCGTGCCCCAGATGCGGATGTGCGGATGGGGCGTGTCGGGGTTGCGCACCTCTCCGCGCGACAGGATCGCGCTGAACAGGGCGCCGTAGTCGCGCGCATCCATGGTGCCGCCATGCGATGCCTCGCGCCGCAGGTCTGCGACGATTTCCTGCACCGCCCGGCCGGCATCTTTTGCCCAGATTGCGGCGGCATCGTCACTGAGCGATCCGGCGGCGATGGCGCTTGCGCGGGTGATGTGACGGTCCAGCCAGTCGGACAGTGGCAGATCCCCGGTTTCCGGCGGCTGGACAAAGGCACTGACAACCCAAGCGGCCCAGGCGGCATTTCCGCTTTCTTCCCCCCAGGCGGTCAGCCGGGCCGCGTCGGGATAGGGCATGCCCTTGCGGCGGATGTGCAGTTCCAGATCGCGGCTGTGGCGCAGGTGGTCGCTGCGCCCCGCCCCGGTGTGGGTCAGCGGATGCTTGAGCAGCGTCAGCAGCGCCCCGGCGGTCAAATCCTGCTGGAACAGGGCCGCGACATGGCGCAGGAACCGGCCCGGCGGGGTCAGCTGCGGTGGTGTGCCGGCACTGTCGTCGGGCAGGATGTCCCACCGGTCAAGCGCGGCGGTGACCTGC
>JAGXGV010000049.1 GCA_024636635.1 Puniceibacterium sp.
CCGGGCAGCCCCAGCGAGAAGGCAGTGCGCCGGCCATGGAATGCCTGGTATCCCGTGGCGGGATCGACGGGGAAGGACAGGATCTTTTCGGGGGTGGCGTGGGCGACCTCTTCGATGTCCATGCCGCCTTCGGTCGAGCAGACGAACGACACCCGGCTCGATTGGCGATCCACCAGCAGCGCGAGGTACATTTCGGTCTCGATGCCCGATCCGTCCTCGATGTAGATGCGGTTGACCTGCTTGCCCGCCGGGCCGGTCTGATGTGTGACCAGCGTGCGGCCCAGCATCTTCTTGGCCTCCTGCGCGGCCTCTTCGACCGATTTGGTCAGGCGCACACCGCCCTTTTCGCCGGCGTCGGCCTCCTTGAACGACCCCTTGCCGCGCCCGCCTGCATGGATCTGTGCCTTGACCACCCAGAGCGGGCCGTCGAGTTCGCCTGCGGCCGATTTGGCCTCGTCTGCCTTGAGAACCACGCGGCCATCGGACACCGGAGCGCCGTAGCTGCGCAGCAGGGCTTTCGCCTGATACTCGTGGATGTTCATTGAAAACTGTCCCGTCTTGCTGCGATTGCATCGTGTATAGACACAGAGTTTCGACGGGTTTAACGGAAATCTTCGACCTTCAACCGATTTGGCGGATTTTTCCGACATTTGTGATCACGCGGCAAAAAGCTGTGATCACATAATCGGCGGATGTCAGCCGGCCTGCACTGATTTTGCGCCGGTGCCAGATTCGAAGCCCTTTCAGGGGCGTGGTTGCCAGTAGATGAAGGCAAGGCTAGACCGAACGGGACATCTGGCAAGGATCGATCCGCATGCAGTGCCTGGACCGCATCAGCGCGCAACGCCACGACCCCGGGGCCGTGCCCGTCGTGACGCTTGTGCATAACGAACGCAACATCCTGCCCGACTTCCTGGCGCATTATCGTGGCATCTGTCGCCCTTCTTTCCTGATCGTCGACGACCGGTCGACCGACGGCAGCCGCGAGTATCTGGCCGAACAGCCTGACGTGACCCTGTTCCGGCCGGTGGCGGGATCGACCTATCAGGCCGACAAGTCGCGCTGGCGGTCCGAGCTGCTGGATGCCCATGGCGCGGATCAGTGGTGCCTCGTGCCGGATCTTGACGAGCATTTTGTCTGTGCCGGGATGCCTGGGCGGGATCTGGAAGGCTATATCGCCGCGCTCAGGGCAGAGGGTGCCGAGGCGGTGCTGACCCTGATGGTGGACATGTACGCCGATGCCCCGCTTGAGACACATGAACATCCCGAACAGTCCACCCTTTCCTTGCGGGACCGGTTTCCCCTGTTCGACGGACCGGCGCCCTTTCCCGACGGCTACCAGATGCGCATGGTGACGGCGCGGGTCGGCAGTCGGTATCCGACGCCGGGCGTCACCCTGTCCGGGGGGGCGCGCGCGCGGCTGTTTTACAGGTCGAAGGCCCCGGTGTCCGATCTGCAGCGGCGGGCGGCCGAACGGTTCCTTCGACTGGACGGGCGCGTCACTCCGCGCCTGACCGATCGCCCCGGTCAGTGGCTGGCGCGGCGGCTGACCCGGCGGGTGCTGGACGGAACGCTGAACAACACCAAGCTGGGCCTCTTGCGCTGGCGCAAGGGGCTGCGATTCAACGGCGGTGCGCACAAGCTGTCGGGCGAGCTTGTCATGTCGGAAAGCATCGCGGTGTTCCTGCACTATGCCTTTACGCGGGGTCGCGCCGGTGTGGAATACATCGCCAGCCGCGGGCAGCATGCGGACGGCGCGCGGGCCTACAAGGCGCTCTTGTCCGGGGACGGACTGGCCCGTTCTCCGGTTTTCCAGCACAGCAAACGCTATGACGGTGTGCAATCGCTGGCCGGCCTGATCCGCGACATCCCCAAGAAATGACCCCGTTCAGGGCTTGAGTTGGCAGGGTCCGGGCAGTGAGCATAAGCTGTCGGACCGGCGCATCTGTCCGGTCGAACATACCGCTGCCCGGAACATCAGCGGCGCGCAAGAAGTGTTTCAATGCGGCGGAAAGGCGCGCGGAATATCGCACCATTCAATGCCTTGGCGCCGTGTCGGTCACCCGACACGGCAAAGACAGAACCCCCGATTTCCGTCATTCAGGCGAGAGAGGAATCGATACCCTTGCAGGCTTCGACCAGACCTTTGACAGCGCTGACCGAATTGTCGAACATCGCCTGTTCGTCCTTGGTCATCTTGATGTCGACGATCTTTTCGATGCCGCCAGCACCGATGATCGTCGGCACGCCGACATAAAATCCCTTCAGCCCGAATTCGCCGTCACACCAGGCGGCGCAGGGCAGAAGGCGCTTCTGGTCCTTGAGGTATGCCTCGGCCATCTCGATCGCGCTGGTCGCGGGGGCGTAGAAGGCCGATCCGGTCTTGAGCAGTCCGACAATCTCGGCGCCGCCGTCGCGGGTGCGCTGCACGATGGCGTCAAGCTTGTCCTGCGTGGTCCAGCCCATCTGCACGAGATCCGGCAGCGGGATGCCGGCCACGGTCGAATACCGGGTCAGCGGCACCATCGTGTCGCCATGTCCGCCCAGCACAAAGGCCGTGACGTCCTTCATTGACACGTTGAACTCGAGGCTCAGAAAGTGACGGAAACGCGCGGAATCCAGCACGCCCGCCATGCCGCAGACCTTGTGGTGCGGCAAACCCGAGAACTGCTGCAACGCCCAGACCATCGCATCCAGCGGATTGGTGATGCAGATCACGAAGGCGTCCGGTGCGTTGGCGGCGATGCCTTCGCCCACGGCCTTCATCACTTTCAGATTGATGCCCAGCAGGTCATCCCGGCTCATGCCGGGCTTGCGCGGCACGCCGGCTGTGACGATGCAGACATCCGCCCCTGCGATCCCGGCATAATCGTTCGCACCCTTGAGTGATGCGTCAAAACCTTCGGACGGACCGGATTCTGCGATGTCCAGCGCCTTGCCCTGCGGCGTGCCCTCGGCGATGTCGAACAGGACGATGTCCCCAAGTTCCTTGATGGCGGCAAGGTGGGCAAGCGTGCCCCCGATCTGTCCCGCGCCGATAAGGGCAATCTTCGGTCTGGCCATGGATGCTGTCTCCGCTCCGTTTGGATTTCCCGCATCGCTAGAGCTTTGCGCCGCGCCGTGCAAGGGCGCTGCAGCGCGGCGCAATTCCGGGCTGGGGCTGTCGCTGCCAGCGGCAAGCGGATAAGTCTAGCCGGACAGGGCAGTTAGAGGACTGAGTCGTGGAATTGTTGACCCTGCCGATTCTGGCGGTAGCCATCCCGGCCGTGCTGTTCGCAGGCATTTCCAAAGGCGGCTTCGGTTCCGGTGCCGCCTTCGCGAGTGCGTCGATTCTGGCGATCTTGCTCACCCCCGGGCAGGCGCTTGGCATCATGCTGCCGCTGCTGATGCTGATCGATGTCACATCGCTTCCGGCCTACTGGAAGAAATGGAGCTGGCCCGACGCGCGGGTGCTGATGCTGGGGGCCGTGCCGGGCACTGTGTTGGCGGCGCTGTTTTACAGCGTCGCGGATCCGGATGTGATCCGGTTCCTGATCGGTGTCATCAGCATTGTCTTCGTCTGCTGGCAACTGGCCCAGAAGGCGGGCCTTTTCCGGCTGGCGGACCAGCGGTATGGGGCAAGGGTCGGCCTGACCGCCGGTGTCGGCATAGGCTTCACCAGTTTTGTAAGCCACGCCGGCGGTCCTGCGGCGGCGGTCTACCTGCTTGGCCAGCGTCTGCCAAAGACGACCTATCAGGCCACGACCGTGCTCGTCTTCTGGGCGGTGAACCTTTTCAAGTCCAGCTTCTACGCGCTGATGGGAATCTTCACGTTCGAGACGCTTCTGCTCGATCTCGTCCTGGCGCCCTTTGCGGTGCTTGGCACCTGGCTGGGCATCCGTGCCCACAAACGGGTGCCCGAGCGGCTGTTTTTCGGGCTGACATACGCGATGCTCACGATTACCGGCGCAAAGCTGATCTGGGATTCGCTCAGCTGAACCGCGACGCGCGGCCCTGCCATATTCTCCGGGTCTGAAATATCCCGGGGGAGTCCGAAGGACGGGGGCAGAGCCCCCGGTCCCTGGTTTCAGGCATCGCTGCCTGCCGTGGGAAGCACCTCTGCCAGGGTTTCGAATGCCTGACCGCTGGCCACCAGGCAGGTCGTGCCATCGGCCTGCGTGACGGTGATCGTCCATGTCCCGGTGTCGTCCGAGGCAAAGACCTCGACCAGCGAATTGTTGGTGCCAATGCCGACCGACTGGCGCGTTTCGCCGAACTTTGCAGTCAGCCGTTCAACGACCCTTTCGCGGGGTGCACAGTGGCCGGAGTCAGCCCGTGCCGCACCTGCGAGGTTCAGGGCCAGAACCGTTCCGGCCAGCAGTGCTGTTGTCGTCTTTTTCATGACGTATCCTTACGGATCGGGGGCATTGGCGCGGTACTTCGGCCGGGCTGCCCGATGATGTCCCAAATATCCGAACGGCACGCGTCCCATCGCTGGCCTTCCGGCAAGACACAGCCTGCCTGAAAGGTATTGAAGCAATGGTTAACGCGTCGCGCGTTCCCGCAGACGCCGACGAATTGCTGCGCTGCAGCGATTTTTAACTTGATCTTTTCGCTCAAAAATGCGCCAAACCACGCAATATTGTTCCGCAAGGAGAATCTTATGGACATGCGAGCCCGCCCCCACCGTTCGGTTCTGTACATCCCAGCGTCAAAGGCGCGTGCGCTGGACAAGGCGCGCAAACTGCCGGTGGACGCGATCATCTTCGATCTCGAGGATGCGGTTTCTCCGGATGAAAAGGTCCGCGCCCGCGAAACCCTGGCGGCGGCGCTTGCGGACGGGGGTTACGGCCACCGGATTAAGATTGTGCGGATCAACGCGCTGGACAGCCTGTGGGGCAGGGACGATGCCACAGCCGTCGCTGCGATGGCCTGCGATGCGGTGCTGCTGCCCAAGGTCGACAACCCCGAACAGCTTGACGCGCTGGCCGCCATAACCGGCGAACTCGACCTCTGGGCGATGATGGAAACGCCGCGCGGCATGCTGAATGCCGCCGCCATCGCCGGTCATCCGCGCCTGCGCGGCATGGTCATGGGAACCAATGATTTGGCCCGCGAACTGGGCAGCCGGTCCGACGCGCAGCGCACCGCCATGATGCGCGCGCTGGGGCTTTGCCTGCTGGCCGCCCGGGCTGAAAGCATCGTGATCATCGATGGCGTCTACAACGCCTTCAAGGATGACGAGGGGCTTCGGGCCGAATCCTCGCAGGGCCGCGACATGGGCTTTGACGGCAAGTCGCTGATCCACCCCGCCCAGATCGATGTGGCGAACGCCATCTTCGCCCCGAGCGAAGAGGAACTGGCCTTGGCCCGGCGTCACATCGCCGCGTTCAACGCCGCGCAGGCCGACGGGCATGGCGTTGCGGTGGTCGACGGTCGTATCGTCGAAAACCTTCACGTTGCCACGGCACAGGAAGTTCTGGCAAAAGCACAGGCAATTGATCGAATTGCAGCGGAGTAAAACATGCCAATCCTCGTCCTGGGCCTTCTCTTCTGGGTGGCCGCCCATCTGTTCAAGCGGCTTGCCCCCGACCGGCGCGCCGATCTTGGCAACTCCGGCAAGGCGCTTGTCGCCGTTCTGATCGTCGCGGGCCTTGTGATGATCATCCTGGGTTACCGGGCCGCACCCTTCATTCCGGTCTGGACGCCCCCCGCCTTCATGGTCCACATCAACAACCTGCTGATGCTGATCGCGGTCTTTCTTTACGGGATGAGTGCTACAACCGGCCGCCTGCGGGGCAAGATGCGGCACCCGCAATTGACCGCAGTCAAGATCTGGGCCGTGGCGCACCTGCTGGTGAACGGCGATGTCGCCTCGATCGTGCTGTTCGGCACCATGCTGGCCTGGGCCGTGGCCGAGGTGATCGTGATCAACCGCGCCGGTCCGTGGGACCGCCCGCAGCCGGGGCCCGCGAAAAAGGACATCATCCTCGTGGTGATCACCCTTGTGGTGTTCTGTGTGATTGCGGCCATCCACACCTGGCTTGGTGTCTGGCCTTTCCCGGGATAAGCGCATGAAACTTTACAGACTTCTTACCGAAGACGACACGTCTGCCTTCTGTCACAAGGTTACCGCCGCGCTGAACAGGGGATGGGAGTTGCACGGCGCGCCCAGCTATGCCTTCGACGCCGCCAACGGCGTCATGCGCTGCGCGCAGGCAGTCGTGAAGGAAGTGCCGGGGATCTACAGCCCCGACACGAAACTGGGAGAGCATTGATGCGACAGACGGTGCAAAAGACCAATCCCGGGCGGTTCTTCGAGGATTACCGCATCGGTCAGGTCATCCAGCATGCCGTGCCGCGCACCGTCGGCATGGGAGAGCGCGCGATGTATCACGCGCTCTATCCCGCGCGGCATGCACTTTATTCTTCGGACGCCTTTGCACAGTCCTGCGGCCTGGCCGCCAGTCCGCTGGACGATCTGGTGGCCTTTCACGTGGTGTTCGGCAAGACGGTTCCGGATGTGTCCCTGAACGCCCGCGCCAACCTTGGCTATGCGGAAGGCAGGTGGCTGAAACCGGTCTGGCCCGGTGATACGCTGCGCGCGCAATCCGAGGTGATCGGACTGAAACAGAACTCGAACGGGCAGACCGGTGTCGTCTGGGTCCGTTCGCGCGGGATCAACCAGCACGACGATGTGGTGCTGGAATACGTCCGCTGGGTCATGGTCAAGAAGCGCGATCCCGACGCGCCGGCCCCCGAAACGGTGGTCCCTGATCTGACCGGGGTATTGGACCCGGACGACCTTGTCGTGCCCGAGGGGCTTGATTTCAGCCGCTACGACACATCGCTCGCGGGCGAGCCGCACCGGCTGGGTGACTATGCGGTGGGCGAGACCATTGACCACGTGGACGGCGTGACGATCGAGGAAGCCGAACACATGATGGCGACCCGGCTCTGGCAGAACACGTCAAAGACCCATTTCGACGGCACCATGCGCGACGACGGCTCGCGGCTGATCTATGGCGGGCACGTCATCTCGATGGCGCGGACGCTGTCGTTCAACGGTCTGGCCAATGCGCAGATGATCGTGGCACTGAATGCCGGGGCGCACGCGAACCCCTGCTTTGCCGGCGACACCGTGCGTGCCTGGTCAGAGGTGCTGGACACCGCGACGACCGACGCCCCGGGTGTAGG
>JAGXGV010000007.1 GCA_024636635.1 Puniceibacterium sp.
CAGAAGACGCTGGGCGGCTGGGTCGAAAGCGGAGAGGTCGCACCAGGCCGTATCCTCGCCGTGACCTTCACCGAGGCGGCAGCGGCCGAGATGCGCGACCGCGTGCGCGCCGAGCTGATGGCCCGCGGGCGGCTGCAGGATGCGCTGGAAATCGACCGCGCCTACATGGGCACGATCCACGCCCTCGGCCAGCGCCTGCTGACGGAACACGCCTTCGCCGCCGGGCGCGCGCCCCAAAGCCGCCTGCTGAGCGAGCCGGAGCGCGACCTGCTGATCCGACTTGAATTGACCCGCTGCGACGCCCTCGAACCCTTGATGGAGGATCTGGGGCGCTTTGGCTACGGTTGGAATTTTGTGACCCAGACCAGTGCCGAGGACGGCTTTCGCGCCGATGTTCTGCGCACTGTCGACCTAATCCGCGGCCTTGGTGCGCGCGGGCAGTCACCGGACATCCTGACGCCCGCGTTGGAGGCGCTGGCCGAAGGCTATGGTCCGATAGAAGCGGATGGTGACGCGCTGACGGCAGCTCTGCACCAGGCCGTTCAGGACCTTTTGGCAGACTTTCCGGACAGTCTGGCCCCCCTGTTTACAACGACGAAAACGGTTTGCGAAGAATTTGCCAAGAACTATCAAGTTTTGCGTCGGGCCAGCCATCCGGGCGTTCTTCAAAAGGATTGGTCGGTCTGGCAGAAATTGCGCAAACTGCGCATTTCGAACACAAAATCCAAGACCCCAGAGGGCTATGACATTTTGACCCAGACAGTCATGGACGCCGCCAGCGCCCTCCCCCGCCATCCCGGCCCGCTCGCCGACGCACAGGCGCATATGAGCGCGCTGGTCATCGGCGCGCAGCAGGTGCTTACGGCCTATCAGGCCGCCAAACGTCGCGCCGGGTTGATCGATTACGCCGACATGATCGTCGAGGCCGAAGCCCTGCTGCGCACGCGCCCTGAGATCCTGCAAGCCGTGCTGGGAGAGATCGATTGCGTCGTGATCGATGAATTCCAGGATACCAACCCGGTGCAGTTCGCCTTGCTCTGGCGGCTGGCTCGGGGGGCAAAACAGGCGCTGATCGTAGGTGACACCAAGCAATCCATCATGGGCTTTCAAGGCGCGGACCCGCGCCTGTCCGAGGCACTGCAGGCCGCGCATCAGGGCACCGTCACGCCGCTGGACCGTAACTGGCGCTCCGAGACGCGGATCATGGAGATGGTCAATGCGCTCGGCCCGACCCTGTTCGACAGCTACGACCCGCTGACCCCGCAGCGGGCGGCTGCGGGGGAGACCGCGCTGGAGTTGCTGCATCTGCCGAGTGGTCGCAAGGACACCACGGCCGAGTGCATCGCCAACCGGGTCGCCGACATCCTCGCCGCCGGTACGCTGGTCGAGGACAAGACCAGCAAGCAGATGCGTCCGGTCCGACCCAGCGACATCGCCGTGCTGACCTATACCCATGCCAAGGCCAGCGCCGCTGCCGCCGCCCTTGAAACCCACGGCCTGCCGGTGCGCATCCGCCAAGATGGCTGGCTGTCATCCTCCGTGATGCGCGCCGCCCGCGCCGCAATAGCGCTGGCCGCCGATCCAGAGGATACCCACTCCGCGCTCACTTGGCTGACCCTGGGTCCGCCGCGCGTTTCGCTGGAGGACGCCCTGCGCAATACTGTCGACGGTGTCCTGGCAACGCAGGTCTCGCTCGTGCCGCTGCAGGCACTGAATGACGGGATCGCGACCCGCCCCGTGGCCGAGACGCTCGCCGCCGTCCTGGCCGCAACCGGCCTGCGCGACTGGGCCGCCGGGCTGGCGCAACCCGCGCAGGCGCTGGCGGACCTGGCGCGCTTCGAGGCAGAGGCGCAAGAGTTCGACACCATGGCGCAGGACCTGCGCGCCGCCGCAGGCTTCCATGGGGCCGGAGTGCAGGTCTTCCTCGGCTGGATCGCGCATCAATCCGCGAAGGAGTGGGACCGACACCCGGACCCGGATAGCTGGTCCTCCTCCGGGATCGAAATCTGCACTTGGCATGCCGCCAAGGGGCGCGAATGGCAAATTACAGTTGTCGCCGGACTGGATCAGAAGATCGCCGAGCGTGAAGGCACCCTGCGCGCCGAATTCGACGGCTTCGACGACCTCGAAGACGTGCTCGACCACGCGGGACTGGGTTACTTGCCGGCCTTCTGCGCACCGGAATCCCAGATGCCATTCACCGAGGCCCGCCGGCCCGAGGACGAACGTGACGCCGCCCGCAAGCTCTATGTCGCGCTGACCCGCGCACGGGACCGGCTGATCCTCGTGATGCCGCGCGAACGGTCGAAACCGCGCGATACCGCCGAACGCATGGTCGACCTGCTGCGCGACCGGGCCGGGTTTGACACCTCGGAGGGCACCGTCTCCGTCGCGGGGCAGTCATTTGCCGCACGCGTGGCCGAGGGCCTACCCGACGAGCCGGCCGCGCCCTTTGCAGTGACGATCGCGCCCCATCCGCGTTTCGGTATCCGGTGCCCCTTGCCAAACAGCACTCGCACCCCTTGGCGCCGCAGCCCTTCGACGCTTGCTGATCCCAAACTGGTTTCCCCCGTATCGCTCGAGACTGTTCGTCTGGCCGATGGCGTGGCCGAGACCCGCACCGGCAGCGCGGCCGAGCGCGGCACCGCTTGGCACCTAGCCTTCCGCATTCTTGCTGGACGCCCTGATCTGGCCGACCGAATTACCACCGCCACGGGCCTGCCAGAAACCGCCATCCCCCAGATCGCCGCGCAAGCCCAGGCCCTAACAATGTGGCTTGCGGACCGGGGCTATGACAGGTTGCACTTCGAGATGCCCCTGCAGGACATCGCCGTCGACGGGTCGGAAACCAACGCAATCCTTGACTGCCTTGCGGAGGGGTCGCGCGGGTTGTTGATCATCGACCACAAGTCCGGCCCTTGCCCCGATCCGGACGCCCGCTTTGCCACATACCTGCCCCAGCTCGCTGTCTATGCGGAGATGGTCCGGGCAAAATGGCCCGACAAGCCGCTGAACGGCGTCGCTATCCACTGGATGAGCGAAGGCACACTGAGTCTTGCGGACGCGCTGATCGAGGAGACTGCCTGATGTCATTTCTCGCATGGATCGACTTCGACCAGGCCGACCGGGACCGTACCCGCAGGATCATGGATCTCTTCGGGCAGGAAGACAGCCGGGACGAACTCGGGCTTGGCTCGGTGCGCGATGCACTGGCGGATCTGATGTTCCCGGGCACGTCCACGATTCAGACGCGGCTGCGCTACATGCTGTTCGTTCCCTGGATCTACAAGATGGCCGGCGCGCACAAAGGCACGGCGGCAGCACGCCGTGATCTGGCACGCGCCCTGGAAATCCGCCTCATCGACGCGCTTCTGCGCGGGGGAGAGGCACAGAACGTCATCGGCAGCGCCGCAAAGGAAAAGCTGAAGCGTTTACCAAGCGACGTCTATTGGGCCGGTCTTCTTACTCTTGGCCTCCGCCGGTTTCAGGGCAGCCGCAATGCCTGCCTTGAGGCAACACCCGGCGAAGCCGCCGCTCTCTGGTCCGCCGGGCTGCCACCCACGCCCGAGGATTTCCTTGCAGCCCCCGGCGGCGCGGTCAATTTTACTCTGACCGTAGAAGAGGCCGGTTTCCTGCGGGATCGCCTTGCCCACGCCGCGCCCAACAGCTTGATCACCCTGCTCTCACGCCAGACCAGTGCCGCCGATTGCGACATGATCTGGCTTCATCCCGCCCGCGCGGACTGGCCGGCCAATATCCAGGCCATTGTCGGGCATGCAGAGCGGTTTTCCTGTCTGATGCACGGGGCCTCCCTGCTCTACAACCTGATGCTGTCGGAAAAGGCTGCAGGCGCGCAGGCGATGGAGAAAAGCAGCTGGCACGACCGCGTTGAGACCTATACCGCGCGGCTGCAAACATGGGCGAGCGAGAACAAAGAAACCCTGATGGGCGATTGGGACCTGGCCGATCTCTGGCAGCGTTCCAGTGAAACCATCCACGATGTCAGATCGCCCAGCCGCAGCTTTATCGAGGCGTGGCGCGACATCGTTCTGCAGACACGAGGTGATGTCCTGAGTCATGCCGGTGCCCGGAACCTCGTCCGCGCACGGGAAACACGACTGAAAGGTGGAAAATCACGGTTTACCAATGACGGGGCATTGATGCGCTGGAGCGGGGCCTCTGGCACAGCACCCCTCGGCTATCGGTGGAAACCGGTCGTCTCAAACCACGTCAAGGATCTGGTCGATGCAAGATAACGCCGCCCTCGATCCGGAAAACCGGGCCCTCTATGCCGAAATCCTGCGCGCGCCGGCAGGGTATAACCTCGATGCCGCGCTGGCGACAACCTATACGCTCGACTTCGAGACGGCGCTGGTCGTTCCGGCAACGCTGGCCTTCCACGCCGCCGAGAACAGGCAGGAAACCCTCGATACGCCCTTGGCCCTCCTCGAAGGTCTGGAGCGGTTGTCGTCGCGTATCGCCATCTTCTGCGAGGCTGGACGGATCAAGGCTGCTCCAAAGGGGGCCAACTGGCTCACCGCCCTTCTCGAAGACACCGTGACCGAGGTCACTGCCCCCCGCGGCGGTGCCTTTCACCCCAAACTTTGGCTCCTGCGATTCACGCCGATTGGTGGCATCGGGAAGCCGCGCCTGCGACTGGCGCTCCTGTCACGCAATCTGACGACCGATGCGTCCTGGGATCTTTCTCTGTCGCTCGACGGCACCGCGACAGACGAGATTCTGGATCAGAACGCCCCGCTTGTCGACCTCGTCCGCGCCTTGCCCACCCTTGCCTCCGGCCGTCCGACGCCGAAGCATGTGGTCACCATGGTCAGATCGCTCGCAAAGGACCTCGCACGCGCCAAATGGGAACATCCCGAGAATATCCGCAAGATCAGTTTTGCGGTGAACGGGCTGACGGATCAGGTCTGGCGGCCGATAATCGGCCGCAACTTGGGGGTCATCTCTCCCTTCGTGACCGATGGTGCGCTGAAGAAGCTGGCTTACAAGATCGATCCCGCGAACGCCTGCCTTCTCAGCCGCGGCGAGGAACTGGCAACCCTGCCGCCCGAGACACTGGCCCGCTTCGGCAAGGTGCTGGTGCTGGACG
>JAGXGV010000050.1 GCA_024636635.1 Puniceibacterium sp.
AGCTTCAGCCGTGCCGCCGCCGCGCGCCCACTCAAACCCTCCTCAATATACTGCTGAAACCGCGCACGAAGCGCACTCGGCAAAGGTGCTGACATTGATCCATCCTCCAAGAGAGGATGAATCACAAACAAGGCCCTTTGGAAATCCGATGATTCACGTTTCCGCCGAAACGCTCTAGCTGCGGTCGTTTGACGGCACACGGACACGGCGCCAGCGGTCGCCGTCAAACATGCAAATATCGCGCGGCCCAACTGACAGAAGGCCCTTGGCGGAGGCATCGAGCCGGAAACAAATCGGTGCAAGGTCGATCCCGAGGTCCAGCGGAGCGAAGTTCCCCGTGGCAAGGTCCAGCCCGTAGAGGCCGTCAAAGGTCGCCAGCCAGACCTGTCCGCCAAAGACGGCCATACCCCAGAACCCCGTCGTCACTCCGGTTTCGATCAGGGTCATTTCGTCTTCGCCATATCCGAATAGCAACCCGCGATCACCGCAGATCCAGAAATGCCCCGGTCGCGCCGCAGCGATCACCTGTTCCAGGGCCACGCCGACAGGAAGGTCAACCACCTTCCATGCCGCGGCAGAGCGCTCGAACACCCGGCCCATCGCGTCGATGACGACATGCCCCCAGGCACCGGATCCAGCCATGTCCCGAAGTTGCAGCGCATGGGGGCTGCGCTCGGCATGGTAAAGTCCCTCGTCGAAAAGACCCGGCTCTCCGTCAGCGGTCAGGCGCAGGACCTGCCCGTTCATGCCGAAAGCGAACAGCGTCTCCCCATCGGAATGAAGCCGTAAAAGCCGCCCGCCGCCCTGCCGCCCCGCTCTCACCGCCTCGCCAAGGCGCGGAAACACCTGTACGATGTCGTTCTGTTTGGTCAGTGCATAAACCCGCTGACCGGTGGGACCGGCCAGCACCGCCAGCGAGGTGATATTCGACGGATAGTCGAGATAGGACACCCCTTCGGCCTGAACGTGCAGCAGCCGTGTCGGTCGGTCCGGTACATCCTCAAGCCCCCAGATCGCAGCGATCACCAGCGCCTCGTCCGCGCCCAGCGACACTCCGTCAAGATATGCCAGCGGCGGCGCTTCCGGGTCCAGTCCAGCATAAACCGCCATCACCGAACCCCCATAAGCACGACCAGAGCGGGTTGGGTGCTGGCATCGGACGAATTTTCGATGCCGGACCGGATGACCGTGTCGCGCGGGATGTCCATGTCTTCGTAATGCTTGATGATCTGATCCTCCATCGCCTTGGGATCGCAGCCATGCTGGGCCGCCGCCACCGCTGCGGCAGTCTTGGCAGATTCCTCGACCGTGGTGGTGTTGGCCGGAGTGTTGCCCGCCCCCAGCGCGCCGATAATGTTGTCGTACTGCTCGTGGAAACGCCCGTGCTCCCCCAGGGTATTGGCATAGGGCGACGCGCCCGGCCAGTCGGGAAACATGGTCCTGGTGCGGCCAACGTTCTCGCGGGTATCGTTCAGGATCTGCTGGTTCAGCCGCCGCTCAGGTGTCTTCGTGTTGGTCAAATTTGTAACCGAGGGATCCAGACCCAGGTTCTCGATCTCCTCGTCGGGAACCATCGTCGATTTTACCGTGCCCTGAAGACAGATGCACAGACCTTTGGCATGAGAAAGCTTGTCGCAGCCCGGATAATAGTCATGCGGCTTTTTTGTCGTCCCGGTGCCGCTTTTTTTAGCCACCTGCCGGGTACCCGGGGGACGGAACTGAGCATCCCCGATCAGGTGGTGCGGCGTCTCGCCGTCGGGACACGTGTTGGGACTGTAAAAGGAAAGCTGGCACTTGTCGCCACCACCACCCGCACCGGCCTGTCCGACCTTGGGCATCGGCAGAACATTCGGCGCGGATCCGTGGTTGTTGGTCGAGATGTCCGAGAACCGCGTGACGTTCTTGCCCTCGGCCTTGACGTTCATCGAAAACGCCTGAGAATGGCTCTTGCCGGTGTTCTTTGAACTGACCACGCCCTTTTTCGCCGCCGTCCCGGCCTCGTCTCCGGTGGTCTTGGTGAAATAGGACACGTTCTTCTGGTTGATCGTCTTGCCGCCGATCTTGACCGTTCCCGTGCCCTTGTCGGTGTCGCCGTCCATTCCGAAATTCGGATAGGGGATCGGTATGCCCGGCGGGGTCGGCGGCGCCTCTGGCGGGGCCATGCAGACACCGGGAAACGCCGCGATGATCTGGTTGGCCTGTGCCTTGCACGACACTTCCAGCGCATTGGCAAACACCGTCATGCCGCTGCCCTTCGGTCCGCAGAACGGAACACCGCCGCCCCGCAGCCGCCATCGTTGCCAGAGGTTTCGATGATCAGCGGATTGCCGGGGTTGTAGCCCTTTTCATAGGCCGTCAGCGCCCAGCCCACCATCAGCGGCACAAACGCCGCGCCGACATTGCCGACCGAGTCCGCCGGGGTCCAAAGATCCTGCACGTCGCGGTGTTCGCGCAGCAGACGCTGCATGGCCAACGCCGCCTGCTTGAAGAAATATGCCTCACCCGAAAGATCCGTAACGCGGTAATCGATTGCGCCATAGCGGACTCCGGCCATCTCCAGCGCGTCGCGGCAGGCCTGTGTCAGGCCGTCACCGCGCAGCGGCCTGTCGTCGGGGTTGTAGATATACGCCTCTTCGCGGGCCAGCCCCAGCCCGGTCAGCGCAAAATGCCGCGGCGGCCCGGCGGCGCACAGGATCGCCGCCGCCGCCTCTCCAGGGATAAAGCCATTGGCATTGTCCGCCGTCAGCAGGCGCTGTCGGCGCAGGTAATGCGCGACAGTCGGCCCGGTCAGCAGGCTGTCCACCCCCACGATCAGCACATGCGCCGCCTCTCCTTGCGCAAACATCCGCCGCACGCGTTCCAGCGCGACGATCCCCGACGGCCGCCCATGTGTCACCACATGCAGTTTCGTGCGCGCAGGCAGGCCGGAAAACTCTAGCACCCGCGCACCGAACTGGTCGGTGTCGCGCATCGGCCGGCCCGGACGGTCGGTTTCGGCCAGGCACAGCACGACCTGCAGGTCGCCGCGCGCCTCTGCCTGCCCCTCCAGCGCATCGACAATCGCGCCCGCCGCCAGATGCGCCATCCGCTTTTCGCCCAGCCAGTCGCGCGGCAACGGCACCGGCGCCCCCAGCAGCCAGTCGCCGCCGGGCACCACAAACTGCGTCTCGGAAATGCCGTCCAGCGATCCGCGCATCGCCGCGCAACTCGCCGCCGCGTTCAGCCCGACCGGGGTCACCATGCCCGCCGACAAGATGTTGACCCCCGTGCTCATGCCCGGGGCTTCGCTTGTTCGGGCATACGGACCCCGCTGTCGCCCAGATCGCGGTAGGGTTTGCCCACTGCCCTGGCGCGCATCTGCCCGCGCCGGGGCCGACCGATCCAGGCTTCGGTGAATTCAGTGATCAGGCGGCGCATCGGCACCTGCACCCGCCAGACCATCGACAGCCGCCGCGCCTCGGTGTCCAACAGCAGCGTGTCGGGGTAAAGCACGCCCTCAAACGCACATTCCCAGCCCCGGAACAGACGCAGCGGCACCACCGGATCGGGCAGGCGGAAGGCCTCGCGCCCCGACGGGGTCAGGTTCAGGATCACCACCTCTTGCGACCGCTGCGGCTTGTCGATCTGCTGATCGGTCCCGACCTGCTGGTAATATGCCTCATTGAAATCCGCAGGCAGGAACGGAAACACAGCGTCCTGCCAGTCCTGATCATAGGTGCCGCCATGGCGGATGCGATCAGGCCGCCCGCGCCAGACCGGACCAAAGGCCATCGGCGGATAGTCCTCATAGGGCGAGGACACGGGCCGCCCCACCTCTTCGGTATTGGGCAGCGGCTGGCCGGTCAGTTTGGACTGATTGCGAAAGCTGGCAAAGCCGCGCCCGTGCGGATTGTCCAGATAGGCGGGTGGCTTGGGATCGTCGGGGTTCAGCCGGTCCACGCCGCCGAACGCGGTGTCATAGCCGAACGGCTGGCGGGCGAACGGATAGGGATCGGTAGCCAGCACCTGCGGTCCGACCACCCGCCATTCGCGGTGCCCAACGACATGAAAGGTCTTCTGCCAGCCGCCGACCCGCAACCCGACCTGCACCCGCGACACCCGCCGCCCGCCGGGCGAATAGGCCGCCCCTTGCAGCACCACATCACATTTGTGCTTGCGAAAGGCAAAATCCGTCTCCCACCTTGTGGCGGAAAAACCGGGTGTGCCGGTCGCCTCGTCCGCACGGACCAGCGGCGCCTGCACTGGCGCACGGGCCGCAACTGCGCCCGCTCGATCCGGAAAGGCAAAGGTGCCCCGGATCACGAAGGCAAAGAACTCGCGCCCGGCTACATCCATGCCGATGGTGTGCTGGTGGACATAACCGGGCCGGTTGAAGACCTTCATCTGCCCTCACCCGAAATCATAGCCGAACCCGTCCGGCCCGCCGGTCACCGTCACCCGGGTCAGATCGCGCCCTTCAAGCCGCCAGGTCAGAATGCGGCGGCTCAGTTCGGGCATCAGCGTGTTGGTAAGGATCGCGTCGATCATCCGCCCGCCGCTTTCGATCTCGGTGCAGCGGTCCTTGATCACCTGCATCGCACCCTCGCCGATGACCAGCTCGGCGCCGTACCCCTCGCCCAGCCGCTTCGCCAGCGACCGCAGCTTGTGGCCCGCAATCGCCTCGATCATCGAATCGGACAGCGGATAATACGGAATCGTCACCACCCGCCCCAGCAGCGCGGCGGGAAACACATCCAGCAGCGGCTTGCGCAGGGCGGCGGTCAGATCGTCGGTATCGGCCTCGGCCTTGCCGTCCTGCGTCATCGCCATGATCTCGTCCGACCCGACATTCGAGGTAAGCAGGATCAGCGTGTTCTTGAAGTCGATGCGCCGCCCTTCGCTGTCATCCATCATGCCCTTGTCGAACACCTGAAAGAAGATTTCGTGCACATCGGGATGCGCCTTTTCCACCTCGTCCAGCAGCACGACGGAATAGGGCCGACGCCGCACCGCTTCGGTCAAAATCCCGCCCTTGCCATAACCGACATAACCCGGCGGCGCACCTTTCAGCGTCGAAACGGTATGTGCCTCCTGAAACTCGCTCATGTTGATGGAAATCAGGTTATCCTCGCCGCCGAACATCAGTTCGGCCAGCGCCAGCGCGGTTTCCGTCTTGCCCACGCCGGACGGCCCGCACAACAGGAACACGCCCACAGGTTTTTCGGGCGGTTTCAGCCCGGCGGCAGAGGTCTGGATGCGGTTGGCGATCATCTCCATCGCGTGATCCTGCCCGACGACGCGCTGCGCCAGCGTTTCAGCCAGTGTCAGTGCGCGTTCCGTCTGGCTTGCCAGCATCCGGCCCATGGGAATCCCGGTCCAGTCCTGCACAACCGACCCCACTGCCAGCCGGTCGACGGACGGCAGGATCAACGGAGTCTCGCCCTGCGCCGTCGCAAGTTCCGCCATCTGCGCCTTGAGCCGGGCAAGCGTCGCGTCCCGGTCAAACGGTGCATCCTCGGTCACCTCCATCACCGGCGCGCCTTCGGTTTCAGCCTGCGCCTCTGCCGGTTCCGGTTCGGCATCACCCAGATCGCCGGTTTCGTCCACCGCCGCCCCAAGTCTGCGCAACTGTGCCCGCAGATCCAGAATATCCGCCACCAACGTCTTTTCCGCCTCCCAGCGCACCGTCGCCGCGTCCATCGCCGCCGACGCCTCGGCCAGCCCGGCCTCGACGGTGGCGCGGCGGTCGGCCACTTCGATCCCGATGGCCTCTTCGCGCAAAATGATCCCCTGTTCGATGGTCAGCGCGTCCAGCCGCCGCTGAATATCCTCGACCTCGGCGGGGGTGGCGTGCTGGCTGACAGCGACCCGCGCACAGGCGGTGTCCAGCAGGCTGATCGCCTTGTCGGGCAGTTGTCGGCTGGGGATATAGCGGTGCGACAGCTTGACCGCCGCCTCGATCGCCTCGTCCAGCAGTTCGACCTTGTGGTGTTTCTCCAGCACACCTGCCACGCCACGGCACATCAGGATCGCCTTGGCCTCGTCCGGTTCGTCGACCTTGACCACCTGAAACCGCCGGGTCAGGGCCGGATCGGGTTCGATGTGCTGCTTGTATTCCGCCCATGTGGTCGCGGCGATGGTGCGCAATTCGCCCCGCGCCAGCGCCGGTTTCAGCAGGTTCGCCGCATCGCCGGTGCCCGCCGCCCCCCCTGCCCCGATCAGCGTATGCGCCTCGTCGATGAACAGGATGATCGGCGTATCGGACGACTGCACCTCGTCGATCACCGCCTTCAGACGCTTTTCGAACTCGCCCTTGACCGATGCCCCCGCCTGCAT
>JAGXGV010000051.1 GCA_024636635.1 Puniceibacterium sp.
GCTCTGTGGGGCAAGGTCGCTGCTGCGCTGGCACCGCTCGCCGCGAAATTTGACGGCTCCTCCGACCCACGGGCCGCACAGATCGTCAAGGCTTGGGCGGCGGCCGAAGCAGCCGCCGGGAACGGAGATCACAAGACCGCCGTGGGTGTCGCGGCCAAGCTCAAACCGCTGCTGGTCGCGGGTCCGGCCAGTGGCAACTCTGACGCACAGGCCCCCGAGGCTGCCAACCCCGACCGCAAGAAATGGGAGGCGGTCCAGGGTCCGCTGGAAGCGCTCTACACCAAGGCACTCGGCAACAACCCCGCCAACCGCAGCCAGCTTGAAGCGGCCTGGGCCATGGCGCTCGAAAAGGCCGAAGCTGGCGACCACGCGGCCGCGTTGACCATCGCGGGCAAGCTCAAGCCACGCCTGGACGAAGCCGCCGCAGCCGCAGCAAGCAACCAGCAGGACGAAGTGCCCAAGGATGTGGTGCCGTTCCAGAAATCCCGTGTGCTTTGGTCCAACACCCGCCGCAAGATGCAGGCCGAGATGGAGAAGCTGCAAAAAGCTATCATCGACGTCTGCGCAGGCGATCCCGAACTGGCCCCCGTTGCAGCAGAGGCAACCGGGCTGAACAAGCGCCTTCAAGTGTTCGACGACCAGCTCGAAGACCTGCTCGACCAGATCACCGGCACCGCAGAAGGGCCCGACCGGACCAGGCTGAAGGGCGACGCCAATGCCAAGATCCGCGAATTTCAGGCCGCACTGCAGGACGATTTCTTTAAAGAGGTCGATGCAGACAACGGGTTCGTGAACATCGCCGTGACCGCCACCGCGACCCAATCCCTGCAAGCCATCGCAAACGTGCTCGCGAAATAATTCCGCCTTTTCGGACCTCACTCACTGATACGGAACATTGAAACATGCCCTTTGCCGATCTTTCCCCCGCCAGCCAGAAATTCTTGAAGAAACATTTCAAGTCGGGCGGCCTGTTCCGTAAGGGCACCTCGCAGGCCGAAAAGGATGACATGGCCGACGCGCTGATCGTCTTCCAGACCGAGCGCGCCCGCCTTGCCCTGCGCATCCAGTCGATCCCGGCTTACGTGGACAGCGGCGTTCTGATGGCCGACATGCAACGCGTTAGCGACATGGTCGAAAAGGACAAGAAGAACTTCAACGCCGCCCAGGCGACCCAGATTCTCGGCGCGCTCGACCTCAAGATCACCAACACCTCCGACACCTGGATCGCCGGTCAAAAGGCCGAGGCAAAGACCGCTCTGGATGCCAGCAAGACCTACCACGGTGTCGCACTCAAGATCCCCGCCCACGAGGCGCGCCTTGCGGCCATCGATACCGACGCCGGCAAGTCGCCGCCCGACTATGCCGCGATCAAGGCGTCGCGCGACTTCGTGGTGAACGGGCGCGCCGATCTCAAGACCATCTCGGATCTATACATGACCGATTACAACGCCGTTGCGTTGAATCTCAAGGCCTGGGGCACCGACCGGCTGCCGTTGATCGCCGACCCGGTGGTCGCGGCAGAACGCGCCACGGTGATGACCAAGATCGCGCTGGCCAAACAAAAGCTCGAGGAACACAGCCACAAGCTTGCCGACAGCCTGTCCGCCAACATCTACCACGAGATCACCGCCGCCGCGAAGATCGTCCAGCAAAAGAACGATTACGCAGCGATCAAACAAGTGGCGATGACCGAATACAACAAGCTGACGACCGCGCTTAATCCCGGTGCCGACGCCGAATATCCGCTGATCAAGGCCGATATCGAACAGGCCGCAGACGAAGAATCCCGCCGCGATTACTACAACGCCACCCTCATCATGAAACCGATGCCCGGCCGCATAGCGCCCCTGCTTGCCCTGTGTACCGCATACGAGGAATTCGAGGCGGCACTGATCGCCGCGAACACGGCCATAGAACAGCTGAAAAAGCATCACCTCGCAGAGTATGTAGAGGCCGACATCAAGGCGATCGAGGCCTTCCGCGACGCCTGCATCAATCAGGCAAGCGAGCTGAAATATGCCGCCGCCACCTCGCGCCTCGAAATGGTGCCGCAGCGCTGCACCGATGCGGTGACCGAATCGGAAAAGGCCGCCCCCTTCGCCGCCCTGCTCAAGGATGCACCCACAGGCGACTTGTCCAAACTGCTGGCCGACGTCAAGGCCAGCCACAAGACGCTGGAAGGTCACAAGCGCGCGGCGCAGATCGACGCGCCAATCCAGACGCTGGCCAAGTCGATCGAAACCGCCGAGGCCGCGATCAAGGACGGTGACCAATCGAACGCCCGCGCCGCCCTCAGCCGCGGTGCCGATACCGCCACCTTCGCCTTCCGGCTGGCGCAGACCGTCGATCAGATCTACACCCGTGCCGACGCCCTGACGCAGATCGTCTCCGGGCTGGACGCGACGCATCAGCAGGCCGCCTATATCAAGGACAAGCTCGCCGCCGTGGCCAAACTGGCCGAAGACGCCCGCAAGGCAGCGCTGGCCGGTGAAGACACCGCTCTCGCCCTGCTAGTCGAAGGCGAAGCCAAGGTCGACGCCGCGCGCAAGCTCGCCGACGCCGAAGACGCGTTCCGCATCCGTCTTACTGATACGCAAAAGGCCGCGACCGATCTTGCCAAGACCGATTACCCCGACAAGGCAAAGACCGGCCCGAAGATCGCAGAGCACCTGACCAAGGCCAAGGAGCATTCCGTCAACTTCGACCAGATCAAGGCCAACGGATCGCTCTCGGCTGCCGAAGCACTGCTTGCCGCGGCGAAACTGGCCACCGTGGCCGCCGCAAACGGCGATCTGAGCGAGGCGGACATCCGCGCCCTGATCGCCCTGCCCGACGGTCAGCGCCAGCTTGATGCGATGGTGGCCAGCCTGCCGGACAACGCCTCGCAAAAGGTCATGTCCGCCCTGCTGTCGGTCCGCTTCAACATGGACGTCAAGCTGTTCACCGAAAAGGCAACGCGCACCGAAGACGGAAGCGGAGCCAAGACCGGTCCGACGCTCGATGCCCCTGTGCCGAACCTCAAGGCCTATTACGAGATGCTCGCCTCGGTTCCCGAAACAGACACCAAGCTGAACCCCAGCCTCGCCCGCTTCGACCGGATCGAAGACGAAACGGGGTCCTATTACGAATCCACCAACGGCGCCGTGGTCATGGCCTGCTTCAACGATTTCAATCTGGGCGGCAACGCCCTGGGCGACCCCGCCCAGCTCGACGTCATCGACGACGAATGCAAACCCGTGCCCGATACAGAAGTGCCCAACCCGACCTACGGCAAATGGACGACGCTGCATGAAATCGGTCATGCCGTCGACGACAGAAAGGGCTTCATGCACTCGAACGGCTCGGGCGCCGAATTCGGTGGCTGGCGCGAACACGGCAGCGACACCTCGCAGATCAGCGGCGAAGTCGCGAACGAGTTCGATTTCGACGCCCATTTCATCGAACGCAGGATGGCGGGCGGCAATCCCGACCTGCCGCCACCGCCCGACGGCGTCAGCCAGACCGAATGGGAAACCCGGCGCGACAATTTCCTCGACTGGCTGGCCGCGGTACGCACCACCAAAGACATCTGGGACAGCGCCACCAACTCGAACGCGCGTCATATGTCGAAATCCGGCCGGATGATCCACGAGGCCTACCCCAACCACTGGGTCTCCTACGACCTGTCAGCCCGCCGCAAGGGCGTCACGGGCTACCAGTTCCGCGCGCCTGGCGAATGGTTCTCCGAACTGTACGCGGCCTATCACACCAAGAAACTCAAGCCCTCCCACCCGGCGCAGAAGTGGCTCAGCAAACTCTGAACGCCCCTGCCATAGCAGCCAAACGAAAGGACCCTACGGATGTCCCTGTTTACCATCGAACAAGCCCCCTGCCCCAACTGCGGCACCCTCGCCGAGATGGAGGTATTCTCCAGCGTGAACGGCGACCGACGCATCGACCTGACCGAGGCCATCCTCGCAGGCACGATCCAGTCGCACACCTGCCAGAAATGCGAGACCGCCTTCCGGGTAGAGCCCTCGATCAACTACCTGTCCGTTGGCGAAGGTCTATGGATGATGGCCCGCCCGCTCTCCGCCATGGCCCACTGGAAGTACGAGGAAGACATCGCCAATACCGCCTTCGACGAGGCCTATGGTTCGGGCGCGCCCGACGCCGCGAAAGAGATTGGCGCGCTGCTGACCGTGCGGCTCAGCTTCGGCTGGCCCGCCTTCCGCGAAAAGGTGTTGATCGCGCAGCACGGCCTGCGCGACGTCTCGGTCGAGATGACCAAGCTTGCGATCCTGCGCAGCCGTCCCGGCAATCCACTGGCACCCGGCGTCGAATTACGGCTGCTTAACGTGCGCGGCGACCAGTTCGAAATGGGCTGGATCGACGCCATCACCAATGCCCCGGTGGAATTGTTCACCGCCCAGAAGTCGCTTTATGACCAGGTCGACGGCAGCCCGGAATGGTCGAAACTTGCCGCCGACCTCTCGGCCGGCAGCTTCGTCGACACCCAGCGCCTGACCATCGTGCCGGAGCCGATGGAATCCGCAAGCTGACGCCTCTCGGGGGTGGCGCCAGCATCATCCCCGGCCCTCCAACGTCAATCAGGCTTCGCAGCCTCAGTTCACCAGCACATCCGCGTTGAACCCGCCATCACGCCAGCGGCTCAGCGCCGCGGTGAAATTCGGCCCCGGCAGCCCGTCGACGCTGGCTGCGTAAAATCCGGCGGCCTTCAGGCGGCTCTGCACCGCGCGGATCGTCTCGCCCGACCATCTGTCCGTAGCTTCAGTCAACTGCGCCAATAGCGCGCCGCGGTCCGACGCGACACCGCGCAACAGCAGGTTCGCCGCTTCCTCCGGGTCCTTCTGCACGCCGCGCCCTTCATCTAACAGGATCGCCGCAGCGCGGTAGCCTTCAGTCTCGCCTTCATCTGCGGCCCGCCGGAAATAGGTCAGCGCATCACCGGGCGCATCGACCACGCCGTCCTGCGCCAGCACACCAAGGTTGAACACCGCCTTGGGCGACCCGCCCTTGGCGGCAGTGCGCAAGAGCTCGATCGCCCGCGCCTCGTCCTTAAGCAGCATCTGCCCCTCGAACAGGATGATCGCGAGGTTGATCATCGCGTCCGGGCTGCCCCCCTCCGCCGCGCGCTGATACAACGCCAGCGCCGCCTCCGGGTCCTGCGGCAACCCGTTTCCGGTTTCGGTCAGCTGCGCCAGGCTCACCATCGCCCGCAGATCGCCGCGATCCGCCGCACTCTTGTACAAGGTCACCGCCCGCTCGATATCCCCCGAAGCCGCGACGGCGCGGGCATAAAGCGCCGTGTAATGCGGCAATTCGGGAAACTGAGCCGAAGCCGCGGCACAGGCCTGGATCGCCGTCAGCGCATTTTGCTGCAACCGCTCGAACGGCACGCCCGATTGCGCCGCTGTCGCATCGCGTGGATGGGTCGCCAGCCGTTCGCAGACACCGCCCGGCGTGCTGTCCTCCTGCGGGGGGATCAGCGTCAGCAGGCGCAGCGCCTCTGCGGTATCCGCCCCGTCCGGATAGCGTTCAAGGTAATATTCCAGCAGCGGCCGCATCCGGCTGCGCCGCGCCAGTTGCCACAGCCGCTCTGCCTCGGCCTCGGCGTTGCGAATGCCCAGCGTGCGCGTCTTCGTCCCCGTCTGCAGAAACGCCACCACATCGTCCACATGCGCGCCCTGCGGATACCGATCGACATAAAGCTGCATCAGCTCGGAGTCCCGCTCGCTTGCCGCGACCTGCCACAGCATCGTCTCTTCCGACGCGGTCACCGGGCTGTTGTCAAACCGAAATGTCTGCGTCAGCGAAGAGTTCTCCCACGGTACCTGCCGCCCGCCCGTGGCCGACAGCACGTCGCGCCGGACAGAGATCATCAGGTCCTGGATGTCCTGACCGGGCGTGTAGATATGGCTCAGCACCGCCTCGGTAAAGAAACTGTTCCGCCCGGTCCCGTCATAGGCCACGTTGTCGGGCTGCGTGGCATAGACGAACATGAAATCCGCCGCCGTGCTGACCCGCGCCAGCCCGCTTTCGGCGCGCAACTCGACACCAAAGGGATTGTCCCGGCACGCGTCCAGAAACACCAGCTTCAACCCCTGCGACTTCTGCATCGCCGCCAGCACATCCGTCAGCGGTACGGTCTGCCCGCCCAGATCGTCGACGGATTGCAGCGCGGCATCGACGGGCACAAGGTAGTTCTGCCCGCTCACCTGGAACCCGTGCCCGGCGTAGTAGAACAACACCACATCCGCCGTCGGCGCGCGCTCGGCAAAGATCGCCGTGCCCTCGCGCATCTCTTCCATATTCGTGTCAGAGCCCAGGATCACGTCAAACCCCAGGCCCTCCAGCGCCACCGAAACATCCAGCGCATCATTGATCGGATTTTCGAGCGGGCTGACATTGGCA
>JAGXGV010000052.1 GCA_024636635.1 Puniceibacterium sp.
AGGGACGTGGTCGAAGGCGGAAAGAAAGATATGCATGGCGGTGACGGGCTCCGTGGGATGAGTTTCCCCACGCAGAATCCATCCTGCGCCCGGTAGCAAGAGGGTCAAGTCAGAACCTCAAATCCAACTGCGATTCCCCTGCCGACCCGGGCGGAACCCCATCTGGCCGGTGGGTGTCAGAGCAGCAAGTAGGATCCGACATGACAAGAGAAACGAATCGGGACGATCCGAACGTTATAAGCGACGACTGTATGGTCGGTGTCCTGGGCTCGCCAGCCCTCGGACTAACAAGCATGCACCGATAGAACCTTTGCAAAGTGGGTGACCCAGAAAAAGCTTTTAATGCCGAAAATGCAACCAACTCACGAACGGCACCTTATGACCGGACCATCGCAAAACCCTATGATAGAGAACAGCGAGCGCGGCATCACCATCAACAAGACGCTCGGCTGGGGAAGGCTGCTGTCGCTCATTTCGCTGGTCTGGTTCGGCGGCACAACCGTCGCCAACCTCAAATCATTGACAGACAATCTCGCTACGGCGATCACCGAAACTCGACAGACCGTCGCGGAAGACCAGAGTATTGCGGCGCAGATCGAGGCGCGGGTTCGGGCGCTGGAAACCAACGCCAGTCGGACAGACGCCGAATTTCGGGCGCTGCGCCAGTCGCTGGATGAGGTGAAATCAGCACAGCGTGAAACGCACGAACTATTGCGCCGGATCGCGCGAACGCCCCAGCCCTAACCCCCCGAACATCGATCTGACCCGGCCCCGCCATCGCGCGGGGTTTTTGCATTGGAGCAACCTATGACCCCGACCGACGTGCAGATGCTGTTGGCCTCGGCCAGTTACTACAAGGCCGCCATCGACGGCGACCCCGGCCCGCTGACCATGGCGGCGGTAGAGATCACCGAACACAATGCAGGAAGCACGTCCAGGTCGTGGTCGAAGTCCCGCCGCCTGATCGCCGCGGGACAGCGTGTCCTGAACGCTCATCTTGCAGGCAATCTGCAAGCCGCTGTGCCAGACCGGCCTTGCGCTCGATCTCGCGCAGCAGCATCAATCCCGCGTCAGAACTCATGTCTGCGCCGTCAAATCCAAGCAGGATCGGCTTGCCATCGAGGGGTGACAGGCGGGGCGTGAGGCACGTAGACTGGACCATGGCGGAGGTCGTCCTCTCAAAAGCTGAATGTTTGGCTGTAGCACCCAAAAAATACAGTATTTCAGATGGTTACGCTACCGCCGCCGCCTTCTCGTGAATTGCTCAAGGTTAAGTGATCGGCAGCTTCGTCCTTGTCCCGCCTTGACGACACAGGACCGTCGAAGATTCTGCACCATGTATGAATGGCCGGTATGGTGAAGCTACGCTGCGGCATCGACTTCAGCGTTGAACGTTCGGTTTGGGACCTTTGAATCGGCTTTGTGGCACCTTCTGTTCATGCAATTCCCTGCCTTGGGCCTGCCTGTTGGTGTCCGACCCGAAGTGACCTGGCTGGCAGGATTATCGTGATCGAGATTTGATCCTTGTGACCTTCCTCCCTTGCGATCCGCGCCCGAAGTCCGGTGTACGCAACACGACCTGGAGTCGCGAAGGTAATCCAGAAGGCCAGTGCGGTCTTTCCCGAGGGGGATCTGGTGTCATCGCAGGAAGACCCATATACGGTGCAGGTTCCATTCGGAGAAAGGATCTGCCTGCACCATGACGAATTGGGATAGCGCTTTGAAAGTCCGGAGGCTCTGCACCACGGCAAGTCTGCCGGTGCGCGGGTCCGACGATGCGGCCGGCTACGACCTTGCTGCGTGCCTCACGGACGAAGGCGGCTCTCCGCGCGGCAACTTCACTGCAAACGGCGCCATTACCCTAATGCCTGGGGCGCGTGCCGTCGTCCCGACCGGGCTTGCCATAACCGTTCCAAAGGGCACCTATGGACGGATTGGACCGCGTTCCGGCCTTGCTCTCAGGAATGGCATCGACACCCTCGCCGGTATTGTAGACCGGGATTATACCGATGAAGTCGGCGTGATCCTCATCAATTTCGGGCAGGAGCTTTTTGTCATCCATCACGGGATGCGTATCGCCCAGCTTGTCATTGAGAAGATAGAAACGCCGGACGTGGTCGAAGTCGACCGGCTGGAGGACACCGTTCGCGGCACCGGTGGCTTTGGTTCAACCGGTGTGTAAAGGTCGGGGTTCTGACATGCAGAGTACGCAGAAAAATGTGTCCGCCCGCGTGGCTTCAGTGCTGGTGGACACACCCATATCGGAAAGCTGTGCCTGGGTGGTGCCGCCGGTATTGTCCGCCCGCTTCCGGAACGTGGCAACGCCGGACGGTACGGCGCGGGCCAGCGGCCTTGGCGCAGCCGGGGTCGCCTGATGCTGCTGGTGCTGATCATCGCCGGGGCGCTTTGGGGCATCGGGCATCTGATGGGCGCGCCGAAACGGGCGCGGCTTGTCATGCTCGGGCTGCTGTTCGCCGCTGTTCTGGGGCTGCATCTGGTTCTGCCGGACGGACACCCGGTGCGCCTTGCGACCGGAGAGTCTGCGGCGCCCTGGCTGATCCTCGGGGGAGGCGTCGCACTGGGACTGGTCTACCGGGCGGGGCTGGCCCGGCTGCGCCGCCGCGCCGCAAGAAGCGAGGCCGCGGCAGCGCCCGTGGTGCGGGGCGACCGGTTCTCGGACGCAGAGCTTGACCGCTACGCGCGCCATATCGTGCTGCGCGAGATCGGCGGCCCGGGGCAGAAGGCATTGCGTCAGGGGCGCGTGCTGGTGATCGGCGCCGGCGGCCTTGGTGCGCCCGCCTTGCAGTATCTTGCGGCGGCGGGGGTCGGCACCATCGGGGTGATCGACGACGATCTGGTCGAAAATGCCAACCTGCAACGGCAGGTGATCCACCGCGACCGCGACATCGGCATGGCCAAGGTGTTTTCGGCCAAGGCCGCGATGCTGGCGCAAAATCCGCATGTGACAGTGAAACCCTATCACCGCAGGCTCGATCCAGAGATCGCAGAGGACTTGTTCGGTGAATACGATGTGATCCTTGACGGTACGGACAATTTTGACACCCGCTACCTTGCCAACCGGGTGGCCGCCGCTCTTGGCAAGCCGCTGGTGTCGGGCGCGCTCAGCCAGTGGGAAGGGCAACTTTCGGTGTTCGATCCGGCGCGCGGCTCACCCTGCTACCAGTGCATCTTTCCGCAGGCGCCGGCGGCGGGCCTCGCGCCCTCCTGCGCCGAGGCGGGCGTGCTCGGGCCGCTGCCGGGGGTCGTGGGCGCGATGATGGCAATCGAGGCGGTGAAGCTGCTGACCGGGGCCGGTGCCGCCTTGCGTGGTGAGATGCTGATCTATGATGCGCTCTGGGGCGAGACCCGCAGGATTGCATTGAAACCGCGCCCCGGCTGTCCGGTTTGCGGCGGCTGAGGTCTTGCCTCGGGGCCACGGGCGGCGATAGCCTGTCGCCAGACTGGACCTTTGGGAGAGACGGATGAAAACCATTCTGGGCTCGAAGTCGGCAGGCTGGACACTGACAGGCTGGACACTTGTCGGCTTGACACTGGCCGGTGTGATGTCGGCGACGGCGGCTTTCGCAACGGAACATCTGCCCGATCTCGAAGGGCGCGAAGTGGTCATTGCGGTCGAAAACGCCTATCCCCCGCTCCAGTATATCGACCCCACCACCGGCATGGCCGTGGGCTGGGAATATGATGCGATGGCCAAAATCGCGGAACGGCTGAATTTCTCGGCAAGTTACCAGAACATCAGTTGGGACGCGATGATCCCGGCGGTGGCCGAAGACCAGTTCGACATGGGCATGACCGGCATAACCATCCGCGAGGATCGCGCTGAAACGGTCGATTTCTCGGATGCCTACATGCGCTCGGAAATGGTGATGCTGGTGCGCGGCGACGAAGATCGTTTTTCGGACGCCGAAGGCTTTGCCGCCGATCCGGACCTGCTGATGGCGGCGCAGCCGGGCACCTCGCCGTTCTACGTCGGCGTCTACGAGGTGCTTGACGGGGACGAAGCCAATCCCCGCATCAAGCTGTTCGAAACCTTCGGCGTCGGGGTGCAGGCGCTGCGAACCGGTGACGTCGATCTGGCGCTGACCGATGCCACCGCCGGGGAGGGCTATGTCGCGGCCAGCGACGGCGCGCTCAAGATCGTGGGCGAGACGCTGGGAACCGAGGATTTCGGCTTTATCTTTCCCAAGGGTTCGGACCTCGTGGCGCCGATCAATGCGGCGATTGCCGACATGAAGGCGGACGGAACCATCGATGCGCTGAACCAGAAGTGGTTCCTGGACTTCAAGCTGGGCGAGTGAGCGGTCGGCGGTCCCGAGCCTTGGGCCGCAAGCCCTGAATACACAGCGCCAAAGATTGCAAGGCGGCCACGGGCGGCCTAGCTATACGGCAAAGGAGACTCTTCATGACAAATTTGCTGCTTGCCGACTGGGACACGCCGTTCGGTCTGGCCCCGTTTGACGCCATTTCCGACGATGATTTCGCCCCCGCCTTCGAACAGGCGCTGGCCGGGCATCTGGCCGAGATCGACGCCATCGCCGACAACCCCGCACCCGCCACCTTTGCCAACACGATCGAGGCGATGGAAGGCGCGGGCGAAGCGCTCGACAAGGTCCTGTCGGTGTTCTTTTCCGTCGCGGGGGCGGACAGCAATCCGGCCCGGCAGGATCTGCAACGGCAGTTCTCGCCAAAGCTCTCGGCCCATGCCTCGGCGATTTCGGGCAATGCGGCGCTGTTTGCCCGCGTGGCCGACTTGTGGGACCGGCGCGATTCGCTTGACCTGTCGCCCGAGGAATCGCGGGTGCTGATGCTGACCCATCGCGGCTTTGTGCGGGCCGGTGCCGCGCTTGGCGGCGATGCGGCCGCGCGTATGACCGCGGTCAAGTCACGCCTTGCCGTTCTGGGCACGCAGTTCACCCAGAACCTGCTGGCGGACGAGGCGGGCTGGCATATGGCGCTGTCCGAACAGGATCTTGAGGGCCTGCCGGACTTCGTGAAGGCATCCGCCCGCGCGGCGGGCGAGGATCTGGGCAAGGACGGGCCGGTCATCACCCTGTCCCGCTCGCTCATCTCGCCGTTCCTGCAATTCTCGCCGCGCCGCGATCTGCGCGAACGGGCCTGGCGCGCCTGGGTGGCCCGCGGCGAATCGGGCACAGAGACCGACAATACCGGCATCGCGGCTGAAATCCTGGCGCTACGCGAGGAACGCGCGACGCTGCTGGGCTACCGTTCCTTCGCGGAGTACAAGCTCGAAACAGAGATGGCGGGCAGCCCGGACAAGGTGCGCGATCTGCTGATGCAGGTCTGGACCCCGGCGCGGGCGCAGACGCTGGCCGATGCGGATGTGATGGAACGCATGATGCAGGGCGACGGCGTGAACGGGCCGCTCCGGCCCTGGGACTGGCGCTATTACGCGGAAAAACGGCGCAAGGCCGAACACGATCTGGATGAGGCCGAACTGAAACCCTACCTGCAACTCGACAGGATGATCGAGGCGGCGTTCACCTGCGCCACACGGCTGTTCGGGCTGGAATTCCGCCCGCTTGACGTGGCGCTGTACCATCCCGACTGCCGCGCATGGGAGGTGTCGCGCAAGGGCGAACATCTGGCCGTGTTCATCGGCGACTACTTCGCGCGGTCCTCGAAACGCTCGGGTGCCTGGTGTTCGTCGATGCAATCGCAGGCGAAACGTCCCGTGGTCAAGACACCGGTTGTGATCAACGTCTGCAACTTCGCCAAACCGTCAAAGGGGCGGCCCGCACTGCTGTCCTACGACGATGCCCGCACGCTGTTTCACGAATTCGGCCATGCGCTGCACCAGATACTGTCGGACGTGGAGTTTGGTTCGGTCGCGGGCACCTCGGTGGCGCGTGATTTTGTCGAACTGCCCAGCCAGTTGTACGAACACTGGCTCGAAGTGCCCGAAGTGCTTGAGGAATTCGCCACCCATGCCGAGACCGGAGAGGCGATGCCGCGCGAGATGCTCGACAAGGTGCTGAAGGCGGCGAACTTCGACATGGGCTTTTCTACCGTGGAATATATCGCCTCGGCCCTTGTGGATCTGGAATTCCACGACGGGGCTGCGCCCGCCGATCCGATGAAGATGCAGGCCGAAGTGCTTGACCGGATCGGGATGCCGGCGGCGATCACCATGCGCCACGCCACCCCGCATTTTGCGCATGTGTTTTCCGGCGACGGCTATTCCAGCGGCTATTACAGCTACATGTGGTCCGAAGTGATGGACGCCGACGCCTTTGCCGCCTTCGAAGAGGCCGGATCGGCCTTTGATCCCGGGATGGCGGCGCGGCTTGAACAGTTCATCCTGTCGGCGGGTGGATCTGAGGACGCCGAGGCGCTTTACCTGCAATTCCGCGGCCGCATGCCAGGGGTCGAGGCGCTGCTGAAAGGGCGTGGTCTGGCCGCCTGAGTGCTGTGGCAGCGGGGCTGTTGCGTTGTGGCCGCCCCGCCGCCCCCCGGTTCAGAATTCCTGCCGCGTCAGGTCGAACCCTTCGGACTTGAGCAGGTTGAGCAATCCGGCCTCGCCCTGAAGATGCGCGGCGCCGACCGCCACGACAACGCGGCCCGCCTGCGCCGCATCCAGTATGACGGGCATCCAGTCGACATTGCGCTTGACCAGCAGATCGGCCTGCAATTGGGCGAACATGGCGTCGCTTTCCGCAGGGTCCAGCGGTGACAGGCGCCGCGACAGCAGGCGCGACACTTCCCAGCTTTCGGTCAGGGCCTCGTCAAAGTAGCCGGCCAGCAGCGTGGAAAACAGATCCTCGCTGGTGTCCGGGGCGACAAGCGCCGCTTCCATCATGGCAATCTGTTCCTCCAGCGGCGCGGCCTTGAACAGCTGGAACACGGTGTCGTAGGCTTCCAGCGACGTCATTGGCACATCGGCCGCCCGCGCCATGTCCATGATCCGCCCGTCAAGCCCCTGGGCCGTCTGCAACGTCGCCGTGGCGCAGGGCGGAAGCGACAGCAGCATCGACAGGTACCAGGGCTGGAACTTGGCTGCCATGAACGCTGGAACACCCCGGGCGCTGGCGGCATCGGCCAGTGTCTGCCAGGCGGCCTCGTCCATCAGCTCGGGCAGGGTGGTGTCGGTCAGCAGCAGCATGTCGGGCCGGGCGGTCAGCGCGGCGGTCATCTCGGCCTGATCCGCTGCGGACATTTCCAGCAGGACCAGCGCGGCATCCCCGATCAGCGGTTCGATCCGTGCCGCCGGGCCGTCAAGCCGCGGATCGTCCAGATGCACGGTGCCGATCAGGTCGATCACCTGCCCGCCCCGTTCCGCGCGCCAGCGGTTTCCGACCGGATAGGGCGTCGCTGAGACGACGGCGTCAACCTCGGCGCGCTCGGCGTCCGTCAGGGTCTGGCGCAGATCCTGCCCGGCACATTGCGCGGTTGCGGTGCCCGCAAGTCCAATGCAGAGGAAAAGGGAAGCGAACAGGCGCATGGCGGTTCTCCGGTCTGATGCAGGGAATACCTAGGGCCTGCGCTTGCCAGCGGCAAGCGGGCGGACAAGGATGTGCGGGATGAAGCGGGAAAGCGAACTTTACGGCCCGGTCAAGGCAATGCTGCAACGGCAGGGCTACGAGGTGAAGGGCGAGGTCGGCAAGGCGGATCTTGTCGCGCGGCGCGCAGACGAAGAGCCGCTGATCGTGGAGCTGAAGCTGCGCATCAGCCTGACGCTGTTCCATCAGGCGGTGGCACGGCTGGCGCTGAGTGATCTGGTTTATATCGCGGTACCCCGGCCCGCAGGCGCGCAGGCGAAACGGACCCTGAAGGACACCGTGGCCCTGTGCCGCCGTCTTGGCCTTGGGTTCATCACCGTGCGCGTGGATGGTGTGACAGAGGTGCTTTGTGATCCCGGTGCCCCGCCACCACGGCGCAACCGCAAGGGACAGGCGCGGATGCTGCGCGAATTCGACCGCTTGCGGGGCGATCCGAACGACGGCGGCGCCACCCGTTACGGCATCGTCACCGGCTACCGGCAGGACGCGCTGCACTGTGCCGCTTATCTGGCCGAACACGGGCCGAGCCGGGGCGCGGTGGTGGCGCGGGCCGTGGGCGTGGCACCTGCGACGCGCATCATGGCGGGAAACCACTACGGCTGGTTCGTGCGTGTGCAAAAGGGCGTCTATACCCTGACCGAAGAGGGGCGGGCCGGGCTGGTGCACTGGGCCCATTCCTGGGAAGAGTGAGCGGCGCCGCACCGGGCGCGCACCGCGCCGCACTGGGGGCGCTGCCCCCGTCGCCCGTGCCGGGCGACTCCCCCGGGATATTTGAAACCCGGAGAAGCTGGGGGCCGGGCCCTGAGGCGCCAAGCGGCCGGCTGCGCGGGCGTTCCGGCCCCAACCGGACCTCCACCGGAACGGACCTGCGGAACGGACGTTCGGACTGCCCGGAATTTCAAGCGGTGGCACCGCAGATTTTTGCAAATTCCCGTGTTGACAGGTGCGCCGTCTCTCCATACCTATGCGCCGTTAGCACTCGACTGACGTGAGTGCCAACGGCCTGCCCGAGGACGGGGGGCCATGAGGATACTTTGAGCTAAGGAGACTCGAAGATGACATTTAAACCGCTCCATGACCGCGTGCTGGTTCGTCGTATCGAAGGTGAAGACAAGACCAAGGGTGGTCTGATCATCCCCGACAGTGCCAAGGAA
This sequence comes from Puniceibacterium sp., assembly GCA_024636635.1. GTDB lineage: Bacteria > Pseudomonadota > Alphaproteobacteria > Rhodobacterales > Rhodobacteraceae > Puniceibacterium. The sequence continues at coordinate 8,693 of JAGXGV010000052.1, forward strand.
AAGCCCGCTGAGGGTATCGTCGTTTCTTGTGGCGAAGGCGCCCGCAAGGATAGCGGCGAACTGATCGAGATGGCCGTTTCGACCGGCGACAAGATCCTGTTCGGCAAATGGTCGGGCACCGAAGTCACGGTCAACGGCGAAGAGCTGCTGATCATGAAAGAATCCGACATTCTGGGGATCATCGAGGACGACGCGGCTGCCAAGGCAGCCTGAACCGGCCCCTCTGATTCCATCCACTGATTAACAGGAGAAATCCAAATGTCTTCGAAAGACGTAAAATTCGGCACTGACGCCCGTACCCGCATGCTGCGCGGCGTCAACATCCTTGCGGATGCTGTCAAGGTGACGCTCGGCCCGAAAGGCCGCAACGTGGTTCTGGACAAGTCGTTCGGCTCACCCCGCATCACCAAGGACGGTGTCTCTGTCGCCAAGGAAATCGAACTGGAAGACAAGTTCGAGAACATGGGCGCACAGATGGTGAAGGAAGTCGCTTCCCGCACCAATGACGAGGCCGGCGACGGCACCACCACCGCGACGGTTCTGGCCCAGGCCATCGTCAGGGAAGGCATGAAATCGGTTGCCGCCGGCATGAACCCGATGGACCTCAAGCGCGGCATCGACCTTGCCACGTCCAAGGTTGTCGAGGCGATCAAGGCCGCAGCCCGTCCCGTGAACGACTCCGCTGAAGTCGCTCAGGTCGGCACGATCTCGGCCAACGGCGAAGCGGAAATCGGCCGTCAGATCGCCGATGCGATGCAGAAGGTCGGCAACGAGGGTGTCATCACCGTCGAAGAGAACAAGGGCCTCGAGACCGAGACCGATGTCGTCG
>JAGXGV010000053.1 GCA_024636635.1 Puniceibacterium sp.
AGATGTGTATAAGAGACAGGCACCTTTGAACGCGCCATCGGCGGCATCGTCGGCAGCAGCCGCGGCACGGTAACGGACGTGACCGCCACGGGAAATATCGGGGTCAGTGGCACGGGGATCACCCGGGTCGGCGGCGCCGTCGGGCAGGCTGGCGGGGACGGCGTGACCGCGGCCACGGCGGACATCGACATCGCCATGACGCTGCCCGGACGTGATCCTGTGTCTGTCGGCGGGTTGATCGGCTACAATCAGGACGCGGTATCAGAGTCGACCGCCTCTGGCGCCATCCGAGTGGACACCGACGGAACGCCTGTTGTCGGCGGGTTGATCGGCGTGTCGGACAACACCGTCGGGCGGGCGTCGGTCAGCGATGTGTCGGCAAGTGGTGCCATTACTGTCGAAACGACGGCGTTCAGCTCCGACGGGCAGCCGGGGCGGGTGGGCGGTCTGATCGGTCAGAACGATTCGCCCGTGACCCAGGGCTTTGCCACCGGCAGCGTTGCGGTCACCAGCAACGGCGCGGCAATGGAGGTCGGCGGCTTTGTCGGAGCGCAGCTTCTGGTCACCGATTCCATCGCAAGCGTTGGCGCGATCACGCAATCGGGCGCCAGCGGGCCGGTAAACCTGCTGGCCCCGACGGGCGAAGAGATGCGGCTGGGCGGCTTTGCCGGGTTCACCGAAGGCTTGATCTTCGATGCCTTTTCCGAAGGCCCGGTGGTGTTCACCGAGACCGGCGCGGACAGCGTGGGTTTCGCCAGCGACATGTTCATTGGCGGCTTTGCCGGGCGCAACGAAGGCGATATGGCGCGTACCGCGGCCCGTGGCGGGGTCGTTGGAACGGCAGATCTCATACGGATGGTGATGGGCGGCCATACCGGCGGCAATCTGGACAGCAGCATCAATGACAGCTATGCCGCCGGGGCGCAGGTCAGCGGAAGCTCTGACAGCCAACAGGTGCTGGGTGGCTTTGTCGGCGCCACCTCGGGCGGCGAAATCGGACAGGTCTTTGCCATACCCGAGATCCTTTCGGAGGGCGCAGGAGAGGCCATCACCGGCGGTCTGATCGGCGTGAACGGCGATCGTGCCGCCGAAACGCTGGTACCGACCACGACGGTCACTGGCGGCTTCTGGGATCTGGACCGGACGGGGCAGGCGGACAGCGGCTTTGCCGCTTACGGCACCGGTCTGGCCACAGCGATCCTGCGCGATACCGACGCCTTCCTTGCGGTGGCGCGGATCGAAGGCTGGGATTTTGCGACCGTCTGGGCGCCCGGCGACAGCGCCAATGACCCGGCTCTTTATTCCATCGATCCGGTGGTGTTTGCCGAACCCGATCCGGTCACGCTGGTCTATGGCACCGCCGAGTCGATAACTGTGACCGGCACGGTGTTCGGTGGGCCTGATCTGTATGTCTTTGGTCCCGAAGGCGATTCGCTTGTCACGTCGGGTGCCTTTGATGCGCCGGTGTTTTCCGCCGTCACGGTGGGCACGCAGCGCGTGAGCGTGACACCGGGGCCGCTGACCAGCGATCTGGGACAAGGCTACCGCAGCGTTGCCGCAAGCGCCGCGGCCGAGATTACCCCGGCACCGCTGCTGGTGACGCCGGACGACCAGAGCAAGGTCTACGGCACGGCGTTCACTTTTGACGGGACCGAATTCACAACGTCTGAACTGTTCTATGCCGACGAGGTGACCGGCGTGGCGCTGACCAGCGCGGGGGCTGTCGAGACGGCGGATGTGGCCGGTGCGCCCTATGCCATCACCGGCAGCGATGCCGTCGGCACCGGGCTTGAGAACTACGATGTGACATTCGCCGAGGGGGTCCTGAGTGTCACGCCGCTGCTGCGGACCGTGACCATCGACGACCAGAGCAAGGTCTACGGCACGGCGTTCACCTTTGACGGCACAGAGTTCACCGCGCCGGATCTGCTGTTCGACGACGCCCTCACGCGGATGGACCTGTCCAGCGCCGGGGCGGTGGATACGGCGGGTGTGGCCGGTGCGCCCTATGCCATCACCGGCACGGTGGCCGAGGGGGTCGGGATCGGTAACTACGCTCTGGTAATCGACGACGGGTCGATGGATGTGACGCCCGCGCCGCTTCTGGTGACGCCGGACGATCAGAGCAAGACCTATGGCGAACTGTTCACCTTTGACGGCACCGAGTTCGTCGCGACGGGCCTGCTGTTTTCGGATGCGGTCAGCAGTCTGACGCTGACCAGTGCGGGGGCGGTGAACACGGCGGATGTGGCCGGTGCGCCCTATGCCATCACCGGCAGCGATGCCGTCGGCACCGGGCTTGAGAACTACGATGTGTCGTTTGCCGAGGGGGCCTTGAGCGTCACAACGGCACCACTGACGATCACGCCGCAGAACCAGAGCAAGCTGTTCGGGGAGCTGTTCACCTTCGACGGTACGGAATTCACCGCGACGGGCCTGTTGCTGTCGGATGTGGTCAGCAGTCTGACGCTGACCAGCGCGGGCGCGGAAGAGGGGGCCGCGCCCGACGGCTCACCCTATGCGATTTCCGGCAGTGCGCCGGTCGGCACCGGGCTTGGGAACTACGATATCACGCTGGGGACCGGGAACCTGGTCGTGGAGGGACAGGCGCAGAGTGACGCCGTGCCGCTGACCCGGTCGATCGAGAGCCTGCCGCCCAATGCGACCGACGACATCCGCATCGGCTTTGGTTCCGGCGGCGCGGCGGTGGACGGTGCCCGCGAGGTTCTGGTGCTGGTGCAGACCTTAGCGGCCACGCTTGAGATCGCGGCGGATGCCTGCGCGCAGAACCTTGCCGATGCGGACCGCTATCTGGCGTGTCTGTCTGACGCTCTGGAAGCCTTTGCCGACGAGCTGGACGCGATTTCGACCGACCTGCCGCCGGGGATGGAGAATGTGGCGCAGATCGTGCGGACCGCGCGGGCGCAAACCGATCAGGCGCGGGCGCGGGCGACCTCGCGGTTGGCAGGGGCTACTTCTGAGGCCGAACGGGACGAGATCCGCCGCGATGCGCTGAACGAGGCGCGGGCGGCGATCGGCACCGCGTCGGCCGAGATCCGCAAGGCGATCGACTTTGCCCGTGCCGACGATCCGGAACTGGCGGCGCTGCAATCTGCGACGGTGACCACAGTGGCGGCCGCGGTGGACAGCGTCGGGATCAAACTGTCCCGCGCGGTAGGGCTGTGACGGGGAGATGAGACAGGTGTCGCGCGTTCTGATCCTGTGTCTGTCGGTCCTGTTCGCGGGCGGGCAGGCGGGGGCAGAGGAGCGCGTGGCACTGGTGATCGGCAATTCCGACTACCGGCAGTTCAGCACGCTGGAGAATCCGCGAAACGATGCGCTGGATGTGTCGGTCGCGCTGCGCGGGCTGGGGTTCGATGTGTTGCTTGAGGTGGATGTCACCAAGGCGCGGCTTGACGGAGTGATCGAGCGCTTCGCCAAAGCGGCCGAGGGCGCCGATGCGGTGCTGTTCTTCTATGCCGGGCACGGGTTTCAGGCAGAGGGGCGCAATTACCTGATCCCGGCGGATGCCGAGATCCGAAGCGCTGCGGATGTGATGACGCAGACCGCCGCTCTTGACCTTGTGCTGGGCGCGATGGCGCGGTCGGACGGGGTAAAGCTGGTGTTTCTGGACGCCTGCCGGGACAATCCGTTCGGCGCGACGCTGGAGCAGGAGGCGCGGCTGGGCAAGGGTCTGGCGCGGGTCGGGACAGAGGCGGATTTCCTGTTCGCCTATGCGACGCAGCCTGACAACGTGGCCTATGACGGCACCGGGCGAAACAGCTTTTTCACCGATGCGCTGCTGCATCACATTTATACCCCGGGGCAGGACATCCAGCAGATGATGATCGGCGTGCGGCGCGATGTGCTGGCCGCGACGGGGGGCAAGCAGATCCCGTGGGAGAATTCCTCGCTCACCCGGCAGTTCCGGTTCGACGACGGGCCGCAGTCGATTTCCGAGGAAAGCATGTTGTACCAGCTGGCGGTCAAGGCGGGTGATCCGCAACTGCTGTCGCTTTATGTGGATCGCTATCCGGCAGGGTCACATGTGCAAGAGGCGGTTGCGTTCCTGGAAACCGGGGGCGGCACGCGGGCGCTGACCCCGACCGAGGATGCGGACCGGCTGTGGGAATTGGCGCGGCGCAGCCGGATGCGCCCGCTGGTCGAGGTGTTCCTGGAACGCTATCCGTCCAACGCGAAGGCAGACGAGGCGCGGCGGCTGCTGGCCTCGATCCCGCGCCCCGAAGATGCGCTGCCCGGAACGATCTGTCAGCGGCTCGCCACCCATCCGCGCGACGCCACGGGGGAAAACCCCGGCGTGCCGTTCGACCGGTTGCAGGGCAACGCGCTGAACGCGATCCGGGCGTGCAGCGCGGCGGCGGCGCGGTCGCCCGAGTTGCCTCATTACGTCGCGCTTCTGGCGCGGGCGACGGCGGCGGCGGGCGATCTGGCGCAGGCGGTGCGGCTGTACCGCGATGCGGCGGCGCGGGGCGATCTGCGCGCCATGGTCAGCCTTGCCCAGTTGTACGAGACCGGCACCGGGGTCGATCCCGATCCGCAGGAGGCCATCACGCTTTATCGTCGGGCGGCGGAGGGGGGCAGCCACGATGCGATGATCAATCTGGCGATTTCCATGCTTGAATCCGGCGGTGCCGACAGCGCCGAGGCAATTACACTGCTCAAGCGGGCGGCGTCCAAAGGGTCGGCCAAGGCGCGCTACAATCTTGGGGTGCTGGCGCAGGACGGGCAGGTAGACGATCCTGCGGCTGCGCTTGAGTATTTTACCGAAGCGGCGCATGACGGCGCGCCCGAAGGGTACCTTGCCGCGGCGATCCTGCTGGACGAAGGCAGGGGGGTGCCGCGCGATCCGGGCCGGGCCGCCAACATGCTGCTGCGTGGCGCCGCCGAGGACCGGGGCGAAGTGGTGCAGCAACTGACCACAGCCGCCGGGCAGTGGTCGCGCGAGACGATCACCGAAACGCAGGAACGGCTGAAGGCGGCGGGCTATTATACCTCCATGGTGGACGGTCTGCCCGGGCAGAACTTTTCCACGGCGCTGGCGCAATGGCGCATTGGCGGATTTGTGGCGCAGGTTCTGGTGAACTGAGCGCGGTTTGGGCACGCAAAGATCGCTGGATCTTATCGCTGGGTATGTAAAAGTCGCATAAATATGATTATGTTGTATAGAAAACTTCTATCGTGCTTTCTCAACCCTGAGTCAAGCCGTCAGACTGAGGTGGGGTTTGCATTTGAACATGTGTTTATAGTGCCGGTCAAACGCGAAACGCTCTGACTGTGGGCGGATCACCGTCAATTGCGTCGCCCCGGGCGCGGTCGAAACACCCATGCTTGCGGCCCACCCGCCTGAGCGCAAGGCGGCAATGTCCGCGTCGACCCCGCTGAAACGCATGGGCCAGCCTTCCGAAATCGCCGCCGCCGTCGCCTACCTGCTGCACGCGGATGCCGCGTTCACCACCGGTGCGGTGCTTGCGGTGAATGGCGGCCTGCGCATGGACTGACGGCAAATGGATCCGCACCCAAACTGTCCGCATGGCCTTTCCCCGCTGAATATTGACGCGCCCGCCGCCAGCGTCCCGTGATGCGGCAAAAGGAAACGGGCGCCGCAATTTGCAGGGAATTGTGCGAAAAGAGGCGGCGCCGATCAACTTAGCGCTTGGAACTCCACCCGGCGGTTCTCTTCTGAGCGCGGATCGTTCGCGTTGTAGGGGAAACGCTCGCCCATGCCCACGGTTTCAAGCCGGGAAGGATCGACGCCGCAGTCTTCTGTCAGATGGCGGGCAACCTCGCGCGCGCGCAGCACCGAAAGACGTTCGTTGTAATCTTCGGGCCCGGACGTGTCGGTGTGGCCGACGATGCGGATCACGTTGATGTCGCTTTGCTCAAGCACCTGGCACATGGCCGAAAGCTTGGGTTTCTCGTCCGCCGAAAGGGCGGCGGAATCAAAACCAAAGCTGATGTGCAGGTTGACCTGTAATTCCGGGTCAAGCTGGCCGAACACCAAAGGCTGCCCGCCGTTCGCGGCCGCCTGGATCGGCTGGTTGGGGTCGGTGGGCGCGGTTTCACCCTCTGCCCGGACCGATACAGACTCGGTCGCCGGTACGGCGGTCACATCCTCGACCGTAACCAGTTTGAGACCGCGCGTCGCACCCAGGCCGTTGGCTTCAACCTCGCTGAACGCCTGTTTCTGCCGTTCGAACCGCTGGACAAGTTCTTCGACCGAAAGCCCATCCTGGGCGCTGGCGGGCAAGGCAGCACACAGGCCGGACAGCATGAGGGCGATAGGCAGGGCATGACGCATGGCGGTCACCTTGATCAAAAAAAGGTTTGTTGCGAACACTACCTAAGGTATCATCAAACCAGTTTGAAAACATCCCTTTTCAGAGTGAACGCATGGCCGATCCGATCACAGTTCACCGCTTTTGGCCCGGTTCGGCCTGAGCAGGGCGACATGACAGCCCCGATCACCCGCGTCCCGCCGATCCGGCCCCTTTCGCCCCCGTCGTTTCATGGCGCGGGCCTGACCCATGCGGGCTTTGTGCGCGAACGCAACGAAGATTCGATCCTCACCGACCCGTCCGGCGCGCTTTGGGCGGTGGCGGACGGCATGGGCGGCTACGGACACGGCGATGTCGCGTCGGACATCGTGATCGACCGGCTGTCGCAGGTGGCAGAGGACGGGTCGGCGGGGCAGTCCCTGCGCGCCCGGCTGGGCGAGGCGAACCGCGCGATCCTTACCAAAGTGCGTGAACCGGGAATGAACCAGATGGGATCGACCGTGGTGGCCGCGCTGATCCAGAATTCGGTCGCCACCATCGCCTGGGCCGGGGATTGCCGCGCCTATCTCATGCGCGGCGGTGCGTTGCGCCTCCTGACGCGCGATCACACGGTGGTGCAGGAAATGGTGGAACAGGGCCTGCTGCGCGACGGCGACCGCGAACGCCACCCCGAAAGCCATGTGGTCACCCGCGCCATCGGATTCGAGCCGGATGTCCAGATCGACACGGTGGTGGTGCCGCTGGTGCCGGGCGACCGGTTGATGCTGTGCAGCGACGGGCTGACCGCCTGCCTGTCGGAACAGGACATCGCCGGGCACATGCGGCTGGCGGCCTCGCCGCAGGATCTTTGTACCGCGCTTGTGGTCGCCTCGCTGGACGGCGGCGCGCCCGACAACGTGTCGGTCGTTTCCGTCTACGCGGCCGGGGGTTAGGCCATGCGCGACGGTGCGGTGATCGGGCCCATCATCGTCGCCATCGGCCTTGTGGTGGCGGCAATTTCCCTTGCGGTGGTGGGCGCGCTGCTGGAAACTGCGGACGGCAGTACCGAACTGCGCCTGAGCCGGGCCGAGGCCGAGGCGGCGCAGCTGCGCAGCCAGATCGATTCGCTGCGCACCGAACTGCGCGACACGCAGGCCGAACTCAAGTCGCTGGCCGAAGATGTGGCGCTTGGCGCGGCCGCAGCGCCCTATGCCCCGCCCGGCGGCGATCTGGCCGTCTCGGCGCCGGTGATCCTGGGCCAGGACGAAGGCGAAGAGCTGGTCGGCACCGAAGAGATGACCGAGGTGATGGATCTTGCGAAAGAGCGGTTCAACACCGGAATCACGCAGCCGCGCAATTCCGTGATGCTCGACATCCTGGGCCCGCCCCGGGACGGCAAGACCGTCGATTGCAGCGGCGTGACTCAGCCGCGGCTCAAGGCGCTACTGGAAACCCGGCAGGTGGGTCCGATCCGGGTCACCATGCTGAAACCCGCGCTCGATTCACTGGAACGGATCATGGCAAGGCTGAAGTTGGACGAACCCGACATCCATGATGCGCTTGGCACTGCCGGTGCGCTTTGTGCGCGGCTCATCCGGGGGTCAAGTGCGTCCTGGTCGAACCATTCCTGGGGCACCGCGATCGATGTCAAGCTGCAGGGGCGGCTGGACGGCTTTGGCGATGGCGGCACGCAGTTCGGGCTGCTGTTGCTGGCGGAACTGTTCAATGAAGAAGGCTGGTACTGGGGCGCCACCTACAACCGCGAGGATTCGATGCATTTTGAGGTTGGCGTGGAAACCCTGCGCAAGTGGCAGGCCGAAGGTCTCTTGTGACGCATGGCCCGTGGACCGGATCCTACCGCGCTCGACCACGCCGCCGGGCCGGTTCTGGACCTGATCGACGATTTCGAACGCCGGGTCCGCGCCGGTGAAAAGGCGCTGCTGGCCGAAGCTGAAACCGCGCTGTCGCTGTTCGAACGCGATGCGGCGCGGGGGGGTGCGCCACCCAACACGATCAAGCCGGCGCGATATGCCCTTGCCGTGCTGCTTGACCTGCGGGCGCGGCAGGTGGCGGGTGTGTCGCTGGGCACCTGGTCGGTCCTCGCACAAAGACAACTGTTCGAGGGGCGCGATATCTCGCTGGCGCGCATCCGCGAATTCCGTGACACGGCCGCACGGCAGGGCGCGGATTATGGCGATCTGGAACGCTTTCTGACCGCGCTGATTGAAAGGGCCGAAGCCGGGCGCCATGCCCACCGCCCGGTGGCCGGTGGCCGTTGGGGCCTGCGCATCGCCGGCTATGTGGTGGCGCTGGCGCTGGTGCTGGCGGGCTATGCGGGCTGGCTGGAATACCGGTTCCACAAACGCCTTTCGGACGTCTTTGCCCAAGAGGCGCTGAGCATCGGCCTTGACCGCCCGCAGACCGCCACAGGCCTTGTGCCGCGGCTGGACGACCTGCGCGCAGCGGTGGACCGTGTTGCCCTGGCCGCCCGCCGCGCGCCACTGCGCCGCGGGGTCCGCCTGCCATTCGTGGACGGCGAAGCCCTGGCCCGCGACAGTTATGCCCGGGCGGTGCGGCGGCACGTGCCCCCCGTCATCGCAGCCGGAATCGAAGAAGTTCTGGCCACCACCGGCGACGGCCTTGTCCTTTACGACGCCCTGCGTGCCTGGGGCGTGCTGACCGGGGACGAAGCGTGGAGCGTGGATTATCTTGGCGGCTGGCTCGACGACAATGGCGCGCGTGTGGGGCTTGCCGGGCTGGGCGCGCATCTGGCGCCGCTGACCGGCCCCGCAACCGAAATCCTGCCCGCCGACGCCACGGTGATGGATCAGGCCCGCGCCTTTGCCGCCGAGGTGGCGGAACCCGACCGTGCGTGGCTGGAACTTCTGCGTTCGGGGCGGATGCGGGCGCTGGCCGGATGGCAGCCGGAACAGGCGGTGCCGGGCATCGGTGACGTGCTTCTGCGCCGCTCGGGTCTGCCCATCGGGACGCCGCTGCCGGGGCTGTTCACCGCCCAGGGATGGACCGAGGCGCGCGATTTCGCGGTCGGTGGCGCCGTGCAGGCGGCCCGCGATCTTGCGCCGCGCATCACCGGCAAGGCGCTGCCAGCCCAGAACAGATCGCCGGATCTACTGATGGACCGGCTGCACCTTGAAACCATCGCCGTCTGGAAGGACTGGCTGGCCGATCTGCGTGTGCGCCCCTTTGTCCAACGCGAAACCGCCATCGTGGTGTCCGGCGCGCTGGCGCAGGCCGACAACCCGCTGACCCGGCTGCTGCGACAGGTCTGGGTGCAGACGGGGGGCAACGACCGGGGTCGCAGCCACGCACAACAACTGGTGCTGGCGCGCGAATTCGGCCCGATGATCCAGTACGTCGAACAGGGCCGCATGGCGGAAATCGCCCGGCTGTTTTCCACGCTCAACGTGGCACTTGGCGCCATTGACGTCAGCCAGAGCCGCGGCGGCCAGCGCCTGATGTCGGTGCAGGACAGGGCGCGGTCCATCGCCGCGCTGAAAAGCGCCCCGCGCATCGTCGTGCAGATCGCCGAGGATGTGCTGGCCCAGTCCGCCCAACCCGAAACCCAGGGCAGTGCCGCGAACCCACTGACCCGCGGCTGGCAACAGGAGGTGTTTCCGCTGTGCCGCGATGTGACCGGTGGGCACTACCCCTTTGCCAACGGTCCGGACGTGAACACCGGTGACCTTGCCGCGCTGCTGGGACCACAGGGCGCGCTGCGCCTGTTCGTCAGCCAGAGCGCCGCGCCGCTTCTCGATACCGAAACCAGCCCCTGGCGCTGGAAACCCGAGGCGCGCTTTGCCGGCCTTGCCCCCGACAGCGCCGCCTTCCTTGAACGGGCCATTCAGGTGGCCGAAGGGCTGTACGGCCCCGACGGCACCCTGCGCCACGACCTGACCCTGGCCGCGCTGGCCGAACGCGGCCAGACCATGTTCGCCATCGGCGGTGCGGCTCAGCCGGTGCGCGCCACCGGGGCCCCCGCCGCGCTTAGCTGGCCGGGGCCGCAACCCGATGCCGGGATCGAGGTTTCTTTCCGCGACTCGGCCGACAGTGCGCGCATCCGGCATGTCGGGGCCTGGGGGCTGCTGCGCCTGATGGACGGGCTGCGCCTGCGCCTGCGTGACGATGGCGCGCGCGTGTTGCTGGACCTTCGCACCGATTCGGGTCGCATCTTTCTCGAAATGGACTTTGAACAGGCCCTCAATCCGGTCTCTGTGCGTCCTGCCCTGCAAGGGTTCGCCTGCCCGCCCACACTGTGACGGATTTTCCTGCACAGCGGTGGATTCCTCGTGTACTCTGGAGCCATTGAAAAAGTCATATTTTCTTCCAATCCCTGATGGAAGGTGTCCCCGCAATGGCCATTGATTTCCCCACCGACCGCATTGCGCATCTGGTCACGCCGCTGCCGTTCTTCGACGGCAAAGATTCGCTGCTGTTCGCCCATCTCTCGGGTCAGGACGAGGTCAGCCGCTGTTTCCGCTATTCCATCCTTGCGCGCAGCGCCGACCCCAATATCGCTGCAAAGGATCTGCTGGGCCAGATGGTGACGCTTGCCGTGATCAGCGACCGCGCCGACCTGATCCCCGGCCTGCGGTTCTTTCACGGCATGGTCGACCAGTTCCGGTTCGAAGGCAACGATGACGAGGACCGGTTCATGTACCGCCTCGTGCTGCGCCCCAAACTCTGGCTGCTGTCCAAGACCACCGACAACCGCATCTTTCAGGAAATGTCGGCGACTGACATCATCTGCACGCTGCTCGACGAACACGGGGTCAGCGATTATGAACTGCGCCTGCGCGACACACCTGCGGTGCGCGAATACTGCGTGCAATACGGCGAAACCGACCTCGATTTCATCCAGCGTCTGATGGAGCATGAGGGGATTTTCTACTTCTTTGAATTCGACGAAGGGATTCATCGGATGATCCTGTCCGACGACCCGTTGGGGCTCAAGGCCGCGCCGGGCCTGTCCGACCTGCGGTTCGAGCCGAATTTCATCCCCGGGCAAGATGGTGCAGGTGTCGTGACCAAACTTAGCCGGACCGACAGGATCGTGTCGGGACTGCACACACTCACCGACTACAACTTCGAAACGCCCTCGGCCGATCTGATCGCGCGGCTCGAAAACCTCAAGGGGCACGAGGGCGACGGGATGGAGCGTTACACCTACCCCGGACGCTACCGCGAACAGGGTGACGGCCAGACCCTGGCGGACATACGCAACCAGCAGGATCAGGCCCATGCCCACCAGATCCGGGCGGATTCGACCGCGGCGGCGCCCTGTGCCGGAAACCTGTTCAGCCTGTTCGACTATCCGCGTGATGACGAAAACATCGAATACATGATCCTGTCGGTGGAATACGATATCTGGGACGGGCAGTATTCGTCGCACGCGACCCGCAACCGCCCCGAAGGTATCGCGACCACCTATCGCATGGTGCCTTCCGATGCCGCCTGGCGTCCGTATGAACGCACGCCCAAGCCGGTGATGAAGGGCCCGCAGACAGCCATTGTCGTCGGTCCCGCGGGCGAAGAGATCTACACCGACCAGTATGCCCGCGTGAAGGTTCAGTTCTACTGGGACCGGATCGGCGCCAGGGACGAGAATTCAACCTGTTTCATCCGGGTCAGTTCCGCCTGGGCGGGGTCTGGCTGGGGATTCATCCAGATCCCCCGCATCGGGCAGGAAGTGATCGTCGATTTCCTGGACGGTGATCCCGACCGGCCGATCATCACCGGCCGGGTCTACAACGCCGAACAGATGCCGCCCTACGACCTTCCCGGCAACATGACCCAGTCGGGGTGGAAATCGAACAGCTCACAGGGCGGTGGCGGCTGGAACGAATTGCGGTTCGAGGATCTCAAAGGTTCGGAGGAGGTCTATTTCCAGGCCGAGAAAGACCATAACGAATGGATCAAGAACAACGAAACCCGCGCCGTCGACAACGATTTTGCCGAAACCGTTGGCCATGACGCCAAGCAGGGCGTGATCAACAACCGCGACGAAACCGTGGGCAACAACAAGACCACGCAGGTGGGCGTGAACCGCACCGTGGACATCGGCAACAACGACACCGAAACCGTGGGTGTGAACCGCGCGCTGACCGTGGGCGCAAACGAGACGATCACCATTGGCGCGAATTCCGACGAAACCATCGGCGCGAAGCACAGCCAGACCGTCGCGATCAGCCAGATGGTCACCGTCGGCGTGGCACGGATGGATTCTGTCGGCGCCGCCGAGACGCGCACCGTGGGGGCGGCGCAGGTCAACACCATCGGCGCGCTGCGTTCCGTCAGCGTGGGCGCGACCCAAAGCCACGAAATCGGCCTGTCTGACACTTGGGAAATCGGCACCAGCCAAGGCGTCACCATCGGCACGGATCAGGGCACCAAGGTCGGCAAGAATCACAGCCTCGAGATAGCCGAGGAAAGCGTGTTCAAGGTGGGCAAGAACATGAGCTTCACCATCGGTGAGGATCTGACCATCGAGAGCGGCAAGAACATTGTGGTCAAGGCCGCAGACAGCATCACCTTTACCTGCGGCAAGGCCAACATCCAGATGAAGAAGGACGGCACCATCGTGCTGGAAGGCAAGGACATCTCGGTCAACGGATCGGGCAAGATCAATGTCAAGGCGTCCAGCGACATCACGATGAAGGGCAGCAAGATCAACCAGAACTGATCCGCGCCAGCCGGGGCAGCAGCGTGTCGGGATCACCCGGCGCCATTCCGGCCCACCAGAGCGACGGGATCGGCGGCGGCGCACCTTCTGGCGCGGGGTCCGCGATCTGCGACAGTGTTGCGTGCAGCCTATCGGGCAGCACCGGATGTTCGACGGCACGCAGCAGATGGGGCCAGACCGCATCGGCCCAGCCATCCGCCGCCCCCTGTCCCGCGCCGCCATGGCTGACGCAGGCGACCAGCGGATAGGGTCGGCCCACGGCATCGCCGCTTGGTTCGATCAGCAGCAGGAAATCACCCCGCGCCGTGCCCAGCAGGGCGCGCACGCCGCCTTCGGGCCAGGCGGCGGGGGCCTGCACCAGCGGCGCGAAATATAGCGTCAGCCAGCTGTCAAGCACCGGTTGAAGGCGCGGGACCAGCCCGCGCGACACAAAATCCCCGGCACCCGGCATCTTGCCGAAGATCCCCGTATTTCCGGACATCTCGGGCGCCACGGCGGCCTCAGAATCCGCGCGGGCAGGAAAAGCCCGAGAACATCGTCAGATCAAAGGGGTTCTCGACCGAATTGGCCCGCAAATCAAAGCTGGCCGAAAAGCTGCCCGCGGCAAGGCTGAGCGAGAACACCTCGGGCAGCGCGGTCGGCGACAACCGACCCTTGCGGATCAGACGCAGGATCGCCCAGCTTCCGGTTTCCGAGGTCACAAGTTCCGCCGTGCCGTTCACCGGCGCAAAGCTGAGCGTGATCATGTTGGTCCCGTCCGGCCCCGGCCAGGTCATCGGTGTCGGTCGTGCCGCTGCGTTGAAATAGGTCAGCACCTGACCGTCCACGTTAAGCGTCACGCGGGATGCGTTGCCCGACAGGTCCTTGGGTTCCAGCGAAAATGCCAGCACCGGCCCTGCGCCGCCGGGAAACAGCGCATCGCGCATGGCACGGGCATTTTCGAACGGTTGCAGCAGGGCGGCATCCAGACCAAAATCCGCCCGCCAGCGCCAGGGCCGCACTGTGTTGTCGATATAGGGTTGCAGGTGATCGTTGGTAAAGCTGTCCACCAGCCCGCCACGCCCGAACAGCCGGGCAAAATCCAGCGTGTTCACGTCAATCGCGCTTGACTGGTCAAAGGGATAGCGCCCCGAGGTGGCCGATACGCAAAACGGCAGGACATTGGCGCGCCAACGGGCGTTCAGCTGTGCAATCACCGCCTCGCGCGTGACGCTGATCGTGTCGCCCGCGATGCCCGCGATCCAGGCATCTATCGGATCGGGCAGCGCCGCCGCCTCGTTCGCGATGGCCCCGGTCAGTTGCGGCAGGCCACCGCGCGCCAGCAGCGCCGCCTGCGGATCGGGGCTGGCCGCGACAGTCTGCAATTCGTTGCTGAGCGCGGTCAGGGCCGCCACCGCATCGTCCAGCAGCGGCGGCTGGCCGTCCACCTCCTGCACCGTGGCGCGAATCGGGGCAAAGTGGTCCGAAACCGGCGTGCCGGGCGGCAGCGGCGGCGGCCCGCCCTCGGCCTGCGCAATCTTGGCACCGACCTTGACCAGTTTGCCCAGCTTGCCCAGTTTCGACACCGCCTTGAGCCCCGCCTTTTGCGCCGCCGCATTGCCCTCTCCGGTCTCTTCGACCCGGGCCAGATGCGTTTCGAACACCACCGAATCCAGCAGCCGCTTCAGCGCAGAATCGACCGACGAGAGATCCTTGAGGTTCTGCCGCGCCGCCACAAGATCACTGATCGGGGTCAGGCGGATGTCGCGCAGGAATCCGTCCCACTGGGCGATGAAATCGTCATAGTACAGTTTCAGGATATCGGTTTCCAACGTGTCCACCGACGCCTCTGCGCTTTCGGAACAGCCGCCCGCGAATACCGCGCGGTCCAGCGTGGCCTGCGCCGCTACCTCTGGCACCAGCGGCAGCACCGCATTGTGAAAACCGTCGTAGGTGAACGCCCCCGGCAGTCCGATGCGCAGCGTTTTTTCCGACAGCCGGGTCAGCACCCGCGCGCCGTTCGGCCCGGTCTTTTCCGCAGGCACCCAATCGGGCAGGCCCGCGATCCCGGGATCGGACCGCAGGGACCGATAGGCCCGCACCGCCAGCGGGATGGTGCAGATGCTTTCCAGCGCCGTGGACACCAGCGCCGGGTCCGACGCGATCTTGTCCTCTTCCCCCGACAGGCGGACCAGAGCGGCCAGTTGATGATCGACGGATTCATCTGTCGGAAACGGGTTGATCGGGGCAAAGTCCGGCAGCACGGTCTGCCACCACACACCCAGAAAGGCGGCGTCATAAGGCGCTTGCCCGGTCATCATCTGATAGGATTTCAGCGCCTCCAGCAGGAATTCCGGATCACGCGAATGGCGCCACATCGTCGCCTCGAGCAGCGCCACCATGCGCGGTTCCAGAATGTTGCGCAGCGTGTGATCGTAAGCCAACCGGTTCACCTGCGCCAGTTCCGGCTCTGCGGTCGGGCCCAGCAGGGTCAGCGCGCCACCCTCGGGCGTCGTCGCCGCGTTCACCGTCTCGTTCGCGGCATCCAGCGCAAGGTTCAGGTCCAGCGGATCGGTCGGCGCCTGCCGCGCGGCCACGTTGGCCAAACGCGCGCTCAGGTTGGCCAGCTGGCGTTCCTGTTCCCCAAGGGCGCCATTGTAGCGCAGGAAGGAAAACAGGAACAGCGTGGACAGCACCACCACCGCCAGTGTCGCGCCGGCCAAGGTGCCGCGCCAGATCCAGCGGCGGCGTTCCTCGGCACGGGGATCGAACCGGCCCAGTCCGGCCTCGGGGAATATCAGCTCGGTCAGCAGGTTGCGCAGGAAAAAGCTGCGCGTGTTGCCATGCACCCGCCGTTCGGGCAGCGGCGCGCGCAGGCCCAGCGACGCCGCGATGCCGCCCACCATGCGGTCGATTGGTGAACCTTCCTGCGTGGCAGAGGTGAAATAGACGCCGCGCATCCATGGGCTGTCCTCGTACCGGCTTTCGCCGAACACCGCCTCGATCAGCACCTTGAGCGGCCCGGTCAGCTGGTCCAGCTGCGACGGAAAGCGGAATATCTCGGCCCGCTGCGGCAGCGGCAGATCCTCGGCGATGCGGGACGTCATCCGCGCCTCAAGCGCCTCTTGCAGCACCTTCATTTCGCGTTCGACCGTGACGCCGTCCACCCGGTCTGCGGTGCCCAGCGTCGCGCCCCAGACTTGTTCGCGGTCGCGCACATTCAGGTCGGCAAAGAAGGATTCGAACCCCGGGACAAGGTCCACCTTGGTGATCATCAGGTACACCGGCAGTTTCAGCCCGGTTTCTTCACGCAGCTCGGCCAGCCGCTTGCGGATCTCGCGCCCGTGTTCGCGGATCGAGATGTCATCGCCCGCCAGTTCCTGCACCGACAGCGTCAGGATCACGCCGTTCAGCGCCCGCCGCCCCCGGTGACGCTTGAGCAGGTTGATGAATCCCTTCCATTCGGCGGCGTCCACATCCGGATCGCTTTGCTGCTGGACATAGCGCCCGGCGGTGTCGATCAGCACGGCATCCTCGGTAAAGAACCAGTCGCAGTTGCGCGTGCCGCCGATCCCCTTGAGATCATCCGACAGGTCGATGGGAAAATGCAGCCCCGACTGACGCAGCGCCGTCGTCTTGCCCGTGCCCGGCGGGCCGATGATCACATACCACGGCATGTCGCGCAGGAATTTGCGCCCGCCCAGTTTGGACCGCTTCATCTGCTCCATCACGCCCTGAAACTTGGCCTGCACCTCGGCCAGATTTTCGCCGCCGGGGCGCACAAACTGTTCGGGCGCGGGGGCGGCCAGTTCGGCGACAAAGGCGCGGTTGGCCCGCGCGCTGCGCAACTGGCGGATCAGCATCGACACCAGCCACAGGATGATGATGCCCCCGATCACCACGATCCGCACCAGATCGCTGGCCAGCGGCGCGGCATCACCCACGCTGATCAGCGGGCCATAGATCCAGATAAGCAGACACAGGATGGTGATGCCGATCAGCGTCCACAGAAACCGCGAGAACAGGAAGCCAAGGATCTTTTTCAGGAACGACATCGCTCAGACCTTTTTCTGGAGGATGATTTCCACCCGCCGGTTGCGGGCGCGGCCCTCACGAGTGCCATTGTCGGCAATCGGTTCGGACGCGGCGCGGCCTTCGGACGTGACAAGCCCGGCAGGCACGCCCGCATCGACCAGCGCGTCGGCGATACGTTTGGCACGCGCCTCGCTCAGCCCCTGATTGGACCGGAACGGGTTGCTGGTCTGGACCGGGATGCTGTCGGTATGCCCGACCACCTTGACTGAGCCGATGAAATCGACATTGTCGCGGATCACAGCCGCCACGCTGTCGATCAGCGCATCATAGCCACCGTTCAGATCCGCCTTGGCCGACCGGAACACCTCGGGGTCGGTGGCCTGCACGACAACCACGGCGACCGACACATCCTCGCGTCCGGTCAGGGCTTTGGCGGTGGCATCGGGCGCGGCGGCGCCAAACAGCGGCAACAGTTCGAATACCAGCGGTTCGGCGGTCAGCAGCGGCTGTTCCACCGTCTCGATCACCGGGCGAAAGATGTCGGCGCGTTCGGACGGCGGCAGCACGCCCGCCAACGTGAACAGCTGTTCACCCCGGTTCGACAGCTGGATGGACAGCGCCACATACACGGCGGCGATCAGCGCAAGCGCGATCAGCCCGATGGACCACAGCGGCACGACAAAGCCGCGCCGGTCATCCGCCGCCTCGACGCCTTTCCAGTTCGGCGCAAGGGCGGCACCGGCCAGATCGCGATCCCGCAGCAGGCGGTTCATCTGCACTCGCAACTGGGCAATCGCCGCCTCGCCCGCGCCCGGGTTGATCCGATGCTTGCCCCGGAACCCCATAGACAGACACAGGAACACCAGTTCCAGCAGCTGCGGATCGCGTTCGGGATAGCGGGTCAGATCATCGGCCAGATCAAAGAACCGCTCGCCCGCGTCCACATTGCCGTACATCGACACCACCAGTGGCATCCGGGGCCAGCCGGAATGTCCGCCCCAGGGCGTGTTCAACGCGATGTCATCCAGCAGCGCGCCCACGAACCACGCCCCCTGATCGGCGCGGCTTAGCGGGACACCGGCCGACACCGCAGAATCCCGGGCATATGTCAGCGATTCAAGCAGCCGGGTGCGCAGCACATCCGGGTTTTCCGGTGCCGTGGCGCGTTCCAGTTCGGGCGCCATGCCCAGAAGTGCTGCATAGGCATTCAGCAGCGGATTGTCGCTGGCCCGGCTGGTGCGCACCGGCGGACCGGCCACACCGGCCTGCGATGGCGCGGCCTGCGGGACACGCCGCACCGGCCGGATGCGGGTGCGTCCGGCGTCGTTCTCAAGGCCAAAGGGATCGTCTGCGCTCATGTCTTCACCGGCTCACCGCGTAACAGTCGATCTGGGGCTCACGCTCAAGCTGTCCCGCCACACCCAGAACGAACCCCGGCGCCTCCGCCAGCGCCGCCCAGTGTTCGGATGTGCGGTCAAGCTCAAGGCACAGCCGGTCGCCGTCATAGGGAATCTCGCGCGGCTGGCTGTTCAGTGGTTTCAAAGGAATCCCGGTCAGGCGCGATTTCCACAGCGCGTCAAAGGCATCCGCAGCCCCCACCGTGGCCTGATCGACAAAGATCTTGCGCAGCAGCTTTTCCGACATATCGCCACCAATGCGCAGCACGATGCGGCTGTTGGTGATGATGTCAGGATTGTCGATGCGCACGGTCCAGATGTTTTCCGCATGACGCGACACCCGCAGGCTGCGCGATTTCGGCTCTACATGCCGCAGCGACAGCACGAGCGAGCGCAACGTGTCGGCCAAGGTCTGAAAACTCAGCTGTGGGTCGGCGTGGTCATAGTCCGGCAGATCGCCCAGACGCCGGGCCGAGGCGCCAAATGTCGCCATCCGCCCCGCCAGCCCGGCCAGTTCCTGGTACAGCGTCGAAGGGTGGTCGTTGCCCTGCGCCGCCATATGGGCCAGCCGGGGCCGCGCGGCGTTGGCCAGTTCCAGGATCAGCAGGTTTTCCATCGACGCACCCGTGCCGCCCAGCACCATCGCGCCATGGGCATCGGCAATCCTGTCCAGCCCGCTCACCAGTTCGCGCAAAAGCTGTCCGTACCAACCCGCCGCCCCGATCCGCAGCACCGGGGCCAGGAACCCGGGGTCCAGCGCCACGGACCCACCGGCGCTCAGCCCCTCGATCCGGGTCACGGGCAGGGTGGTATACCCCGCCACCTCGTCGCCGGGCAGCAGCAGCTTGGGGGCCAGCGCCGCCACCTCGATCTCGGTCGGCTCGGCGCCGCCGCGGATCGTGTCGCGCACCTCGATCACCGTGCCGCGATAGCGCGTGCCCGACGGCGTCGCATGCGCGGGGTCGATCTGCGCCGCCCCCGCACCCGCCACGGGCAGCGCCAGATAGACCAGACCCGCGCCGGATTTTGCTGTCACCGGCACCGACGCAACGCTGGCCGTATCGCCCGGCAGGGCAAAGAACGTCCCGTCCGGCAGCACGCCCTCGGCACGGCTCAGCGCGACCCGCCCTTCCTCAAGCGCGGTGGTGTCCAGATCCAGCGCGGTGAAACCAAAGCTGTGCCGGGGCAGCGCGCCCAGAAGCTGACGCATCAGCCAGTCGGTGTGCCGGTCCTGCTGTTGCAGGTGCTGGGTGCGAAGGAATAGCCCTTCGGACCAGACAACCTTGTTCCTGTCGGTCATATCTGTCCTTCTGACATGCCAGTCACGCCGCGGTGAGCGTGAGACCGCCCGCGCCCACGGAAATGATCAGTCCCTGACTTTCGCCCGGGGCAGGAACCTTGCTGCGCACCGTGCGCCCGGTCGGGGTTATGAAACCGCCGACAACCCCGATCACGCTGGTCGTGGGCTGAAGAGTGATGTCCTTCGTGGCGCTGCCGCCGGGGGCCAGCACGATCTGGTCGGCCTTCACCAGATCGCTTCCGAGCACAGCCGCCGGGTCCTGCAAGGCAAAGTAATCGGCGGCATCAAACGCCCCCGATCCCGACAATTGCAGGATCTGCAAGGTCACCGGCCGGTCGCTGCCATCGGGGCCGGGGTTCATGCCAGCCCCGCCTTGCGCGCGCACGGTCACCACCGTGGGCGGCGTTTCGTTACAACCCGACAGGATCAGCCCGGCACCAGCGGCACCGGCAAACAGCAAGGTACGGCGTGCAATCAACATGTCTTCAACTCCCCTTGTTTTCATATGCTTCTCTGAAATCGCCCCCGACATCGCCCAGGAACTGCTTTTCCGCCGAACGGGCGATGTCGCGGTATCGGTCTTCGTAGATCTGCCACAGCTTGGCCTTGCGGCCCCCCGCCGCCAGCGATTCAAGCAGGCCGACATCGGCCATCTCCTTTTCGATCTCGGCGGGGTCGAACCTGTCCACCATGCGGCGCAGTGCGAACTGAAGCGCGCTCCAGGTCCGCACCTGATGATCCGCCAGATCACGGAACGCGGCCGGAACCGCCTGATCGGGGCCGAGGTAGCCACGCCCGCGCGGTCGCACCAGCGCCGCCAGCGCATCCTCGGGCGTGGCAAGGAATTTCAGCGGATTCACATCGGCGCTGGCGATGATCGTCTGCGCCACGCGAACCTTCTGCTTTTCCTGCGCGCGGGTGCGCAGCAGCAGCATCACCCCCTCGACCAGATCGTGCATGCAGCGGCCCAGATGCGCCATCTCGGCTGTCGGGTCGTCGGATGGCGGCACGATTGCAGGGTCCAGCCCCATGCCGCGCAGCAGCGCATCGCGCAGATCGTCGCCGGGCAGCGGCTCAGGGGGTACGGGGCGCGGCGGAACGGCTGCCGCCTGCCCCGGTGCGGGTGGCCGGACAGGTTGCGGGCCAGATTGTGGGTCAGCGTTCGGCGCGGCATCCCGCGCTGGCGTCTCCTCCTCGACCGGGTCCGAGGTCCAGATGTCAAAAATGTCGGGTTTGCGCATCGGGGGCGTCGGCGCTGCGGCGGGCGGCGCGGGGTCCGGCGTCCGGGACGGGGCGGAACCGAAATAACCCCCGGCCCCCGCCGGACGCTGGACAGGTGCCTCTGATTTCGCTTCGGGCGGCTGTTCAAACGCGCGACGCAGGTCCAGCCCAAAGGGATCGGGCTGATCCAGCGGGCGCGGGCTGCGCGAGACCTCCTTGTGGCGCTCGCTCGCGCTGCCGTCCGTGCGCAGCCCGAACGGATCGGGCAGGGTTTCGGGCCGGGGGGCCACAGGTTCGGGCGGTGAGGCGGGCGGCTCGTCGGCAAAAAAGGCGCCGCGTTCGACCGGTCGCGACACGGGCCGGGGCGGCACCGGCGGCTCGGTCCCAGTCCCAGTCCCAGTCCCAGTCCCAGTCCCAGAGAAACCTCGCGCCGCTTCGCTTTCCGGCACGCTTCGGGCCGCTTCGCTTTGCGAAGAACCCCGCGCCGCTTCGACCCGCAGCGTGAAATCGCCCAGATGCAGCCGCATCCCCGGCTCCAGCGGCACCGAATTGCCTGCGCCGACCGGATGCGCCGCATTGTCGATGAACAACCCTCCCGACGACGCGTCGGTGACCAGCACACGGTCGCCATCGGCCTTCAGGATGCAGTGGCGGCGCGATACAAAGGCGTTGGGGTCAACAAGCTGCCAGTCGGCATCTTCGCCCCGCCCGATCGACATCTGACCACCGTCGAACAGACGCTCGGTCACGGTCTGCCGGCCGGGCGCGGATTCAAGGACAAGTCGCAGGGTCATGCCGCGCTCCTTTCGTTCGGTGGCTCGGTGACGTTGGAAAAGGTCAGATCCCCGGCATCCTGTGACGGATCGGGGTTCAGCCATGTGGTCCGGCCCAACTGACACTGGCCCAACCGCGCGGCCGGCACCTCAGGCGCGGCAAGGATCAGCCGCAGGCCAAAAGCGATGTCCTTGCCGGCGGCAAAGACCAGTGCGTGGCGCAGGCGGTCGCGCGCCGTGCTGTCATCCAGAAAGGCCTTGAACTGTGCAAGCGTCAGCGGCCCCAGCCGCAATTCGGCATGGGCCTGACGGTCGAACACCCGCCCCCCGATCACCACCCCGGTGCCAAGCCCCGCGTGCTGCATTCCCAGTCGGCTTTGCAGATGGGCCGGAATGTCGATCCAGACGCCGACATATTCCGACAAGGCCACCGGCACCCCCAGCACGGTCTGAAGAAACGCACACAACCGTTCGGGGCTGCGCGCCTCAAGCGCAAGTGAGGTGGCATGGCGCAGCTTGGCCCCGTCCAGCCGCACATCGTCGCTGGTGGTGCCCGGCAGGCCCATCCCCGCAAGCGCGCGCATCATCGCCGACACGCGCCCTCCGTCACCGTGGGCGATATGCACCTCGGGGCGGGCATCGGCCCAGGCCCGCCAGTAAAGCGCGATCATCCGGTGTTGCAACATGTTGATGAAATCAAGGAACGAGGTGTCCGCCGTCGCACCCTCTGTATCCCCCGCGAACCAGCGGTTCGACAGACGCTGCATGATCCAGCGCGTCATGTGCAGCGGCATCGGCCCTTCGGGCCCGATCAGGCCCAGCACGTTCACCCCTATCCGTGGCGCGTTATCCGCGTCGCCCGGCGTCACCGACGCCACATCGCTGGCCGCAAAGGACAGCCGCGCGGTCTGCCCCAGCCGCGCGGGTTCCCGCGCAGCCGCCCCGGCCCGGCCAAAGCGCAGCTCTGCGGTCTCAAGCTGGCGCAGCAGCTCGAAGAAATCCGCCTCTGCCGCGCGGGCGGGCGCGCTCAGATCAGCGCGCGTGTGCCGGGGCTCATCGGCCATCTCACCTCCGTCTGGGCCTGGGTCAGCTGCGTTCGGGTGCAGACAAACGAATTGATGGCGCTGTGCCGTGCGAACAGCCGCGCCAGAAGCGCCGACAACAGCAGCGTGCTGCCCCCCGACAACAGCGTCTCGTTGATATCCAGCGTGATTTCCGTGCCGTGGCCGAAACACAGCGGCCCCGCGACCTGCAACCGCTCGACCACCGGGCGCGACCGCAGCCGCACGACCGACGCGCCATGCCGCTGCAACGCCGGATCGCCCCGATCGGCATAAAGCTTGATCAGAGCGCGCAAAGGTTCCGCCCCCGCCTCGTCGCCGGCCAGACTGATGTGGTTCAGCGACAGTTGCGATATCCAGCGCCAGGTCAGATCGTCGATCCGCCGCTCGTCCGTCGCCCCCGACGGCAGGCTGGCCCGCAACGACGCACGCGGTCGGCGCACCGGCGACAACAGCGTGACAGTCTGCACCGGGTCGCCGGAATCAAGCGTCAGCACGGGCATGTCGTCCAGGATCGGCAGGTCGCGGTTGGTGCAGAGCGCGCGCACGTCCAGCCGCCGGATGGGCCGCGCACTGCGCCGCCCCGCTGGCTGCCCGACCGAGATGTAAAAGTCGTCACCGACATAGCTGCTGCGCGTCTGGCCGCGCCGCACCTCTTCGGTGTCGGGGCGGCGCGGGCGGCGGTCGGCGGAATAGACATGGCCGCTGTCGGCCTGCGCCTCGGTCGAGAACAGCGGCGTGACGCGGGCCTGCGGGCCGTCCGTCTCGCCGTCCTCGACGCGCAACAGGCGGTAGATCTCGTAATCGCGGGGGCGGGTGCGGTCGGCCTGAACGATATGCGCCGCGCGGTTGTCGCGCAGTTCGACCATGTTGCACTCGTGTTCGAACAGGTTGACCACCGGCGTGGCGAACAGCCGGAAATCCTGCGCGGCGATACCGGTCAGGTCGGCGCGCGGGGTCCGCAGCAGCAAAACGATCTCGACCTCATGCGTGCCGCTGGCGCGGATCACCGGCGACAGCCCGTCCAGCCGCAGGAAATAGAACCGCTCGGGCATCAGGAAATATTCGCGCAGCAGGCGGTATCCCTCGAACGAGGACCGCACCCGGGGCAGCAGTGCCTCGGCGTCGTCGATCCCGACCATGCCGGGGCTGCCCAGACTGCGATACCGCGTGGTGGCATCGGCGGGCCGGGCCACGGCACCGGCGCCAAAGCCGAACACCGCATCAAAGATCGCCCCACCCCGCGACCCGGCCCCGAAATATAGGTCAAGCCGGTCGAGCGACAATTCGTCCAGACGGCCCGCCCCCTGTCGTTTGACCGTGATGCGGATGCCGGCCGCAGCATCACGCGCCGCCACAGCCCCCACCCCGGCCTGCGCCAGTGCCCCTGCATCCTGCAAATAGCTCACCGATCCCAGCGCCACGGGCCACAGATGCACCGGCTGCGCCGTGGTATAGGTGCAGCGCGTCTGCTGCCCCTCTTTCAGACCGGACAGCAGCCGCGTGCCCCGCGCCATGCGGTGCCCGTCCAGCATCCGCCCCACCTGCGGCCCCGGCGTCATCTGCGCCATGGTCATCGCGGGCGCAGGTCCTGCCAGATCCGGATACAGCGTGTCGATCAGGTTGCGCACATAACGGCTCGCCTCGCCATCGACCTTGAGCCGGGTGCGCGCCGCCAGAAACGCCACCCCTTCAAGCAGACGTTCGACATAGGGGTCCGGGCAGGGGATCGATTCCATCGACAGGTTGCGCGCCACATTGGGATGCAGCGCCGCGAATTCCTGCGCAAGGCTGCGGATATGGGTCAGCTCTTCCTCGTAATATTCCAGAAAGGCGCGATCCATCAGCGCTCCTCCAGCGCGGTCAGGGCATTGCCGTTGTCCAGGTCGATGCTGGTCGACAGCCGCAGGCGTTCCGGCACCGGCGACAGCAGCAGCACGCCCTCGATATCGATCCGCAGGCCGGTCTTTTCGCCGGTACGCACCCGCACCCGCACGGAATCGCGCTTGAGCCGGGGTTCGTAGGTGTTCAGGACCATCTTGATCTCGCGCGCGAGGTCGTCCTTGTTGAAATCCGATCCCATGCGCCCGGAAAACGACGGCACTCCGTAATTGACCACGCTCGTGCGCACCTCGGGGAATCCCTCCAGCAGGCTGGCGGGGCTTGGGTGGTCCAGGGTTTCGCGGTCGGTCAGCAAGAATTGCGCCTCCAGCCGTTCGATGTTGAACAGCATCTCGATGTCGCGCCGCACGGCCTCGCGCAGCACATCCGCGGTTACGATGATACCGCTGTCTTCCAGTCTCCGGCGCCGCGCCATGATCTGCACCACGCGATGCGCCAGCAGCCTTGTGTCCTCGTCCAGATCGCTCCGCTGTTCGATGGCCCGCGCACCGCCGGTGATCAGCGCTTCGGCCTCGTCCTCGGACGGCAGCACGCGAACCAGATCACGCCGCAGCGCATCGGATTCCGACACAAGTCCCGGCAGGTCGTCGATCAGCCTGTCCCAGAGCGACGGCTGGACGGCTTCCTGCCGGGAAACCGACGGGGCGTCGCCGCGATCAGTCACGGTTTGCGATCACACACCTGCGGCGATGTCATACGAGATCTCGTGTTCGCCACCGGCGGAATGGTCGTCTTCCTGCACGGTGTATTTCACCGTCACGTTCTCGAACACGAGGCCCAGGGCCTCCTCGATCATCTGGCCGTCTTCCTGATCGCCGATGCCGACCATCTCGCATTTCGAAATGGTGACATTCTCCATCGTGATGACTAGATAATCGAGATGCGCATCACCGCTGTCCTTGCGGACTGACAGCACCATATCCGGAAAGGATTTGCCCTGCATGCAGGCCAGCATCAGATAAGGCGATGACGCATCCATGAACTTGCTCAGCTCGATCGCACCGACCTGCGCACGCGCGCGCGAACGGCCCTTTCCGACCTGTGCGGCCGACCCCTGTTCGATTTTCCACATCACGTCGTGGATATCGATTTCTTCCTCGTGATCGGCACGCTGGGATTCCCCGGCGATGTCACCGATCTTCAAATATCCAGTTAATGGCATTTTGTGTCTCCTCGTGATCAAACAAAAATTGCTATGACTTTACTGATGGTAGTTCCGACACCAGCCGGAGGGACGCATTGATGCCCTCAAGCTGATAGTGCGGGCGCAGGAAGAACCGGGCGTTGTAATACCCCGGTCGCCCCTCAACGCTGTCCACCTGCACTTCTGCGGCGGCCAGCGGTCGTTTCGCCTTGGCCTTGTCATCAGCCATGGCCGGATTGGCCAGCACGTAGCGGTTGATCCACTCGCTCAGCCAGACCTGCATGTCGGCGCGTTCCTTGAACGTCCCGACCTTGTCGCGCGCGATCGCCTTGAGGTAATGGGCGAACCTGCTGACCGGAAACAGGTACGGAAGGTTGGCCGACAGACGCTCGTTTGCCTGCGCATCCGGATCGGTCAGCCGGCCGGCCCGGGTTTCATCGTCCTGCAACGAATGCGCACCGATGAATGCGGCGACATCCGTGTTCTTGCGGTGCAGGATCGGCATCATCCCCAGCGTGGCCAGTTCGGCCTCGCGCCGGTCGTCGATGGCGATTTCGGTTGGGCATTTCATCGAAACGCTGCCGTCATCGGTGGGAAAGGTATGCACCGGCAGGTTCATCACCGTACCACCCGATTCCACGCCCCGGATCTGTGTGCCCCAGCCGGAAATCTTGTGGCTGCGGTTGATGTTCACGCCCATGGCAAAGGCCGCGTTCATCCAGACGTAATGGTCATGCTTGCCGTCGATCTCCTCTTCAAAGGCAAAGCCCTTGACCGGCACGGTTTCGGCCCCGTATGGCAACCGGCCCAGCACGCGCGGCATGGTCAGGCCGATGTACCGCGCATCCTCGGATTCGCGCAGGGATTGCCAGCTGGCATAATCGGGGCTCGACACGATCTGTTCCAGATCCTGCGGGTTGGGCAGTTCCTGCCAGCTTTCCATGCGGAACAGCTGCGGTGCTGCGGCGGCGATGAACGGCGCATGGGCGCTGGCGCAGATGCCCGAAAGGTTGCGCAACATGCCCACGTCCTTGGGCTTGTGCGAAAATTCATAGGCCCCCACGATGGCGCCGAACGGCTCTCCGCCGAACATCGAATATTCGTCGCTGTAGATCTTCTTGAAGACCGGCGACTGGTCCCACATCTGACCCTCGTAATCCTCGAGGTGATCGCCCAGATCCTCTTTCTTGATGTTAAGCACCCGGATCTTCAGCTTTTGATCCGTCTCGGTGTTGTTCACCAGATAATGCAGGCCGCGCCATGTGCCCTCGATCTGGCGCACTTCGGGGGCATGCAGGATCTCGTTCATCTGCCGGGACAGCATCTGGTCGATGCCCGCGATCAGCGACTTGATCGACTTGACCGCATTTCCGGAAATCGCGGCCGTGCCGGCGCGTTCCTTGGCCGCAAGCGCAAGGTTCGAGACCAGCGCCTGAAGCTTTTCGCCCTCGCTATCCTTGACCCGGAAATCCTTTTCCAGCAGATCGCTGAATTCTCCCAGATCAATGGCTTCGGCCTCGGCGGCTCCGCCAGTGGCAAGCTTTCCCTCTTCGGCCATGCCTCAGCCCTCCTTCTTGTCTTTGTTGGCGGCGACGGCCTGCTCGGCGGCCTGCGCCAGCAGCGGCTCGTTGGTCAGCAGTTGCGCTATGCGCTTTTCCGCATCGACCTTGCCGTCCATGTAGCCCAGCAACTCCTCAAGCTGCTTGCGCATCTTCAGCAGTTCGGCCAGCGGCGGCACCTGTTCGGCAATCTTGTCGGGGGCAAAATCCGACATGCTCTTGAAGGACAGGTCCACGAACATCTCTTCCTCGGGGTCGTCCCCCTCGGACGGCAGCGTGTTCTTCACCCGCGCCTTCACCCTTGGGCTCAGCGCCTCCATGAACTTGGAAAACCGGCCCGCATCGGTTTCGACAAAGGTGCGGTCGTTGATCGGCTTCTTGGCTTCCTTCGTCTCGGACGCGCCGGCCAGATCCGCCATAACGCCCATGACAAAAGGCAGTTCGATCGTTGTGGGGCTGCCGTAATGCTCCACATCATAGGCGATCTGCACCCGGGGCGCCCGGTTGCGTTCGATCACTTTCTGCTTGCTGTCGCTCATTCCAATTCCTTCCTGCAAAAGTCACGTCTTTTTCGGTTCTTCGACCCCAGCGAT
This sequence comes from Puniceibacterium sp., assembly GCA_024636635.1. Taxonomy (GTDB): domain Bacteria; phylum Pseudomonadota; class Alphaproteobacteria; order Rhodobacterales; family Rhodobacteraceae; genus Puniceibacterium. The sequence goes on from JAGXGV010000053.1 coordinate 27,940, forward strand.
GCTGCGGAATTCCTTGAGTCCGGACGGCGCGATCTCCTCCATCAGTTCAAGGAAATCCATCGACACCATGCGCCGCATTCTCCGCGCCAGATGCGGGATCGGGCTGGACGGTTCGGTGCGCTCGTAAAAGGCAACGATCAAGTCCAGCGCAGTCTCGACATCGCCGCGCGATGCAATCGTGCCGGGCAACGGGGCCGGCGGCGTTGCGCCATTGGCGGCAGGAACGGCCGGTGCCGATGCCGCCGGATTGTCTGTCACCGGCGTGGCATCCCCTGCCGTTGCCGCCACCGCCCTTTCCAGCGTGGCGCGACACTGGGCCAGGAACCCGCCAAGTTCGGCCAGCGACATCCCTGGCTGGCCGCCAAAGCCGCCCATGTCATCCACCGCCCGGACCAGCACGGAAATCGCCGCGTCGCACCGTTTCAGCCCGTCGATCATCCCGGTCGCGCGCTCGCCCTCTTCGGCGGCAAGGGCACGGGCGGCAGCGGTCACGCGGTTGACCCGCTGGGCATGTTTTGCGACCAGCGCATCCTTTTCCGCCTGGTTCAGCCCCGACGCGGCCTTGTTGAGCATGTCGAAATCGCTCTGCGTGCCTGCCGCCAGATCGTCGCCCGTCACCGGGCCGATGCCACGCGGGTTGAGGATCGCACCGAACCGCATGTCCCCCAGCAGCCCGTTGTCGTCATTCTCAAGCTGGCGCAGCGCGTTCAGACGCGGCAATGCCGCCGCCTTGGCATCGTCGCGGTCGCGCAGGCCGGGGTGCAGGCTGTCCCAGAACCGCGTCACGCTGGCAGCCAGCATGTCCAGCCCTTCGGCCAGCCCCGAAAACCCGTCAAGGTTGTATTGCGCCCGCACCAGAATGGTCAGCAAACGCAGGTCGCGCCCCTCGTCGGCCAGCGCCGTGCCATCGTACAGCACCGCCTGCCAGTCGACATCGGGAACCGAACCGTTCATCCGGGCCTCACGCCGCGCCGGTTCCATCATCCGTTCCAGCGTGTGGAACCGCGCGTCATTGCGCAACTCGACACCGGAAGGAAATTCGTCCGTCAAGGGCGTTAGGAGGCGATCAATGTCCATGCCTCGATGCCTTATGAAATACTTAAACAACTGCGCGGAGTGTTGCAGAATATAGTGATTCGGGCAACAATCGCCGGGGTCTGGTATTCCCCCATACGCCGACCCCGGCCGAACCGGTTCCGCAGGGTCAACCAGCCACCAATCAGCGCCCCGTGGCAGAGGTGGCGACGAACAGATAAACCCACTCGCCGCGAAAGCCTGGATCGGCCGCGCGCGCCTCTGCGATCCGGTCCCGCAGGTCCATCAGATAGGGGCCCGCCTGCTCAACCATAGGGCGTGCACCTCCCGGCAGCGGCGCGCTGGCCGCAAAGGCGACGGCGATGTCCTGACCAAAGGGCGGCGCGATGCGCAGGTCCAGCCCCGCACCGCCCCCGACGGCAAAGACCTCGCCCGGCGCGAACCGGCGCAGCGGCGTCGCGTCGTTGGGCATCAGATGCAGCACCTGCCCGCTGGCATCGAAGTAATCCACATAGACATGGGCGGGGTAATCCGGCGCGGTCAGGTCGATCCGCAGCCGGTCGCCTTCCGAAAATGCGTATTCCCGAACCTGCGTGTTCTCACCCACCAGATCGGGGTCGGTCAGCTGTTCCTCGGACGGCGGCAGGCCCAGCCCGGCGAAGGCGTCCAGCAGCGCGCACTGCGGCCGCGGCAGGATCCGAAGCGCGTCGCGCAGCTCCAGCGCCCCGCCGATCTGATCGCGCAGGGCGGCGATCAGCGGCGCGCGCGCTTGCGCTTCGGGCACATGGCCGCGCACTTCAAGCGTGCCGGTTTCGGCGTCGAACACCGTATGCACACGGGCACAATCGGGCGCTTCCATCGCACGCGCCATGCGGTCGCGCACATCCCGGCCCGCAGGTTGCCCCGGCGCCAGAAAAGCCTGGATCGTCGCAAGGCTCTGGGAATCCAGCGCCACGGAACCCTCGCCGCTCCAGGCCAGCCCCGCCTGCAACACGGCACCAGCGGTGTCCTGCACCGCCGGTGCATCCGCCTCGGGCAGGCGCGCGGCCATCCTGTGTCCCGCCGTTGCGCCAGTGGCCGCTTCCCCTGCGTCAGGCGTCTTTGCCTGCGCCGGAACGGTCTGCGGCATGGTCACACCAACGCGGGTCGCGGGTGGCCTGGCTTCGGCAATCCTGTCCGACAAAAGCGGCCTGCCTACTGCACCCGGCACCTCTGGCACCGCTGCTGCCTGCACCCTGTGCACGGGCGGGGCTTCGCGCACTGCTTGCCCCGCCCCGGCCAGCGCCGTCAGCCGACCGGATTCGACCGGCCGGGCCACCTGCCGTTCGAACGGAAGGCCAACCGGGCCGATCACCCCGGCGGCTTCGCTCACCGCGCCCTGCGGCGCGCCTGCTGGCACTACTGACCCCACCCGTGCGCCTGTCGGCGCAACCGCGCCCCGCGGCACGGCGCTGGGGTCGATATCCGCAACCGATGCCCCAACCGGAGCATGACCCGACTGCAGCGCCCCCGTCGCTGCCAGGGCATCAGCGCGCCGCAGCGGCACGCCCTGCCCGGCCATGCGCGCGCCAGCCGTCGCGCCGCTGGCGACATCCGGCGATTCGGGTGTGCGCGGCGCGGCGCGCGCGCGGGGCACCTCCATCGTGGCAAGAAGGATGCGGCCGGGGTTCGGCGCGGGCTGCGGCACGGGGCGCGGCGCGACCCAGTGCAGCAGCGCCAGACCCGCCGCCGCATGCAGGATCAGCGACCCGGCAAGCCCCAGACCGGCACGCCGGACCGTCATGGCTCTGGCGGGGTGACCACGATCACCACTTCGCCCAGACCAGCGCCCTCCAGCACGCTTACCAGCGGCAATACATGCCGCACCGCCACGTCGCGATGGGCGTTGATGCGGATCAGCTGCGGACCGTCCTGCCTTGCCGCATCATCGACCCGCTCGAACCACTCTTCGCCCGCCGGGTTGCCGTTGACCGCCAGCGCGCCGTCCCGTGCGATGGAAACCGTTACGCCACCGCCGGGCATGTCCTGCCCCGAACGCGCCACGGGGGGAATCACCTCGAACGGGGCAGAGGCGTCCAGCCGGGCCACCAGCAGAAAGAACACCAGCAGGAAAAACACTACATCCACCAGCGCGATGACCGGCTCGGGCGCCGGACGGTGGTCCTTGCGCTGCAACCTCATCGAATCGCCTCCAGCCGCACCAGCCGCGCATCAGATATGCCCGCGTCGGCGACGGCATCCATGACCCCCGTCAGCGCCCAGAGCGGCGCCGCCCCCGTTGGCAGGATCAGCACCCGCTGCTCTGGCTGGGCCAGCACCCGGGCCAGCGCATCGGGCGACAACACCCGGCCCCGCAGCACCACCTGCCCGCCCGCGTTGATGCGCAACAGCAGGCTCTGCACCGGGTCCTTGCTCTGCGGCGGCGACAATTCCGGTCCGGTCGCCCCGGACCCCGCCCGGACCACCGGGATCATGTCAAGATCGCGATAGACCGAGGTCACCATGAAATAGACCAGCAAAATGAACAGCACGTCGATCAGCGGCACCAGCGTGATCCGCCGCGCCGGACCGGGCCGCCGCATCAGGCTCATGGCCGCGGTGTCCCGTCGCGCAGGGTCCGCGCCAGCGTCACGCGCCCGATCAGGCGCTCCAACGCGAACGTGCCGCGTTCGACCCGCGCCGACAGGATCGCCGCGCCGACCACCGCCGGAATCGCTACGACCAGCCCCGCCGCCGTGGTCAGCAGCGCCTGCCAGATCCCCCCGGCCAAGATCGCCGCATTCGCCGCGCCTTCGGCCATTTCCAGCGACCGGAACGACTGGATCATGCCCAGCACCGTGCCCAGCAGCCCCAGCAGCGGTGCGATCATGCCCACCAGTTCCAGCAGGCGGATGCCGCGCCCCATTGCGCCGACCTCGCCGTTGCCCAGCTGTTCGAGATCCGCGGCCAGAACCGGCGCAGGCACGCCCCGCGCCAGCAGCACCCCAGCGCGCTGCGCGATCCGGCCCGCCGGTGTGGCAATGTCCACGGGCGGATCACCCCCGCCGCCACCCTCCAGCGTATCGAGCCAGGCGTCGCGCGCCGCCTGACCCGCGCCCAGCCCGCGCAGCGCCATCAGCCGCGCCAGGAATACCGCTACCGACAGCAGCGACAGCACGGCAAGCACCAGCAGCACCGGCCCCGCGCTGCCCAGATCCGCCAGCGGTATCATTTGACCAGCGGCGCGGCGGCCTTGCTGTGCAACTCCAGCACCGCAAAACAATCCATCTCTTCGCCATTCTGCGGGCGGCAGGCCGCGATGTCATGCAGCAGGATCTCGGAAATGCCGTCGCAGGCGATGCCGGAAAATTCGAACAGCTTGAGCGTGGTCCGCTCCAGCGGCAGCGGCGCGGCATCGACGGTCAGAAGCTGGTCGATGATGCCCTGCCCATCCAGGATGGCCAGCGACATCTCGAACGCCTCAAGCGTGCGGCCCAGATCGTTGCGGAACAGGAAAAAGGCGCGGCACGCCCCGCCATCGCCCGGTTCCAACTTGTTGAGCTCGACCGTGAGGCCGCCCTCCTGGGCCTGCGCCATGCCTGCCCCCAGCAGAATGGCCAGCGCGGCGGAAATGATGGTTTTCAAATGCCATACTCCTCGAATGTCATGTTCTGAAAGATAGCAGATTCGCGGTCAGGGTGGATATACTTGCGCGTATCACACGCCGGAAACGTCCCCGCCCCGGCCCACCGGATGGCGAAACCCCGCACACCGGACAGTGGATGGTGCAGCGGATGTTGCCGCTCTGCATGGGTCATTAGCCGCCGCAATGACGCGCCGCTCACACCGCTCTTGGTGAATCGCCCGACCCGTGAAATACTGACACCATTGATTGAAGTTTTTTTCCGGAGACTATGATGGATGTCAGGGACCAAGTGGACGGCGTTGTGATCGGCCTGCTCCTGGGCTTCCGGGACGGTGCGCCGCTTGTGGTGTTTCCGTCGAACCCGCTGGATCAGGCCATACCGGCACGCAGCCTCTGTGCGCTCGGACCCGATGACTCGGGCTCTGAAATTGCCCTGCTGTTCGAGGACGGAGCCCGCGACCGCCCGCTGATCATCGGCCGCATCGTCGAACCCGTCCGCCAGGACAAGGCCCCCGCCGTCGTCCGGGACGGCGAAACCGTGCGGATCACCGCCCGGGAGCGGATCGAGCTGCGCGTCGGCAAGGCCGCAATCGTGATGGAAAAGGACGGCCACATCACCATCCGCGGCACCCATCTGGTCAGCCATGCGTCAGGCTCGAACCACATCCGCGGCGGCTCTGTGAACCTCAACTGATGGCCGCCCCCGTCCTGACCGACATCGTGCGCCGCCACGCGGAAGAGGCCGCACACCTGTGGTGCGTCTACGACTGGCACTTGATGCACCCCGAAGAAAACCCCGACATGGATGAAGAGAGGATAGATCGCCTGATCGAACGCCTGAACGCGCACCTGGACGGTGTGCGCATCGCCGGACCCGAAGGCGTAGAGATCGCGCAGGAGCGGTATCACGACTTCCCCGAAGCGGGCGAGCTGTTCGTGCTGCGGATGCTTCAGCCCGCAGCGCGGCACCTGACTGTGCACGACCTTGATCTGGAGGCGGTGCGCAGCTACCTTCGCGCGAAACTGCCCGCCAAGCGGTGATGTCACATTAACTTCGCTCGGCCGGTGAAGGGACGAAGGCTCTCAGATCAGGCAACATTGGCTGCTGCTTTCCAGGCGCCGAATACTTCGAGCAGGTGGGAATGGATTGTGAGGGCGCATCGGCGGCGGGCTGGGACAGAGAAGCGATTGCGGGTTGCGGACTGCATGGAGACGAAGCGTTGTAATCCACCCGGCGATCTGAAGCCTTGCATCACCCGCTCTCGTTTTCGGAAGGGCAGATTTTGTTTTCTGCACGGTTATTAAGCCCCTGCCCTGCGATCTTCACCATGACTTTGTCCAGGTGCCAGACATCACCGGGGCGTGGCTGCCGACGCCGTAGCGTGTGGGCAATCTAGGGGACCTAACTTGGCGGTCCAGCGCCGAATAGTCTCGTACTAAACATCAACGCCACGTTCCAGCATCAACTCCTCAACCTCGCGCAGGCTCAAGTTGAACCGGGCGTAGAGCCAGACAACATGCGCCATGAACCGGGCGGAACCCAGTAGCGTTTGTAGCTGATTTTCTGTGTCTGCATCGACGCCGACTGCGCCAACAGCGCCACACCAGCAATCTCGGGATCGTTGATGTCACGACACCCTGAACAGGGATGGTATTCGTGAATCAGCACAGGGAAGCAGTGCGCACTTGCAGGCGGCACCTTCCGGGACAATTACATTTCCCACCGGAGATCTGCGTTGTTTGCGGCGAGAACTGTTCTCAGGGATATGGAACGGTCGCGACCATGATGATCTATCTTCACTGCCAAGCGGGGGAATTATTCAGGGTTATGGCGGCCATTCATACCGCTTGTCCAGGCTCTTGGACACCCACAACAGCGGCCGCTCCGGATCGCCCAACGTTGCCGGCTCAACCAGGCGCTCAAGGTCGGCAAGCAGGGTCGGATCGCGCTCCGTCAACAGCCGGGGGCCGCCGCCTTCACGGCGCACCCGTCCGTGCGGCGGCGACGGCATATCGAGCTCTTTCAGTCCGCGCCCGATCGTCGAGCGCGCAAGCCCCGTGATCTGCGACGTCGCGGCAATCCCGCCGCGGCCCGCCGCGCGTGCCTCGCTCGCGGCAAACACGCGCCGACCACGTTCGTCACGCTTCGAGCCGTCCGCCTCCCACCGCCGCTGTATCCCGTGTCGATCGATCATGCAGCAACCGGTAACGCCAGACGCCCCGGCAGGGAATCCCCGAGCAGTGAGTCACACCGCCGCACATCGAGACGAGAGAACCGATTCAGTTATCCTTGCAGGTGTCCTAACCACCGAGCAGTCGCGGGTGTCGAGGAACGGCAATTCTTCCGAACCGGTGAGGATCTTGCACGACAGCGCCGCCCCAGCGCGAAATGCCAGTCGCGTGAGCGGATTTGTCTCCGCTGTTGACAGGTTAGTTTTGAACGATCGCAAAGGGTCAGCTATGAATATAGATTGACGGCTGAACCCATTGATCGGGATTAAAACTTTGAGTTTGGACCCACTTTGGCCAATGATCGGGATTGCCAACGATATTTCCGTCATGCTTTGAAGATGAACTTCCGGCAGATCTTTTATGTGGGGCTCGTTGTCGGCTCCGCCTTCTTGTGGCGGTCCCATTGCAGCAGGTCGTACAACACGGGAGTGAGGAACAGCGTGAGAATGGAAGCCGCAAGAAAACCGCCTATGATGACGAGGCCGATGGATATACGGCTTGCGGCGCCGGCGCCGCTGGCCGTCACGAGCGGCACAGCGCCGAGCACAGTGGACAGCACTGTCATCAGAATCGGACGCAGGCGCACAGTCGCAGCTTCAATTGCGGCCTCCCGCACGGCATAGCCGTCGTCGCGCAGCTGATTGGCGAATTCGACGATCAGGATGCCGTTCTTGGCCATCAATCCGATCAGCATCACCATGCCGACCTGGGTGTAGATGTTTATCGCTTCTCCCAAGGCGAAGAGTGTCAGCAAGGCACCCGCCACCGCCAAGGGTACCGACAACAAGATCACCACAGGCTGAATGAAGCTTTCGAACTGCGCAGCGAGCACCAGAAAGACCACCAGAAGCGCCAGCACAAAGGTGAGTGCTATACCACCGGAAGTTTCCTGAAAACTCTCGGCTTGGCCGGAGTAGAAGATCTGCATCTGTGAGGGCAACCCATCTGCGATCCGCTCGACTGTCGCAATGGCGGAGCCGAGATCGACGCCGTCAGCAAGCGATGCGGAAATCTCGACCGACGGTTGACGATTGAATCGGTTGAAGGCTGCTACCGATGCACGCCGTTCCAGCGTCACCAGCCCATCGAGAGGTACCAACTGGCCGTTTGACGCGCGGACGTTGATACCTCGGAGGTTTTCGGCAGCAGCGCGGCGGTCGTCCGGAGCTTGCAGGATCACCGGATACTGTCGGTCCTGCGAGATGAATTCGGTTACTTCGGCCGAGGCGAAGAATGTGCCCACGGCATCGGAAATAGCGCGGGCATCTATCCCGATTTCACGTGCAATGGCACGATTGATGTTGATGTCGTACCCCGGCGTGTTCACGTCATAGGCGCGACGCACGCCGACGAGGTCGGAACTGTCGCGCAGGGCCTGTTCCAGCCGGGCGGAATAATCCGCTGCCTGTTCGAAACTGGGCGCGGTCACGATCACCTCAAGCCCGGAACCGCCACCCGCATCCAGACCCGAGGGCGCAAAACTGCGCACATTGGCCAGGGTTAGGTCTGCAAACTTCGGTCGCAGTTCGGACAGCACGTCACGCGGGCCCATCTGCCGATCGCCCCAGTGCGCCATGATCGCGACAAGGAAAGCGCGCCCCGTTTCGCCGTATGGCCCGACGATGCCGATCACATCCTCCACGGTGCCGTCCTCGCGGTAGGGAGTGATCAGATCCTCGACCTGCTGCACCGCGACATCCGTCAAACCAAGGGCTGATCCTGCCGGAGCCTGGATCGAGACGAAAAAGATGCCACGATCTTCGTTTGGGGTCAGCTGCGAGGGAAGTTGCTGATAAAGCGTCCAGGACATGCCCGTCAGGCCGGCGGCAATCGCAAGGATTATCAGCGGTGCACGGATGGCGCGAGTCAGCAGCCTCTGATAGCCGCTGGCCATGCCGTCGGTCACGGATTTTACGATCCGGGCAAAGCGGCTGGTGTTCATGCCCTTTTTCAGCACGAGGCTCGCGATCACAGGGCAAAGCGACAATGCGACAAAGGTTGACAGCGCAACGGCAATGGCGAGCGTGACACCGAATTCCTGAAACAGTTTGCCGATCTCGCCCTGCAGGAACGACAGAGGCACGAAAACCGAGATCAGCACGGCAGAGGTCGACACCACCGCGAAGAAAACCTGATTGGCACCGGCGCGCGCGGCCTCTTTGGGATCGTCGCCTTCCTCGACCCGCCGTTCGATGTTTTCCAGCACGACAATGGCGTCATCCACCACCAGGCCGATGGCGAGGATGAGCGCGAACAGCGTCAGGATATTGATCGAAAATCCCACGACGGCGATCCCGGCACAGGCACCCAGCAGGGCGATGGGGATCGTGACCGCGGGCACGATCGTCGCCCGGATCGAGGTCAGGAACACAAAGATGACGGTCACGACGATGGCGACCGAAATGGCCAGGGTGGTCAGCACCTGGCGGATCGAACTCTGGATGAAATCGGCATCATCAGAGGTGATCTGCAGCGCCGTGCCGCCCGGGAGGTCGGACTGGATCGCCGAAACTTCGGCCCCCACCGCCGACGAGATCGTCAGGGTGTTGGCTGAAGATTGGCGCAGCACTCCAATGCCAATGGCCGTTTCGCCATTGGCGCGGAATAGGCTGTCGTCGCTTTCGGTGCCGATCTCGACCCGGGCCACATCGCCCAGGGTGATCCGACCGGCACCGGCGCGGGTCACGATCAGATCCTGAAAGGCCTCGACACTGGAAAGCCGCGTTTCGGTGCGCAGAAGGTAAGTTCGTGAGCTGCTCTCGATCTGCCCGGCAGGCAGTTCAAGGTTGTTGGCGCGCAGGGCGGCGGCAATTTCCGTCGCGGTGATACCGCGGGCCGCCATGAGGTCAGGCTCCAGCCAGACCCGCATCGCATACGGGCGGTCGCCGTAGATCTGCACGGCAGCGACCCCCGCCAGCGTTTCCAGCCGGTCGGTCACGAAGCGGTCGGCGTAATCGGTCAGCTCGGGCGCCGACATGTTGTCGGAAGTCATGGTGAGCTAGATGATCGGATCGCCCTGACTGTCATTCTTTTCCACCTGCGGCTCATCCGCTTCTTCGGGCAGGTCTGCGGTCACGGCCTGCACGGCGGCGCGCACATCCGACGCAGCCTGATCCACGTCGCGACCCTGTCGGAAGGTAATGACGGTCCGTAGGCCACCCAGTTCGGATTCGGTCGAAATGCGGTCGATCCCGGCCACGGTGGAAATTGCACCCTCAATCACGGTGGCCAATTCGCTATCCACCACGCCCGGCCCGGCACCGGTGTAGCCGACGCTGACCGTCACCTGCGCCGTGGTAGTGTCGGGCAGTTCGCGTACCGGCATGCGGGTCAGACCCGCAATACCCAGAATCACGATGAGGATGGACATGACCGTGGCCAGCACGGGGCGGCGAATGCACAGATCGGGAAGGGTCACTCAAGGCCCTCCTGCGTAAAGTCTTCGTCGACTTCGACCGGGGCGCCATCGGTTATCTGATCCCATCCCGCGACGACGATCCGATCCTCCATATCAAGCCCGTTTCGCACTTCGGTCAGCTTCCCAAGCGATGCACCGATCTCAACCTCGGTGCGCTCGGCGGCGCCATCGACGATCGTATAAACATAGGTCGCCAAACCTTCGCTGATGATTGCATCATCGGGGATGGTCATTCCCTCGTAGATATCCAGCACAAGGCGCGAATTGGCGAACATCCCGCCCACGAGCCTGCCATCGGCATTGTCGATTTCCGCGCGGATTTCAAAACTCCGGGTGCCCAGGTCGATTTCGGTTGCCCGCAACGTTACCAAGCCCTCAAAACTATTGCCGGGATAGGCGGGCGTCGTAATTTCCAGCGTTTGACCGAGGGCCACCTGATCGAAATAACGCTCCGACAGAGAGACCGAAACCTCGACCGCGGACAGGTCCGCCAAGCGGGTCACAGCTTGGCTGCCGTCCAAATAGGAACCTGGCTCGATATCTACGACGCCAAGGGTTCCGGCGAATGGAGCGATGATGGCGCGATCCTCAAGCGAGGCTTGGGCCATCATTTGCGCCGCCTGGGCGCGCCGGAACGCGCCACGCGTCTCCTCCAGCCGTGCCTCTGCGGCAGCATTGCTATCCTCCAGCTGCTGGTAGCGGCGATATTCCTGCTCCGCCACGCTCAGTGTTGCCTCGGCCTCTGCCATCGAAGCGCGTGCGCTACGGTCATCCAGTTGGATCAAAAGATCCCCTTCCAACACCTTCTGCCCCGACGTCACGGGGACATCGGTGACGCGCCCGGCAACATTGGGAACAATTTGAACCGCTCGAACCGGACGCAGCGTGCCAACCGCCGAAAGGTCTTCTTCGATGGTGCGCATTTTCGGCGCGGCGAGCCCGACGCGTATCGGTTGCCGACCCTGATCCTCCCCAGCGGAGGCCTCGTCTATGCCCTCGATCAACGCTCTGGTTCCGAACACGCCGACCGCAACGACAGCTGCCATGGCACAGAAACCAACGATGAATTTTACAAGCCTGTCCACGATCAACCTTTCGCATTTCACCATCTAAGAGTTGGGCGCGTGGGCATTTAGTCAACTTTTGAGCGCAAATCTGAGTGAACCTCAAAGCGTTTTCAGTCCATAAGGCTCTGTATTTTATTGGAAATCACGTTTCCTCTGATGTATCAGGTTTTTGTCAGAGCGACTTGATGTCGTTGTCGGCGGGCTCTGGGGTTTTGACCGATGGCCGCGCAGGTTCTCTTCTGTCGCGGCGCACCGATCGGTTACCCGCCGCCGCTTGGGTGGCACAGGATCACCCGGAGATTACGCCACCTTCAATTTTCCAGCAATTTCGCGACAAGACCGTTGAGAATGTGGGTGCCGATCTGAGCTATGTCTTTTGGTTGGGAAAGCTGCGCGCATTCAATTTTGGGGCCGATGACTGCCTGCCGCCGGCCCACTTGTGTCTTTCCTGGACTTCGCTGATTGTAGCCGCTGCTCGCCTGTCCGGCCATGCGACCAAGAGTGGCTATGGCGGTAATGCGCTGGTCGCGAAGTGATGGATTGTTGTCCGCGTCGGGGCTTAAAACCGCAGTCTTCAGAGGTGGAATGATGAGCTAGACGGCAGTGCCAAACCGCTCTGAGAGCAGGTCGCTGGTGGGGTCTCCGTCATAGGCACCGTCTGCGATGAACCGGGATACGACGAGGAAAGCAGCCTCTCAACAGAACCCCCAAGATCCGTACAATAAGGTCGAGGGAACCGCTTCGTGCAAATTGACGTTATGCTTTGAGGCGCTTGGAGATGGGGCGCAGATGGAGGAGAAACCGATGAAACGTTTAACGACACTTGCGACCAGCTGCGCCTTTATGGCAGCCACTGCGTTCGCAGCACAGGCCGATTGCGCCGAGGATCTGGAAAGTCTTACCGGCGGATCGAGCGCCGCCGCTCAGGAGGGGATTTCCAAGGATGGCTCGCTCGCGCCACTTCAGGGTGGGGATTCCGGCAGTTCAGCATCGTCCCCTGATATGCCGATGACAGGTGCCGAAAGCACGGTCTCTGGCGAAGGTGAGGCCTCTACTGACGACGGCGAGATCGCCAAGGATGGTTCAGTAGCGCCGCTCGAGGCTGAAGGAATGGGGGCCGGAACCGCGATGTCCGGTCAGGATGCCCAGGCACAACAGGACGAAAGCGATATGGCTGCCCAAGTTTCGCCAGAACGCGAGGCACTGATCGAAGAAGCACGGAACGCTTTGGCAGCAGGTGTCGAAGAGGCGTGTCAGGCCGCGCTCGAGGAAGCCGCCCAACTCTGATAACACACTACGCGCCATGAGATGCCGTTTTTAGCACTCCCGGGGTCGTGTATGGCTGCTTCGGGAGTGTCTGGGCGGGCGGCGGCTTTGAATCAGCGCGAAAAAGCGTCTCAAACGCCGGTCTCGGCGGCTGACACAATAGCATTTCCCGTTAATTGACATTCCTCGTCCGGACCGCGCCGGGCGAGGCACTTTTCTTGGGAACCCGGCAGTCGGCTGGAGCATGCGGACCCGTCCCGACGCGGCTTCAGATATCACAGCCGACCGATCCCAGCCCCAGAGGTATATGTCCCGTCCAGATGAATTCAATTCGGCAAGGTCCCAACGCTTTCTCTATACCTTCGGGGGGCTTTGTCAGGTTGCTTAGGGCAAGAGGCTCGCGTAGGGTGTTATCACATTAACGCGCCTGATGTTGTTGGTTCATTGATCTGGGCGTAAGCGGCTTCGATACAGACACAGAAAATCGGCTACTTGCAGTCCGCAACCCGCAATCGCTTCTCTGTCCCAGCCCGCCGCCGCTCCGCCCTCACAATCCATTGCCATCGGCTCGAAGTATTCGACGCTTGGCAAGCAGCAGCCAAAGTTGCCTGATCCGAGAGCCTTCGTCCCTTTACCCGCCGAGCGAATTTAATGTTACATCACCTTAATACTGGCAACAGTTCAGGTCGTATAGACCGAAGTGTTCGGAACAAGTATTGGCCTCAACTGTAGTGGTAGGGTTCGCATTCGAGCTTGGGAACTGAACGTCACGCCCGATGCACAAGAATGTCACGCCCAAGGTAAGGGGAGAGGGAGCAAGTCGCATATTCAAAACTGCCAAAGGCACATCCCAACAAGTGACATGCTGTAAAAACTGCACTTTGGTCATTGATCAGCCCGGACAACCGACCGCGGAGTGCCGGATTTGAGATGGAGCGACAAGCTGTCCGGTGGTGTCGCGCATACGAATCTTTGGACCGGTTCGAAATATTCAGCGGTGGGCCGTACCCAAACGGTTGATGGTGTCATCTGATAGATCGCTTGGTCGAACCGCGAAACATGCTGAGCAAAGGAGTCATGTGTGTCTGAATCCGCGAACCAGAGTCGTCTGAGCAATTTGCTGCTGGGCAGCGTTCTGTTGGTTGTCACGCTTCTGGCCCTGAGAATTCTCGCAGGCGTGTTTATCACCGTTGCGCTTGGCATATTCATCACACTCGCTTGCCTGCCGTTGGCGAAACGGATTGCGAACGCTCTGCCCACTGGTTTCAAATGGTTGGGGTTGACGACCGCCATGGCGCTCTTGATCGCGATTGTTACCACTTTCACCGGGGGGCTGATTTTCTGTGTTCAGCGGATCGCGGCGAAGATACCGGAACTATCGCTGGATCTGGAAAGGATGGTGCCGAATAACTCCGGCGGGGGCGGAGTGATCGGCAATCTGCAGGAGCTTGTCCGCACGCGCGGCGACGCCATCGGCAACACGGTTCTCAAGCAGATCGAAGGACTGGCGGCCACCGTCGCCAGTGGCACCGGACTGATGATAACCGGAACGGTCATCGTGCTGTTTTTCGTGCTGCTGGCGCTTGGCGAGACCGACAGATGGCGTGATAAGATGGATCAGGTTACCGGCGGCGAGGATTGGCAGCGCGTGACAGACACGCTCGGCCGGACTTTACGCGAATTCATCCTTGTTCGCACTTTTATTGGCTTTGTCACCGCCGCAGTCTACGGTGGTTGGCTGATGTTTTTTGGTGTCGATCTGATCCTTGTATGGGCAACGCTTGCCTTTCTTTTGACGTTCGTGCCAAATCTAGGCTCGTTACTTTCCGGCGTTCTGCCCACGATATACGCGTTTCTGACACTCGACTTTGGAACCGCCTTTCTTGTCGGGGCGGGGCTGTTTGCAATCGAACAGGTGTTGGGCAACTGGCTCGACCCAAAGTTGCAGGGACGCCGCGTGTCGCTCTCACCTCTTGTCATTTTAGTTTCGATCCTTTTCTGGGGTGCGCTCTGGGGCGTTGCAGGGGCCTTCCTCGGCACGCCGATGACCCTGACGATCATGATTCTCTGCAACGCCACGCTGCCGCTGCGACCTGTGGCGTTGCTGCTTTCCAATCAGTCACGGCCAGAGGGACTCGATGCCGCGCTCGGTTGGGAAGATGAATGGGGCGGGGTCGATCGCGACGTTCAGGCCGTTTCGCAGGACTGACCGCAAGCGGTTTGGCTACCATAGCCACGTTGCGTTTCCTGCCGCTTTGCGACGTCCACAAGTTCCGATATTAAAAATCTGAATCAAATTCCTTCGGAACATTCAGACAAGGAAGCTGTTGATGGAGCTACGAACCAACTTTCTTGAAGAAACACAAAGGAATTCCGTCATGGCTTTGACAGACTCGACCGGTTTTATATCGGTACGCAGCGCACTGCTTTGCAGCGCTCTGGCCCTACCGTCGCTGACACCCACCGTGGTGTCTGCTCAGGATCAGGCAGAGCCCTGCATGCGTTTGCAGCAGGCCGCTGACCAAATCAGATTCGAAGAGTCCGAAATATCGGAGGATGAATTCAACCAGGTGGTCGAAAGTAATGACCCGGAGCAATGCCAAACCTGGCTGACACAGGTTCAGGCTGAAGGCGGCGTTGAAGGTGAAATTTCCGAAACCGAGCAGGCACGCGTACGGCTCGAGGATGAGGTGGTCATCGAAGGCAGAGTCATCGTTGATCAGGGCCAGCCCAATGTCGAAATCGAAGAGCAGGCTGCCGAAGTAATGGTCGGCAGCTCGAGCCCTGATGTGAACGTTGAGCAAGGGCCGATTGACATCGTGATCCGCCAGGGTGCGCCGCGCATCTCGCTGGATATGCCGCAGCCGACGATCACAATCGAGCAACCGGCGCCTGAAATCATCGTGACAATGCCCGATCCTTCGGTCGACGTCAGCAACACCCGTCCGCAGATCGAAGTCCGTCAGGCAGAGCCTCGCGTGCAGATCTCGATGGCAGAGCCGACTGTGGAACTGGATCTGTACCAGGCGGAAGACCCGGAAAATTCGCCTGGCATAGCGGTTGAAAATCGTCAATCCCAAGCAGAAGGTGAGTCCGCCGAGCCGCAAGTGAACATCACCCGCGCCGAGGCCCAGATCATCTTTGAAGAAAGCGATGATCAACAGGCCGCAGTGAACGTGTCGCGCAGCGAACCGAGCATTCGGTTCGAACAGGCCGAGCCGGAGATTGAAATCACGTCCACCGGCGACCCGCAGGTGAACTGGAGCCAGTCCGGCGAACCCAACGTCACTTTCGAGCAGAGCTCGACAGATGGTGCGAACACCGGGCAGAGCGGTGAAACTGAGTCTCAGTCGGCCGCCATGAGCGAGCCGCAGAATGGCGAAACGCCGAGCGCGACCAACCCGGACAACGAGGTTTCGAACGCCGAGGCTTCTGAGACCGAGGAGCAGGCCGCCCAGTCTGAAAGCAATGGCCCCGCCGTGCGGCGCGAAGGATATTCCGGTATCCCTGTGGACCAGATTGCGGCCAGCGAACTTGACGGCGCAACCGTCTATGGCGTCCAGGGTGAAGAGATCGGCGAAGTCGGCGAACTGACCCTCAGCGGCGAAGAAGCAGAGTCTGTGGTCGTGGATTTCGGCGGCTTCCTGGGTATTGGCGAGCGTCGGGTGGAAATTCCGTTCTCTGACCTTACGATTCTTCAGGGTGACGATAACGGCGAAATCCGGGTTTATGTCGATGCGACAGAAGAAAATCTGGACAGCTACCCCGAAGCAGAGTGACAGCTCTCCTGCAAAAGCGCCGCACCGTTTTATACCGGTGCGGCGTACCTTGCAAAGGTTCAAACAACGCTCCTGCGACCCGAACCGATACCAATCAGCCGATCCTGCCTTGCTGTTTGGCTGCCGCCGGACACAACGGTCTGTTTTAGTCGGCAGGGACCGGAATATGGACTGATAAAGACGAAGGAATCACATCATGGCGACCCCCCCAAGAAACGATCAGCGCGACCGCCAGACGGGCGCGACCGCGAAAAACGGCAAACGCTGGCCCATCTACATCGCCATCGTTGTCATCGTACTGTTGATCATTTTCGTGTTCTTTGGTGACCTGTTCACGACCGATGAGCAAACCCAGGAAGAAGGCGCAGTCATCGAAAGCACATCGCCCCCTGCTGACGGCACTGGTGATGTCGCCGTTACCGGTGGGACCGATCCTGAAACAGAGGGTGCCACCGCGGCGACTGACGAACCGGTTGCAGAGACGGATCCGTCAGCCTCCGAAGATCCTGAGGCCGACTCCGAGGAGAGTGAAGAGAATGTCATCGAACTCGATGGCGATGCCGATGTCGAGATCCTCGACGACACCTGATCCAAGGCAAAAGCGCGGGCAATGTGGACGCTAACAAATTTGCTCCCCTTGTGTTTGAGTGTTCCGTAAAACGGTTTGGAATTCGATCATGCAAGACAGCTATTGGCTTGTGCGGTGTCTTGAAGGCGCATGCGGCATATTCTTCATCCAGCGCAACGGGTTTATGTGGAAGCACGCCCCCCAAGGCATATGACCCGTCTAAGTCGCTCTACAGTAGCTGGTAACGGTGAGCCGGATGGGCGTGTTCGCCACAATCATAACTGGACTGGCGACCATGGCGCACGAAGCTGAGATCATGATGATCTACGCGACCCACGCAAAGGCCCACCGTACGGTGCCGAGCCCTGACGGTGCAAAAGGGGTCGCAGGCATCTGATCGGCGCACGAGAGGCGGGTTAAACTCTAATCTGCACGTCTTGGTCGGCGCGAAAGGTCGCCCGACCCGGATGTGCCTCTCGGCCTGCGCCCTCGCCCCACCCGTCATCCATTGGTTGTGAGTCCTGACGATAGTTTGTCGTTTGTCGGCACCATATTGCCCATTGCAAAAGCCGACTTCCATGAATTGAGCTGGAACTTTGCCGCCATTTTCTTGTTTACCACTCATCAAAACACAGCGTGGACGAATAGCATCGCGCCTGTCGGAAAGGACAATGAACAATGCACTCCATTATTTACATCATCGGCCTGGTCGTCGTCGTTCTGGCCGTCGTGAGTTTTATCGCTTGACCCATCGAAAGGTAATGTCATGACCACAGACAACCCCCAAAATGAATCCTCGGCCGGGACCGAGGCAAAGAAAGCCGGACGCGAATTCCGCGATGCGGCCCAAGACGAAGCCCGCGGCCTTCGGGACGCCGCTGAAGAGCGGTTGCAAGAGCGCGCCGAAGGAACCCGCGACGTCGTTGCCGACGAGGTCGGCTCGGTCGGGCGCGCTCTGAGAAAAGCCTCTGAGGAACTGCGGTCCGGCTCTGTCTCTGAACAGGCCTTCGCATCCGCGGCGGAAGCGCTCGCCGACGTTTCGGATAGAATGCATGGCCGCGACCTTGGTCAGATGCTGAACGAGGTCAGCGAATTCGGGCGCCGCAACCCAGCGACTCTTCTGGGCGGTGCCGCACTGCTCGGCTTTGCAGGAATGCGTCTTGCCAAGGCATCGCATCGCGATCGTGCCGACGGGACTGACCGGGATACGCCGTCCAATGCAAAGTTCGCCCCGGGCTCCACACATGACGCTCGTGCTGAAACGAACGTCGCCTCCACTGCCAGACCCAACCCCGCCGCCGGCCCGACCAATGTCAGCGCCCCGCGGGTCAATACAGGAAGGACCGACCCATGACCGAGCGAAGCTCTGAAGGAACCACCGGATTGATCGGCGATGCTCTGCAAACTGTGGCCTCGCTAGTCAGATCCGAAGTCGATCTCGCCCGTGCGGAGATCAACCAGAATCTTCACCGCGCAGGGACTGCCGTTGGAATGCTGGTTGCCGCCGTGGTTCTGGCGCTGACCGCATTGAACGTGCTTGCCGCGGCCCTATCGGCCGCCCTGACTGAACTGGGCCTTGAGCCCGCATGGTCCGCGCTGATTGTCGGCGTCGCCTTTGCAATTTTGGCCGGGATCCTGATGTCCAAGGGCCTGAATGATCTGAAACTGTCGAGCCTTGCGCCGACCCGCACCGCGGAAAACGTCAAACGTGACGCCCAAGCCGTCAAAGGAGCAGCCAGCCATGCCGAGTGATCATCGTTCCCCCAGCGATATCGAGCGCGATATAGAACGGGACCGTTCCGAACTTGCCGGAACCATCAGCGAGATCCAGTCGCGTTTCACCCCCGAGGCCGTCGTCAACGAAATAGCCCGCAATTTCCGAGAACATGGCGGCGATGTCGGAAAGGCCGTGACACGGTCGGTCAAGCAGAACCCCATCGGGCTGGCTTTGACGGGCGTGGGACTGGCTTGGATGATGTTCGGTCGCTCCTACAGCGAGCGCCCGCAGGTTCACACCCATTCAAGCCATGGAAACGGTTATTCGGGCAGCACAGACAGGTTCGGCGACCTGCCCCGCAATAATGCCTATCCGGCAATGCAGGGCGATATGGGCGGGCGCGGCGCGCCGGGCGCATACCGACGCACAGGGCATGAACCGGATTGGCTGCTGGATGACGACGATCTCGTAAACGACGGGTCCGGCTTTGGCTCTGATCATACCACGGACGCCGTCGGTTCGACGGGCAGCTCGGATACGGGCAAGTCGGGTATCGGTGGCCTTGGTCAGGGCGCAAAATCCGCCGCGAGCGGCACAGCGTCCAGAATGTCCGGCGCGGCAAGCAGTACCGCTGCAGGGGCCAGAAACGTCAAAAAGGGTGCCTCGGATGCCGCCCGGTCCACGACCGATTACGCGGCACGGACGCGCGAGCGTCTGGCGCATGGGACCGAGGATTTGACAGAGGCTGCCCGCGAGCGTGTTGTCACCGCCCGCCGCAGAGCCGTCGCCGCGCGCCAAAAGGCGTCTGCAAGGGCTCAGCGCGGCTGGAGTCAAGGCAAGGATTCGGCCGTCGAATTCTTTGAAGAACAGCCTCTTGTCGCTGGTGCGCTGGCACTTGCCGTCGGGGCGGCAATCGCCGCGGCCCTGCCCCGCACCCAACAAGAGGATGAATGGGTCGGCGATTATTCCGACAACCTGCTGGACGAAGCCGAACGGATCTTTCTGGAAGAACGCGACAAGGCTGAAAAGGTCGCCGTCGCCGCATTGGACGAGACCCGTGATGTAATCGACGAAAAATCGGCCAAGGCCGACAGTGTCGGCAAGCAGGCGGTGGACAAGGTCCGCGAGGAGGCCGCCGATGCAGGCGACCGGATCGTCGGCGCAACGAAAGACGAGGCGGACAGGCAGGACCTCGGCAAGCCGAAAACCTGATGTCCAGCGTTCCCGGTTCTAAAGCCACCCGGCCAGGTGCCATTCCCCTGGCCGGGTGGAAGCAAATTCTGCTGCGCGTCTGGCGCGAGGCGGGCGAAGACCATATCAGCCTGATCGCTGCAGGTGTCGCCTTTTACGGCCTTCTGGCGCTGTTTCCGGCGATCACAGCGTTTGTCGCCATCTCGGGCCTCGTGCTCGAGCCATCGCAGATCACCGACAATATCGACATGATCGCTGCAATGATGCCCGAACGTGCGGCGGAAATCGTTGTGTCGCAAGCCACTGCCGTCGCGGGCTCTGCCGAAGCGGGCCTGGGCCTCGCTGCCGCATTCGGTATCGCCCTGTCGCTCTATTCCGCGTCGAAAGGTGTGCGCAGCCTCGTTGAGGGGTTAAACATTGCCTATGACGAAAGCGATGACCGCGGGCTCATCAAAGGTGGGCTTTTGGTGCTTGCATTGACGCTGTTACTGATGGTGGGGATGGTGTTGGGCATCGGCGCGACACTGGTCCTGCCACCCATCCTGTCAGTGGTAGACCTTGGCGCGACGACAGAACTGCTGATTTCCCTGGCCCGCTGGGCCGTTCTGTTCGTGATGACCGTGGCAGGCATCGCGGTATTGTACCGCTATGGTCCGGACCGGACGCGGGCACAGTGGATGTGGTTAACGCCCGGCGCCGTGGTGGCTTGCATCGGCTGGCTTGTCGCCTCGATTCTGTTCGCCCGGTACACCGATAACTTCGCGAACTATAACGAAAGCTTCGGCTCGCTTGCGGGAATAATCGTGCTGCTGACATGGCTGTGGATTTCGGCTTATGTGATCCTGCTGGGCGCCGAGCTTGACGCCGAAATCGAGGCGCAGACGCGCGAGGACACGACAACCGGGCCGACGATGCCGCTTGGCGCACGCGGCGCCGTCAAGGCCGACACAGCGGCAGGCGACGAGTCAGAGACATGACAGATGAACAAATCTGCAAGCTGACGCTGATGTCCTGCAAGGTCGGCCCGGCAGGGCTGACGCTTGTTCCCGGATGTGGATTTATTTGACCAGCCATGCCGGGGCATGGGCTTGGCAGCCGGGTGGCAAGCCCATGCCTTCGGGCGGTCGCGCTTCGTTTCCACGGCAATAGACGATTTCGCGTTGCAAGGCAGGTCCAGAGAACGGGACTGGAGGACCTTCAGTTCCGATATGCCGCACGCTTCCGCTGTAACAGCGCACAAAGGGTCCCGGCCCGGAAAGGAATTACGCGATGAATTGGGGCGAAATGGTATTTCAGGGATGGAGCGGCATCGTTCGTACGGTCATCGTGGGCACGCTTGCCTACGTGTTTCTTGTGTTCTCGCTCCGGGTTTCGGGAAAACGTACCCTTGCCAAGCTGAACGCATTCGACCTCGTGATCACTGTTGCCTTTGGCTCGACTCTGGCGTCCATCCTGCTCAGCGAAGACGTGGCATTGGCCGAAGGTGTGACGGCGCTCGTTCTGCTGATCGGGTTGCAGTACACGGTGACAACACTTTCCGTCCGCTCCAAAGGCTTCGCGCGGGCCGTGCGCTCCGAACCGACGCTGCTTTTGCGGGACGGAGAACCGTTACCGGATGCAATGCGCAGGGCCCGCGTCACCCGGGACGAACTGAAAACGGTGGTGCGGACCGAAGGCCAGCGCGGGCTCGACAGCGTTTCTGCGGTTATCCTTGAATCGGATGGCTCGTTTTCGGTTATCAGCGGGTCACGAGAGGGAAGTCGTGCGCAGACCGGCGCGGCGAACTGACCGGTCACACGGCTGCACCACTGCCAGGGTCCTGCCTGGTTTTTCATCACCCTATTGTCGGTCATTTACGCCAGGCTGCGCTGCTGCGCGGCGCCGGAGTTTCATTCGGCATTGATGGCCCGGGTCGGCAGGCATCCGTCCCCTTTCTTTCCTTCAATACCCGATTCCAAATGTCGCGATCAAGACCGGCGCCCTTCCGCCAAGAGCGTATTCCGCCCAGGAACATAACCGACACATCCTTGTTTTATGCTCACTTGAGAAACAGGAAAGAGGAGGTTCTCAATGGACCATTCTGCACATACACCGCTGCGTCCCGAAGAGCTGAACGCATCAAACCTCGAAGGCGCAAGCGTCTACGGGCCAGATGACAGCAGTATCGGCAAGGTTTCGCATTTCCACGGCACCGGGGCGACGTCCCAGGTTGTCTTGGACGTGGGCGGATTCCTGGGTCTGGGCGCAAAGCCGGTGGCCCTTGATGTGACGCAACTGAACTTCATGCGCGATGAAAGTGGCACGGTTCACGCGACAACCACGATGACAAAGGATGAATTGAAAAACCTGCCCGAACACCACCACTAGAGGCATTTTCAACTCGCCTTGACGACGAGCCCGCCCGGTGCGTATCAACGCGCCGGGCTTTTCTTTGCGTATGCCGCCCTCATATTCCGACCTCGCCGGGGGGCTTTGTCAGGTTCTTCTGTCGGGAGGCGACCAAGAACCGCGCCCCGTTCAGGCAGCCATTTCAGTCGCATAGTTGTTCCACAGGCTGAACGCGTCAGCCCGAGATTGGCGGTAGGGTGCTGCGGAAATGCGGTGGCGTTTGGCCCGGAAGATGGTCGCGGTCTGATCGTGGACGGATAGAAAACGCTGCGCCTGGCGTGGGGATTTGAAACGACCCATAATTTTTTCTCTTCGTCGTGTGTGTCGATGCGACGCCTCTGATCGGTTATTCAAACCCTTGTGGGAGCGATGATCGACGCTCGGGCAAAGGTCACGGACGGCCGCGCCATAGCTGCGCAGTTTGTCTGTCACGAGGACGCGTGGCACACCCC
>JAGXGV010000054.1 GCA_024636635.1 Puniceibacterium sp.
CACCGCGACCACCGCCAGCACCGACGCCGCCAGCAGGTCGAAGGCGGCGCGCAGCGGAAACGGCAGTTTCGCGGTCACAAAATCCACGCGGATGTTCGCCTTGGTCGTGACGGTAAAGGCAAGCCCCAGCCCGATGCAGGCGGCGAGCGCATAACCCGAAATCTCAAAGCTTTCCACAAGGCCGCGGTTAATCAGCAGCCGCGCGATCACGTCGATGCAGATCGGAACGGCACAGCCGAACAGGATCACGGCGCCTGCAATCCAGGCCAGCACGCGCGATATCCTTTGTGGCAGCGGTTCGGTCAGCGGACTGTCCTTAGCATTGGGGATGCATCTGAAGCGATCAAGGCATGGGGCGGTTTGTTTGTCCAGCTTCGGGACGCAAGCCTTTGCCGACTCTTGCCTAATTTTTGCAGAACGCCGGATTGGGCCGCGGTTGGTCGGGACAGAAAACGGATCTCAGCCACCGCGCACGTAACCGTCAAGAAGATCGTCAGCCTGTGCCTGCGGTTCGCGCAGGGCCGGGTCGCCATGTCCGCCACCGCCCGGCGTCTCCATCCGCACGATGTCGCCCGCCTGCAACGGATGGCCGTTGGTCTTGGCGGGCAAGGGTGTGGTGGCACCGTCGCGGGTGACGCTCAGCCTGCCGCCGCGGCCCGGCTGGCCGCCGTCCAGCCCGTAGGGCCGCGAGGTGAAGGCATCGAAGGCCGAATTCAGCAGTCCCGATTCGGCAAGAAATTCCCATTCGCGCACAAGGCCCAAACCACCGCGTGTCCGCCCTGCTCCGCCCGAATCCGGAAGCAGTCCGTAGGCGGTGAAACGGATCGGGAACAGCGCCTCGATCATCTCGACCGGGGTGTTCTGGCCGTTGTGAAACCCGGCGGCCAGCGCGTTGGGCCCGTCCGCGTCGGGATGTGCGCCCCAGCCGCCCAGTTCGCTGTCGAAATAGACCTGCCGCCGACCGTCCGCGTGGCGGATGTTGACCGCATGGTTGAAGGTCGTGCCGTAGTACGAGGCCGGAATCCGGTCGGGCATGACCTGCGCAAAGGCGCGCAGCACGCAGGTCGCGATCTTGTGCCCCGGCAGCATCCGCATCGACACCGGCGCCGGAAAGGCCGCGTTGACAAGACAGCCTTCGGGCGCGGTCACGCTGATCGGGCGGTAACAGCCGGCGTTCACCGTGCCCGTCACGCCACAGGCGGCGATCACCGCGTAATAAGCGGCAGAGGTGGTGGTGGCGAGGGTTGCGTTGATCGGACCTTTCGCCTGGTCCGCCGTGCCGGTGAAATCGAGCGCGATGTCGCTGCCGCTGATCGTGATCGCCACGGCGATGCGTTTCGCGCCCTCTTCGATGCCGTCGCCGTCGACATGGTCCTCGGCCCTGTAGGTGCCATCGGGAAGTGCGGACAGTGCCGCGCGCATCCCGTGTTCGGCATGGTCCAGCAGCGCCGCGCCGATCCGGGCCAGCGCCTGCGCCCCATAGCGGTCGGCCAGACGCCGCACCGCCCGCGCACCCACCTCAAGCGCGGCGATCTGGCTCAGGAAATCGCCGCGAAAGGTGTCCGGTTCGCGCACGTTCTGAAGGATGGTGGCAAAAAGATCGTCCTGCATCTTTCCTGCGCGGACGATACGCACCGGGGGAAGGCGCAGACCTTCCTGAAAGATTTCGACCGCGCGCGGGCTGTAGCCGCCCGCCGCCCCGCCGCCCACATCGACGTGGTGGATCAGCACGCAGGTGATGGCGATGCGCACACCGTCGCGGAACACCGGCTTGAAGGCGATGAAATCCGGCAGGTGCTGGCCGCCGCAATAGGGATCGTTGGTGACGATCACATCACCCATCGCCCAGTCGTCCAGCGGGATGTGATGCGCCGCGATGTGCTGAAGGCAGATCTCCATCGAGTTGAGATGCACCGGCATCCGCGCCGCCTGCGCGACGTTGCGCCCCTGCGCGTCAAAGACAGCGGTGGAATAGTCCAGCAGTTCGCGCACGGTGGTGGACCGGCTGGTGCGCCAGACCGTGACCGACATCTCTTCGGCCACGGATACCAGCGCGGCCGAGACGATTTCCAGCAGAACGGGATCGACGGGATCGGTCATGGCGCGGGCTCCTGCCGGGCGATCAGGTCGCCGGATTCGGTGGCGGTCAGCGTCCAGCCGGTGCTGATCAGCATGGTGGTATAGGGCTGTTCAATCACTGCCGGGCCGGGGACCGGGGTGCCGGGTGTCAGGCTGTCCTGCCGCAGGACAGGCACCTCTTGCCAGGCGCCATTTACATGCACACGCCGCCGCGACGGGGCCTGCCCGGCAGTGGCAACCGGGGGCGGGGGCGCGTCCGGCGCGTCCAGCCCCCCGGTCGCGGTCAGGCGCAGGGTGACAAGTTCGACCAGCTCTTGCGGATCATCGAAGGAAAATCGCTGGCGGTGCAGCTCTTCGAACCGGGCGCGCAGATCGGTCAGCGTTTCAGCGGTCAGCGGCCCATGGGGTACGGGTGTCATCAGTTCGAACGCCTGACCGCGATAGCGCAGGTCCGCCGACAGGCTTGTCCCCTGTGCCCCGGCGGGCAGACCGTCCGCTTTGAGCAGGTCGGCACCGCGTGCGCGCAGATCTTCGGCCATCTGCCGAAGGGCCGGAAGGCTTTCGGCGCACAGCGGCAGGATCGCCGTCCGGGACAGGTCGTGCTGGATGTCCGATTGCAGGATGCCGTGGGCCGAAAAGGTCGACGGATCGCGCGGAAAGATCACGCGCGTGATGCCGAGTTCCTGCGCCACCTCGATGGCATGCAGCCCCCCGGCCCCGCCAAAGGACATCAGCGCAAAGTCGCGCGGATCAAGGCCACGGGCGAACAGCGCGAACTTGATCGACGCGGCAAGGCGCGCGTTGACCACCGCAAGGATGCCCGCGGCCGCGTGGTCCGGATCAAGGTTCAGCGGTGTGGCAATACGCTCTTGCAGGGCGTTCCGCGCCCCGTCGAGGTCAAGCGCAAAGCGCCCGCCCAAAAAGGTCGCCGCGTCCAGCCGCCCGAGGATCAGGTTCACGTCCGTCACCGTCGGCTCGGTCCCGCCGCGTCCGTAACACACCGGCCCCGGCACGGCGCCCGCGCTGCGCGGCCCGACCTGAAGCCGTCCCGAGACATCGACAAAGGCGATCGAGCCGCCGCCCGCGCCGATGGTGTGCATCTCGACCATGGGCACGCGGACCGGCAGGCCGTCGATTTCGCCCTGCGTGACCACGGTGCGCGCACCGTCGGCCACCACGGCCACGTCATAGCTGGTGCCGCCCATGTCGACGCCGACGACATTCGGCGCATTCAGGGCCGCAGCCAGACGCTCTGCCGCCAGAACCCCGCCCGACGGGCCGGACAGCAGCAGCTTGACCGGCGCGCGCACCGCCATGTCAAGACTGATGGCGCCGCCGTTGGACTGGATCAGGTAGACCGGGGCGGTGATGCCCTCGTCCGCAAGGCGACGGCGCAGGGCCGTCACATAGCGCGCGATCACCGGCACCAGCAGCGCGTTCAGTACGGTTGTGGCGGTGCGTTCGAATTCGCGGATCTCGGGCGACACATCGTGAGAGCAGGACACCGCCATGCCGGGACAGCGTGCAAGCAACCGGTCGCGGATGGCGATTTCGTGGTCGGGATTGACAAAGGCGTTCAGCAGGCAGATCGCGCAGGCAGCGGCGCCGCTGTCGGCAACGCGGTCGATCACCACATCGAGCGCCGCCATGTCCAGCGGACGCACCTCTTGTCCGGCGGCGCCGATCCGGCCCGGCGCGCCAAAGCGGCGGCGGCGCGGGATCAGCAGGGTCCGGTCCGGCCCGCGCAGGGCATAGATGTCGCTGCGGGCGTGGCGGCCGATCTCCAGCACATCCTCGAACCCTGCGGTGGTGATCAGCGCGCCCTCGGGCAGGTCGCGGGTCAGCACGGCGTTGGTGGCGATGGTGGTGCCATGCAGGATCAGGTCGATGTCGGCATTGGCGAAACCGAAGGTGTCGCGCGCTTGGGCGATGGCGTCGCACAGGCCCCGCGCCGGGTCGTCAGGCGTGGTCTGCGATTTGAGGCTGTGCGCAGCACCGGTGGCGCCGTCGCGCAGTTCCAGATCGGTGAAGGTGCCGCCGATGTCGACCGCGATGCGTATATGGGGGCTGGACAAGGCTATGGGATCTTTCACGTTCCGGATGCCGCCGAAGGTCAGCTTGCCGCGCGGCAATGTCCATAGGGAAACGATCCGCCCCGCGTTCCGGGGTCCGTCAGGCGGCCCACCGAACGCCCGTTGCCGCCATTTTGCGCGGCGCGGGGGATGCGTTGGGCACCGCACACCGGTGCGGCCGACCCGCGCGTCAGGACCGTACGATTGGCCCCAGCGACTGGCGTCAGCCCGTGGTCAGTGCCCGTCCATGACTGATTCCAGAGCGGCGACGACCATGGCGTGATCGTCCTCGGACGCGAGGCCCGAAACCGTGACCGCGCCCAGCACCCGGCCCGTGACCAGACGGATCGGAAAGCTGCCGCCATGAACGGCAAAGTCGCAGGGATCGACGCCTTGCTCGGCCCCCGGAACGGCAACGCCTTTGTCACGGAACGAAAGACCCACGGCCAGAGAGGCACGATGATAGCGCAGCGTCACGTTCGACTTGCGCCGCGCCCAATGGTCGTTGTCGGGTGTCGCGCCCGCAAGGGCCGCGTGGAACAGCGTGCTGTCGGGCGTGCGGATGTTCACCACGATGGGCATCCGCGCCGCCCTGCCCTGCTCTACCAGACGCGAGCCGAGCCGCCATCCGGTATCCTCGTCAAAGACGGAAAGACGCAGCCGCGCCTCTTGCGATGCGATTTCTTCCAGTTTCTCGGATGTCATCTGGTCTGTCCCCGGTGTCTGCCTCTGGCCTTGCCGTGCAACCTAGCAGCGGGCGCGCGGCGGCGACAGGGGCTGCACGGATGTGACCATGCAAGAATCGCAGGGCACCTATGTGTGCGGGCAGGTTGCGGCAGCGGGGGAACCGGCTATATTTGCTGCACTGCGGCATGAACCGGGACGGACAGCACGATGTATGAAGAACGGCAGGTCCGCTGGACCATAA
Source organism: Puniceibacterium sp. (assembly GCA_024636635.1). Lineage (GTDB taxonomy): Bacteria > Pseudomonadota > Alphaproteobacteria > Rhodobacterales > Rhodobacteraceae > Puniceibacterium. The sequence goes on from JAGXGV010000054.1 coordinate 5,080, forward strand.
TCTCGATGGCGGTGGGCGCCTTTGCGATCGGGGTCTCGGAATTCGCCGCGATGGGTCTGCTGCCCTATTACGCAATGGATTTCGGGGTCAGCGAACCTACGGCAGGACACGCGATCAGCGGCTATGCGCTGGGCGTCGTGATCGGCGCGCCGGTGCTGGCCGTGCTTGGCGCAAGGGTGCCGCGAAAGACCATGCTGGCCGCGCTGATCGGGTTCTTTGCGCTGGCCAACATGCTTGCCGCACTGATGCCCGCAATGCTGCCGCTGACCGTGACGCGGGTTCTGGCCGGGCTGCCGCATGGCGCCTATCTGGGCATCGCCATGCTGTTCGCCGCCGACCTGTTGCCCAAGGGGCGGCGCGCTGCCGGCGTGGCGCAGGTGATGCTGGGCCTTACGCTGGCCAACGTGGTGGGCGTGCCGGCGGCCGGGGCGATCGGGCAGGCGCTGGGATGGCGCAGCTGCTTTGTGATCGTGACCGCCATTGCGCTGCTGTCTGCCGCGATGATCCTGCGGCACGCGCCGCTTGAACAGCCCGATCCCAAGGCCAGTCCGCTGCGCGAGCTTGGCGCGCTGCGCAACCGCGCGGTCTGGCTGACACTTCTGGTCGGTGCCGTCGGCTTTGGCGGAGTCTTTGCGGTCTATTCCTATCTTTCGGCGGCGATGCTGGCGACGACGCAGGCGCCCGGCTGGGCGATCCCCATGGCGCTTTCGGCCTTCGGCATCGGCGCGACGCTGGGCAACATGGTGGCAGGGCGGCTTGCCTCGTGGTCGCGGTTCGGCGGCGCGCTGGTGCTGCTGGCCGGAATGGCGGTGGTGACGCTGATCTACATGGCGGTGATGGGCAACTGGCCGCTGATGGTGGCGGCGATCCTGGCGCTGGGCACCACAGCCGGTCTTGTGATCCCGCTTCAGATGCGTCTGATGGATGTGGCGGGCGAGGCGCAGACGCTGGCGGCGACGCTGAACCATGCGGCGTTCAACTTTGCCAATGCGCTTGGGCCGTACGTTGCCGGGCTGGCGCTCACGGCCGGATATGGCTGGGGTTCGACCGGACTGGTCGGCACGGCGCTGGCCTGTGGCGGGATCGTGGTGCTGGGCATCGCCTATTTGGATGCGCGGCGCACCCCCGCCCATGCCATCTGCGCCTGACCGCAAGCAGGGTCAGTTAGCGCACTCAGAGGCGGCCCGTCAGCTGCCCGCTTGGGGCCGGTCGTGCATGTTGGCAATTGCAAGCCTGCGACGGTGCCTAGACTTCGCCATCCGCGACCTTGCGCATCTCTTCCTCGAACCCGCGACGCAGCTTGCGGCGCAGTTCAGCCGCCCGGTAGCGCTGGCGTTCAAGGTCGGTTTCGACCTTCAGCCGCGGCACGGTCTGTGGCCGGTTGTCATCGCCCAGCGCGACCATGGTGAAATAGCAGGAATTGGTATGGCGGCGCGTGCCGCTGCGGATATCCTCGGCCTCGACCCGGATGCCGATCTCCATCGAGGTGCGCCCGGCGTGGTTCACGCTGGCGCGGAAGGTGACCAGTTCGCCGACATGCACCGGCTCCTTGAACACCACCTGATCGACCGAGATCGTCACGGCATAGCGCTGGGAAAACCGCGAGGCGCAGGAAAACGCCACACGGTCCAGAAGGTTGAGCAGCGCACCGCCATGCACCTTGCCGCTGAAGTTCGCCATGTCGGGCGTCATCAGCACGGTCATCTCAAGCTTGCGGGGGTCCATGTCTGTCCTTGGGTCACTCAGGGGTCTGCAGCCACCTTAAACGGCGTTCGTCGCGGCGCAATCCCCCTGCAAGTGCCCGACGGGCCGAACCCGCCGACACGCGCGTGCTGTGGAACCCCCCTTTGCGGCCCGGGCGCCGCCCAATCGGCGGCGCCCCCTGTGCCGGTCCGCTCAGTCGTCGGGAAGGCCCGGCAGCACCCGGTCGAGCGTTGCTGGATAGTCGCGCACCCGCACGCCGGTGGCGTTGTAGATGGCATTGGTGATCGCGGCGCCCGCGCCGGAAATGCCCAGTTCGCCGACACCCTTGGATTGCAGCGGGTTGGCCCAGGCATCACGCTCTTCCAGAAAAACCACGTCAAGCTGCGGAATGTCCAGATTCACCGGGATATGGTATTCGGCCAGATTGTGATTGACGATGTGGCCGTCGCGATGGTCATGAACCATGTCCTCGGTCAGCGCAGCGCCAATGCCAAAAATCATGCCGCCGTGGCATTGTGACCGGGCAGTCTGTTCATTCAGGATGCGCCCCGCCGAAAACACCCCCAGCATGCGGCGTACGCGGCTCTCGCCGGTGACGGCATTCACCGCCACCTCGGCGAAATGCGCGCCGAACCCGGCATGCTGCATGGTTTCCGACGTTTCGCCCGGCTCGATATGGCCGATGGTGGTCAGATCCTCGGACAGCAGATCGGCCAGCGATTGCTGCGTGTTGGACGAGGTAACGGTGCCGTCGCGCAGGGTCAGTTCCGACGGATCGGTGTCAAGCATGTCGGCAAGCGACTGACGCAGCTTCTGACAGGCCAGAAAGACCGCAGAACCCGCAGAACCCGCCCCCCAGGAACCGCCGGACCCGGCAGCGGGGGGAAAGTCGGTGTCGCCCAGCCGCACCGACACAGAATCAAGCGGCAGACCCAGCATTTCAGCCGCGATCTGGGCCAGAATGGTGTAGGTGCCGGTGCCGATGTCGGTCATGTCGGTTTCTACCGTGGCGGTGGCATCGGCGTGCAGGATCACCCGCGCCTGGCTTTCTTGCAGGATGTTGCCACGCGCGGCTGACGCGACACCCATGCCGATGAACCATTCGCCGTCGCGCACCTGCCCCGGCTTGGGGTTGCGCGCGGACCAGCCGAACCGCGCGGCCCCGTCGCGCAGGCAATCGGCAAAGCGGCGCGAGGAATAGTCCTTGCCATTCTCGGGATGCACGTCCGGGATGTTGCGCAGGCGCAGTTCCACCGGATCGATCCCGGCGGCATGGGCCAGTTCGTCCATCGCGTTTTCCAGCGCCAACATGCCCACAGCCTCGCCCGGGGCGCGCATGGACCCGGCGCAGGTGCGGTGAACCCGCGCAATCTCGTGCGCATATTTGCGGTTCTTGCCGGCATACAGAAAATGCGTCGCCATGGTCACCGGCTCGCTGAATGCCTCGTCGGGCAGGTTGGACACCCGCGCCTCGTGGCCGATACCCGTCAGCCGCCCGTCAGCGTCGGCGGCAAGCCGGACGCGCTGGCGGGTGCCGCTGCGCCGCATGGTCGCCTCGAACACCTGCGGACGGCTCATCACCACACGGACAGCGCGCCCCAGGTCGCGCGCGGCGATGGCGGCGGCCACAGCTTCGGGCGCGATGCCGAGCTTGGACCCAAAGCCACCGCCAACGTAAGGCGCGCGGATGCGCACGTTCGCCGGGTCGATGCCCAGCGAATCCGCCAGCTCGTTGCGGTTGTATTTCACCATCTGGTAGGAACCGTGCAGCGTCAGCCTGTCGCCATCCCATTCCGCGACCGAGGCATGCGGCTCCATCGCCGCGCTGTTCTGCGCCGGGGTGGTATAGGTTGAATCCACGCTGAATTCGGCCGCCGTCATGGCGGCGTCTAGGTCACCCTGTTCGGTCTGCTTCGCCTCTGGACGCTCGACCTCGGTCGTGTCGGCGAAGGGGTCGGTGACGGCCTCTTCGGCGGCGTAGCGCACCTTGAGACCTTGCGCCGCGTGGCGCGCCTGTTCGAAGGTTTCGGCCACGACCAGCGCGATGGGCTGGCCGAAATAGGCAACCTGACCGGGATCCTGCACCGGCGCCGCATTTGCGGTGCCTTGCGCCGGATTGCGCAGCAGGCGTTTGTCGGTGATCACGCTCAGCACGCCGGGCATGGCGCGCACCGCGTCGCTGTCCATGCCGGTGACGCGGCCCTTGGTGATGGTGGCGCGCACAAGCACACCGACCGCTTCGGCTCCGGTGCCGGTTTCGGCGGCATAACGCGCCTGTCCGGTAACCTTGACCGGCCCGTCCCGGCGCGGCGCGGCGGTGCCGATCACACCCTGCGCCATGGTGCCGATAACGTCGTCCTGAGGACGGTCCATCTTGAGATGCTGGTTCATTGTGTCGCCTCCGTGGCCTGGCGCAGCACGGCCCGTAGCGTGCGGCGGGCAAGCGGAATCTTGAAATCATTGGCGCCGAACCCCACGGCATCGGCCAGCAGGATATCTGCGGCCTGCCCGAACAGGTCGTCCGAGGGCACCTTGCCGGTCAGCGCCGATTCGACCTTGGCATTGCGCCAGGGTTTGGGGGCCAGCCCGCCAAAGGCCAGCGCGGCCGAGGCGATCTTGCCATCCTCCATGCGGACCACGGCGGCGACCGACACCAGCGCAAAGGCATAAGACGAACGGTCCCGCACCTTGCGGTAGATCTGCCGCCCAGCGACAGGTTTCGGCAACAGGACGGCGGTGATCAGATCACCCTGCTCCAGTACCGTTTCGATGTGCGGCGTGTCGCCCGGCAGGCGGTAGAAATCGTTCAGCGGCATCTGCCGCACGTCCCCGGCAGCATCCTCGATTTCGACACTGGCGCCCAGCGCCATCAGGGCGACGGCCATGTCCGAAGGATGCGTGGCGATGCAGTGATCGCTGGTGCCCAGCACCGCAAGGATGCGGTTGAAACCGTCCCGGGCGTGGCAGCCACTGCCCGGATCACGCTTGTTGCAGGGCATCGCGGTGTCGTAGAAATAGAAACAACGGGTGCGTTGCAGCAGGTTGCCCCCGGTCGTCGCCTTGTTGCGCAACTGGCCTGTGGCGCCTGACAGCAGGGCACGCGACAGCAGCGCATAGTCACGCCGCACCACATCATGCGCGGCGAGGTCGCTGTTGGTCACCAGCGCGCCAATGCGCAAACCGCCACCTTCGACGACCGAGATCTCGTGCAGGTCCAGCCGCGTGATGTCCACCACGGCCTCCGGCGCCATCACCTCAAGCTTCATCAGGTCCAGAAGGTTGGTGCCGCCCGCAATGATCTGCGCCCCTGCCCCGGCCCGGGCGGTGGCATCCGAACGGCTGCCCGCGCGGGCATAATCAAAGTCCCTCATCGCGCGCCCCCCCTTGCCACGTCGCGGATCGCATTGACGATCCCGGGATAGGCCGAACAGCGGCAAAGATTGCCGCTCATCCGTTCGGAAATCTCTTCATCAGTCAGCGAGACGTCATCGCCAAGCGATGCCGACACGTGCGACGGCCAGCCCGCCTTTGCCTCGTCCAGCATTGCAGTGGCCGAACAGATCTGACCGGCGGTGCAATAGCCGCACTGGAAACCGTCGTGACGGACAAAGGCATCCTGAAGCGCCGACATCTGCTCGGGCGTTCCCAGTCCTTCGATCGTCGTCACCTCGTCCCCGTCGTGCATGCAGGCAAGCGTGAGGCAGGCATTGATGCGCCGACCGTTGACGATCACCGTGCAGGCGCCGCACTGGCCGTGATCGCAGCCCTTCTTGGTGCCCTTCAGGTCCAGATGGTTGCGCAGCGCATCCAGCAGGCTGGTGCGCGGGTCGGCGTCCAGCGTCCGGTCCTTCCCGTTGATCTTCAGCGTTGTCTTCAATGTCATGTGACGCCACCCTTTCGAAAATGAAAAAAGCCCCCGGACGGTGACATCCGGGGGCCGGAATTCGGCCTAGGCCGCGGCAACATTGCGCTTGTGTTCGCCTTCGCGGACCTCTTCGATGATCTTCGCCACAAAGGCTTCCAGATCATCCGGGTTGCGCGAGGTGATTATGCCGTTCGAGATCGCGACCTCCTGGTCCACCACCTTGGCACCCGCATTCTTCAGGTCCGTGCGGATCGAATGGTACGAAGTCATCTCGCGCCCCTCGACCACGCCCGCCTCGATCAGAAGCCAGGGCGCATGGCAGATCGCGGCGACGATCTTGCTCCCGGCGACGAAGTTGCGCACGGTATCCACCGCCGTCTTGTCAGTGCGCAGGATGTCGGGGTTGATCTGCCCGCCCGGCAGGACAAGAGCGATGTAGTCATCGACGTTGACGTCCGCGATGCGAAGATCCGCATCGACGGATTTGCCCCAGTTGTCGGTATCCCAGCCCTTGATCGCCTTGCCGTCAAGCGTGGCGACATGGACGGTGGCCCCTGCCTCCTTCAGCTTTTCCAGCGGGGTGAACAACTCGGACTGCTCAAAGCCATGGGTGGCCATGATAAGGATGTTTGCGTCTTTCATGTCAGGCATTGTCGTATCCTTTACGTTTTGAGAAATGCGATGAGATCCGCGTTGAACTGCTCTGTGTGCGTGTTGATCAGAGCATGCGGAGCACCGTCATAGGTTTTCAGTTCGGCACCCTTGATCATCGTGGCGGCGCGTTCGGCGCTCGCCTCGGGCGGAACGGTCTGATCCCCGGTGCCGTGGATGATCAGAGTGGGCACGTCGAACGCGTCCATGTCCGCCCGGAAATCCGTCCACCCGAAGGCATCGACGCAGTCGAGCGTCGCCTTGGGGCTGGCCTGCATTGCCACCCGCACGGCGTCGTGCAGCAGTTCAGCAGACACGCCGCCCTGTTCGGTGCCCTGTCCGAAAAAGCCCTGATAGAAGTCGGTCAGGAACTTCGGACGGTCCTTGCGCAGTCCCGCCTTCATGTCCTCGAAGATCTGTCCGTCGACACCTTCCGGGTTGTCGTCGGTCCGAAGCATGAAGGGGGGCACTGCCGCGACCAGCACGGCCGCGCGCACGTTTTCGCCCTTGTGACGGCTCATGTAACGGGCGACCTCGCCGCCGCCCATGGAAAAGCCGACAAGCGCTGCGCCACGCACACCGGCCGCATTCATCACGGCAGCAAGATCGTCTGTCATCGTGTCGTAATCGTAACCACTCCAGGGTTTTCCCGATGCGCCAAAGCCGCGGCGGCAATAGGCGGTCACCCGGTTCCCGGCCTCGACCAGATCCGCGATCTGGTATTCCCACATGGCATAAGACAAAGGCCAGCCATGGATCAGGACAACATCGCGCCCTTCGCCATGGGTCATGTAATGCAATTCTGTGCCGTCATTCGCTGTGGCATATGCCATGATGCTGCCTTGTCGTTCATTGCGGTTCCGGACCAGAAACACTGGAAATGCGCAAAACGTTCCATGCGACCTTCGCTGCAATGGCCCGGATCAGCCAGGTGTGAACGGCCTGCCCCAAGAATACCCGACGGGACGCCATTGGATTGCGTCTACCTGCCCGTCTCATCACAAATGGGTGTTGAACCCTTCATCGAGACGCACCGTCACGCTACCTTTTCCAAGGAATACACACGGGTTTGGACATGCGCTCAGCCAGACCTGCGCATCCGGCCACGCCGGGAACCAACCCAGACAGGAGATACCGCCATGCACCGTCCTGCCTACAACCGCCGCGCCCTGCTGATCGGCGCCGCAGCCCTTGTCGCCAGCCCGTCGGTCCTTTTTTCGCCCGCCCTCGCGCAGGGGTCGCTGGCGCCGACGCAATCCATGCGAGGGGGGAGCAACAACTACAGTCCCGGCGCGCCCATGGTCGAAAGCCTTGGATCGGGGTTCGTTGTATCAGGGCTGGTGCGACGTGCCGGGGACGGCGCTCGGCTGTCCGGTGTCCGCATCCAGATCTGGGCCGCCACGACCCTTGGCGGCGAGCGGGAGCCACGCAATCACGGCAGCGTCTTGACGGCTTCCGATGGCAGCTTCCGGCTCGAGATGGAACAGATCGTTCCGAACTTCGGCCAGCCACATGCGCATCTTGCCTATGACGACGCTGCGTTCAGGACCGTGTTCCTGCGCCCGGTGATGCCAAGCCCGCGCGACACCAGCCTGAGCGCCGATTTTGTGCTTGCCCCTGCCTGATGCTTGGCCCCTGCCTGACGCTTGCCCACGCTTGACACTGACGACGCGACGGCCCCGGCGATGACCGGATACCGCAGGATTCTCGCCTGGGCAATTCTGGCCTGCATTGCGCTGGTGCCGCTGGGGGTGGCGGCGGCGAACCCGCTGCTGGACTATCGCCCGGGCATCTACATCCTTGGCGGCATGGCGGGGATCGTCGCGCTGGCGCTGCTGCTGTTCCAGCCCCTTCTTGCGGCGGGCTATCTGTCACGGGCACATCCGGCCCGCCAGCAGCGCTGGCACCAGTGGCTGGGTGTGGCGCTGGTCGTGCTGGTCGCCCTGCATGTGGGCGGGCTTTATCTGGCCAGTCCGCAGGATGCACTTGACGCGCTTTTGCTGGTCTCACCGACGCCGTTTTCGATTTATGGCGTGGCGGCGATGTGGGCGCTTGTGCTGACCGTGCTGCTGGTCGCGCTGCGCCGCGCCGCCGGGCTGCGTCCCGCGGTCTGGCGCATCCTGCACAATGGTCTGGCGCTGGTGGTGGTGGTGGGCACGGTGGTGCACGCCCTGATGATCGAAGGCGCAATGGGGCCCCTGTCGAAGCTGGTGCTGTGTCTTTGCGTGCTGGGCGTGACCGCGGTCACGCTGTTGCATCTGCGCGTGCTGCGGCCCCTTGCCCGGCGCCGCGCGCGGCGCTGAACGCGCTGCCCCGCCGTCAGGATTGCCAGCCGTTGCGCGAGGTGCCGCACTCGGGGCTGTGAAAGACGACGATGCTCATCATGGGCTCCTTTCGGTGGGGAACCAGTGCCGCGTGCGATTGGCGAAAGCGACAAGCGACAGCATCACCGGCACTTCGACCAGCACGCCGACCACCGTGGCCAGAGCCGCGCCCGCCCCCAGCCCGAACAGGCTGATCGCCACCGGCAGGTTGACCGACACGATCTCGAGCGCGGCAAGCCCGGCAAACAGCCCCGGAACAAGATTGCCCAGCAGCAGCCCCGCGCCGATGGCCAGCGCCACCCAGACGGACAACCAGCGTTCAAAGGTTCCAAGCCCCGCCGCAGCGGCAGAAGATGTATCACTCATGTCGGGCTTTCATTGTCCGGGGGGCCATCCGCCGTGTTGCAGGAGGTCCAAAAGTCATCAGGATTGATCCTGGGCGCGGTGTCACTCCATCGCAAGGATCATGTTGCGCACCACCGGATAGATCTCGTTGTTCCACCTGCGGCCGTTGAAGACGCCATAATGGCCGACGTTGGCCTGAAGGTGGTGCCGTTTGAGATGCGGACGCAATGAGGTGCACAGATCATGCGCCGCCGCCGTCTGCCCC
>JAGXGV010000055.1 GCA_024636635.1 Puniceibacterium sp.
ACATCGGGGGAAACAAATCTGTAAGGGGACCTCCATGCGCATTGCACGCGATCTGGCCGACGCGGTCGGCAACACGCCGCTGATCCGGCTGAAACGGGCGAGCGAAGAGACCGGCTGCGAGATCCTCGGCAAGGCGGAATTCATGAACCCCGGCCAGTCGGTCAAGGATCGCGCGGCGCTGTACATCATCAAGGATGCGGTCGCAAAAGGGCTGCTGAAACCCGGCGGCACGATTGTCGAAGGCACGGCGGGCAACACCGGCATCGGTCTTGCGCTGGTCGGCGCGTCGATGGGGTTCAGGACTGTGATTGTCATCCCCGAAACGCAAAGTCAGGAAAAGAAGGACATGATCCGGCTGGCTGGCGCCGAACTGGTGCAGGTTCCGGCGGCGCCCTACAGGAACCCCAACAACTATGTGCGCTATTCCGGTCGTTTGGCCGAAGAAATGGCACGCACCTCTGACAAGGGGGTGATCTGGGCGAACCAGTTCGACAACATCGCCAACCGGCAGGCCCATATCGAAACCACCGGTCCCGAGATCTGGGAACAGACCGGTGGCCGCGTCGACGGTTTCATCTGCGCGGCCGGTACAGGCGGCACGGTCGCCGGCGTCGGCATGGCGCTCCAGCCCAAGGGCGTCAAGGTGGGTCTGGCCGACCCCATGGGCGCCGCGCTTTACAGTTTTTACACCAGCGGAGAGTTCAAGTCCGAGGGGGATTCGATCACCGAAGGCATCGGACAGGGCCGCATCACCGCCAACCTCGAAGGCTTTACTCCGGACTTTGTGTGCCAGGTGCCCGACGACGAGGCTCTGCCCATCGTGTTCGATCTGCTGAGCGAAGAAGGTCTGGTGATGGGCGGTTCGACCGGCATCAACGTCGCGGGCGCGATCCGTATGGCGCGCGAGATGGGGCCGGGGCATACGATCGTCACCATCCTGTGCGATTTCGGCAACCGCTACCAGTCCAAGCTGTTCAACCCGGAGTTCCTGGCCGGAAAGGGCTTGCCGGTGCCTAAATGGCTGGACCGTGCGCCTGCCAGCATTCCCGGGGTGTTCGAGGACAACTGATGCGCCTGCTGCGGCAACTGGGGCTGACGCTCGCGGCGCTGCTGCTGGTCACGGGTCTGGTGATGGCCCAGGGCACAGTGCCAAGCCAGATCGATTACGAGCGCTGGGAAAGCACCGCGGCGCGGGCCGAAAACGCCCTTGCCGATGATGAATCGACCGATACCGCGCTTGAAACCCTGCGCACCGAAATCGCCAGCTACCGCCAGCGGTTCCAGACCGCCCAGACGGAACAAAGCTCTCGTCTGGCGACCTTGCAGTCGCAGTTGGATACGCTGGGGCCCGCCCCCGAGGACGGCAGGACCGAGGCAGCGGATATCGCTGCGCGCCGCGCCGAACTGAACCGGCAACTGGCCGAACAGCGTGCGCCCGTGGTGGCCGCCGAAGAAGCCTATGCCCGTGCCGACGGCCTGATCCGCGAGATCGACAATACCATCCGCACCCGCCAGGCCGAAGAGATGCTGGCCCTTGGACCCAGTCCCGCCGTGCCTGCCCACTGGCGCGGCGCGGCGCAGGAACTAGCCGGGACGGTTGCCAATGTGGCCTCGGAAACCACCGACGCCTGGGGGCAGGACGATTTCCGCCAGGCTCTGGTGGCCCGTCTTCCTTCGCTTCTGACGCTTCTGCTACTGGGGGGGCTGCTGACCCTGCGGGGACCGCACTGGGTGCATGTGGCTGTGAATGTCCTGCGCCGCCGGACGCGGCGCGGCACCGGGGTTTGGCAGTTCCTGCTGTCGCTGGGGCAGATCGTGCTGCCGCTGCTGGGGGTCTATGCCTTTGCCACGGCGGTGGGCATCAGCGGGTTGGTGGGGCCGCGAGCGATCAGGCTGCTGGAATGGCTGCCGCTCTGGGTCGGCATCGGCCTGTTCGTGCGCTGGCTGGCCGAACAGACCTTTTCGCGCAACGACGATGTGGCGACGCTGCCGATCCCACGCGCCCGGCGTGCCGTTGCGCGTTATATCGTGACGCTGATCGGCCTTCTGCTGTTCCTGCGCGGAGTTGTCGGCACGCTGAATGTCGTGGCCGAACACGGACCTGAAACCCAGGCCGTGCTGAACTTTCCCCTCACCGTCCTGACGGCGGTGATGGTGTTCCGTCTGGCGCAGATCCTGCGCACCGCGCGCTTGCAAAGTGGCGGGAACGGGGACATCAAGCAACCGCAGGACGAGACGGATTTCCGGCTGCGCATCGTGCGCGGCGCCGGACAGCTGATGCTGGTTCTGGCGGTGGCGGCGCCGGTGCTGGCGCTGATCGGCTATGCCAACCTTGCCGAGGCGATGGTGTTCCAGACAGTGGCTACGATGATGCTGCTGGGATCGCTCACGGTGCTGCTGCGGCTGCTGGGCGATATCCACCACCTGATCACCGGCAAGACGGTGGAAGAGGCGCAAAGCCTGATCCTGGTGCTGGTCAGCTTTGTGATGTTCCTGTCCACCCTGCCGCTGCTTGCGCTGATCTGGGGCGCGCGCGTCGCGGACCTGACCGAGCTTTATGCGGGCTTTGCTGCCGGTTTCACCGTTGGCGAGACGCAGATCGCACCGTCCGATTTTCTGGGCGTGATCCTGGTCTTCGTCATCGGCTATGTGCTGACACGGCTGGTGCAGGGGGCATTGCGCAGTTCCGTGCTGCCCAAGACGCGCATCGACATCGGCGGGCGCAATGCCATCGTGTCGGGCCTTGGTTATGCGGGTGTGATCGGCTCTTTCCTGATCGCCATCTCGTCCTCGGGGATGGACCTTACCTCTTTGGCCTTCATCGCGGGGGGGCTGTCGCTGGGCGTGGGGTTCGGCCTTCAGACCATTGTGCAGAACTTTGTCGCCGGGCTCATCCTGCTGATCGAACGGCCCATTTCCGAAGGTGACTGGATCCAGGTCGGTGACCAGATGGGCTATGTGCGCGACATTTCTGTCCGCTCGACCGTGATCGAGACGTTTGACCGCACCGACGTGATCGTGCCCAACGCCAACCTGATCACCGATACGGTGACGAATTTCACCCGCGGCAATTCGCTGGGGCGGATCATTGTGCCGGTGGGCGTGGCCTATGGCACCGACACGCGGCTGGTCGAATCCGTGCTGCTGGGCATCGCGCGCGAACATCCACAGGTGCTGATGAACCCCGCGCCCTACATCTATTTCAAACGCTTCGGCGAGAATGCGATGGAGTTCGAGATCCGCGCCATCCTGATCGACGTGAACCTGATCCTGGACATCCAGACCGAGATGAACCACCAGATCGCCGAACGGTTCAAGGCGGCGGGCATCCAGATCCCGTTTGCGCAGCGCGACATCTGGCTGCGCAATCCCGAATCCCTCCACAATCCGCAGGCCGAAGACAGGCACCATTCAGCCCAGAGGGCAGCCCCAACTCCTGTACGCGCGCGGCAGGCGCCGGACGCCGCCCGCGCGGCACGTCACGCCGAAGGCTCGGACCTGCCGCAGGACGGGGATGGCGACGGGGGCGGCGACGGGCGTTGACCGCTCTTTCCGGTATGCCTGCCGCCGCCATGTAATGGTTCGCCCTGCGCCCTGCTCCGGGTTGAGGCTGCACGCCAGGCTGTGACGTTTCGGTAATATCTTGATCCCTTGTTTGCTGGCTTTCGCCTGCGGCTCAGGCGTGGCCAAGGATGTTGGATCTTTCAGGACTTTGCCGAAACGCTGAATCGACAGCGTGGCCTGACGGTGCGCTGATGATGCCAGCGTTTCCACAGGTATTGGCAGGCCACGTTTTCACATGGGAAGGCACGACGTGCCTTGCAAGAAAAAGGCCGCCATGACGGCGGCCTTCAAATCTCTGAAACGGCGTTTGCCTCAGCTTTCCTGAGCGGCCTTGGTCGGGGCCGGCTGGCCATTCGACTGGCTGCCCTGCGGTACGGGACCGCGACCCTTGCCCGACAGGGGGTCTTCCTGACGCTGGACCGAGCCTTCGAAATGCGCACCGGATTCGATGGCGATCGTCTTGTGGATGATATCGCCCTCGACCCGCGCTGTGGCGGTCAGGCGGACCTTGAGGCCGCGCACCCGGCCCACGATGCGTCCGTTCACAACAACGTCGTCGGCTGTCACCTCGCCCTTGATCGTCGCAGTTTCCCCGACGGTCAGCAGGTGGGCGCGAATGTCCCCCTCGACCGTGCCTTCGACCTGAATGTCACCGGTTGTCTTGAGGTTGCCGGTGATGTGGAGATCGCTGGACAGGACCGATGCGGGCGGTTTGGCCTTCGGGGCCGACGCCTTGAAATCGTTGGAGGACGGGCGGGGCATCTCGGGGGCTGCCGTTTTGGCGTTCTCGTCGGCCTTGGGACCGGGCTCGTTTATCTTGCTTTTAGAAAACATCGTTTGCAGCCTTGATATAAATCATGGGGTTGACGGATTCACCACCCACGCGCACTTCATAATGCAGATGCGTGCCGGTTGACCGTCCTGTGTTCCCCATATCACCGATCCGCTCCCCGCGCGAGACCCTTTGGCCGACCTTCACGCGGATTTTCGACTGGTGCGCATAGCGCGTCTCGATCCCGAATTCGTGCTGGATCTTGACCAGGCGGCCGTAGCCCGACATCCAGCCGGCATGGGTGACGACGCCATCAGCGGTGGCATAGATCGGCGTGCCGTGCGGTGCGGCGAAATCGGTGCCTGCATGCAGGCGGCCCCAGCGGTAGCCGTATCCGGACGTGAAGCGGAACGCATCCTTGAGAGGCGAAGCGAAAGGCGCCTTCTGTGCCGCGATGCGGTAGAGATTGAGTCGGTCCATTTCACCAAGGATGCGGTTGGCGCGCTGGGTGTCGCCAGTCGGATCCTGACCGCGGGTCGACAGCGACAGCGGCGTCAAAGGGCCGCCTTGGCCGGAATAGCCGCGCCGCACCTCGTCGATGATCCGGTCGGGGTCCATGCCTGCGGCGGTGAACATCTTGTCCAGCGGCTTGACCGACACAGTCATCGCATCCTCGAGCTGCCGGAAGATCGTGTCGTTCTTGTCTTCCATCATCCGGATCTCGGTCGCCATCTCGTCGGCGCGGATCAGGGCTTCCTGCGCGTCGGCCACGACCTGATCGCGTTCGGCGGCGGTCTGCGCTAGGGCATCCGACAGGAAATCCATCGTGCTGTCAGCTTGGGCAGCCCCGGCGCCGGTCAAGTCGGTTCCATCCGTGGACTGAAGCGCGGCCAGGTTCTCGGTGAGTTCGGCGCGCTTCTTCATTGTGTCGCGCAGGGTGGCCTGGACCACTTCAATCCCGGTTTCCATCTCGCTGCGAAGGGTTTCGGAATCCAGCAGCTGCGATTGCATGATCGACACCTGCGCCAGCGCGGTGTTGAAACGCTCCTGCGCGGCCAGAGCTTCGGCGGCGCGTTCGTCGCGTTCCTCACTCAGAGCGTTGAGCCGTTGCTGGTATGTCTGTTGATCCCGCTTGGCCTGTTCGCGGAAATTGCCGGCGCCGATGCTGTCCATAAGAAGGATGGCGGTGGCGACAATCGTCCATGTCACGACCATCGAGCCGCCGACAAAGGCAATGGCCTGGGTTTCGGATTTCAGCCTGATGAACCTGGTGTCTGTGTCGGACCGCAGGAAAAGCCGCCGTTCTGGGAAATATCGCTGCAATAAAGCGTGTGTCTTGATCGCGAAACGCGTTCTCATCCAGTCCTGTCCCTTTTCCCGTCCCAACAGTGGTGCTCGGTTCCCCTTCCGGCACCCTTTTTTGGGCTTAGCGGTCTACTCCCTTTTTCGCAACGGATTTGGCCGCGTGATTCGTTTCAAACGGCGCAAACACGCCGTATTGGCAAAAATCCGCCGATACCAAAGGGTTCCTGAGCGGGATGTGCCACGGATGTTTGCGCGGTCCGCAGTGCGAATTTCACATCCCATCCGTGTCAAGGGTGCCCTGCCTTATGGGCCCCGGGCAGGGCAGCCGCGCCACAGATCGGATGTGTGCGAACGGTAGTTGTGTTGTGCCAAATCTGTTTCCGGTCAAGCTGTCGCTTGCCGCAAGGGGTGCAAGTTGAACAGAAGCCCATCGCCCCTGTAGACAGCGCATCACACGCAATCAGGAAAAGAACTCAAATGCTTGAGAATATTGGAGGCGGGTACCGGAATCGAACCGGTCTACACGGATTTGCAATCCGCTGCGTAACCTCTCCGCCAACCCGCCGGATCTGCGCCTGATTAGGGGCTCGCCGGTCTGTCGTCAAGCCGATTTGGCGCACCCTTTCCGAGCAGAGGACAATCGGCTATGTATTCGGAACAAAGCGAACGCGGTGGCGTTCCTTCTCCGAGACCACTCCACGGAGGCTATCACAATGGCACAAACCGCTAGCACGAATAGCGTACCGGCAGAGGCAAAGAAGAATATGACCAGTGGAACATCGACCGACTACAAAGAACTTTCCGACCAGATCGCAACCCTCAAGAAGGATCTTGCCGGGATGACCGAACTGATTGGCGAGATCGGCTTGCGTCGCAAGGACGAAACCGTGGCAGCCGCCAGGGAACGCGCCGAATATTTGCGTGAACGCGGCCACGACGCGCTTTCCGAGGCACAAATTCGTGCCGGTGATGCGCAGGAACAGGCTTTCGCGGCTATCCGCCGCCAGCCCGGAACAGCCATCGGCATCGCAGCGGCCATCGGCTTCTTGGCCGGTCTTATGACCAGCCGGAAATAACGGATGCTCCTGCTTGCATCGCTCAGGGACTACGCGCGGCGCACGTCGCGCGCAGTCGCATTTTCAACGGCCGGTTTCATCTTTCTCATGATAGGCATCGGCTTTTTCACATTTGCCCTCTGGCTGATGCTTGAGCAATGGCAGGACGCACTTTTTGCCGCGCAGGTTCTTGGTGCGCTGTATGTGGCGGTGGGGCTGATATGCTTTGCCTTCGCTTCCGCACATAAAAGTCGGCGCGCCCGTCACCCTGCGGCCACTCGGCCCGCAGCCACACCCGATCCCCTGATGCAGGTGATCGAGGGCTTTCTTGTTGGAATGGCGGCGGGGCGTGGCACGTCGCGCAGACGTCGCTGATCGCGGCCATGTCAAACAGATTGACGTCCTCTTCGGACCCGCTTCGTGCCGCAATCATTTTCATCGCCATCCTTGCCGCGATGACGGCCCTGCAATTTGCCCAGGACATCGCGGCCCCCATGACGCTGGCGGTCGTTGTGGGCGTGATCGTCGCGCCGTTGATGGATTTCTTTCACCGATTGAAGGTTCCCGTTGGCTATGCCGCCACGATCATCCTGATGCTCACGCTTGCGGCGCTGGGTCTGCTGATCCTCGCGCTCGAGCCGTTGTTGTGGCGCGTGATGGACGAGATTCCACGCATACGCTTCGAATTGCAGTCGCTGGTCTTCGAGTTGCGCGGCATGATGCGCGGCCTGGATGACATGAGCGCGGAAATGGAAAAGGCGCTTGGGGGCGGCGAAGCTGCCGAAGGGGAAGAGAAGACTACCGAATCCGCCTTGCCGTCAGTGTCCGACGCGCTGTTCCTGGCACCGGTGATCCTGGGCCAGGTGCTGGTCTTCGCAGGGACTTTCTACTTCTTCCTGCTCACTCGGCTCGAGGTCTATTCGGCACTTGCAAAGCGCATCGGCGGCGTCGCCCAGTCCAGCGTCTACCAGCAGCGGTTCAAGACCGCCGAGTCGCTGGTGTCGCGCTATTTTGTGACGATATCCTTTATCAACTTCGGTCTCGGGCTGGCCGTCACCGGGGTGCTGATGCTGATAGGCCTGCCGCTTGCCTGGGTTTGGGGCATGGCGGCCTTCCTTCTCAACTACGTTCTGTATGTCGGGCCCGCGCTGATGGTGTCGGGCCTGCTGCTCAGCGGTTTGATCCATTTTGACGGGCTCATGGTCGGGGCGCCGGTGTTTGGCTATATCTGTCTCAACATGACCGAAGCGCAGTTCGTGACGCCGTCGCTGGTGGGCAAACACGTCTCGCTCAATCCGCTCCTGGTGTTTGTGTCTCTGGTCTTCGGCCTGTGGTTCTGGGGGCCGATCGGGGGCATCGTGTCCATACCGGTCATGGTGATTGCCGCCGCGCTGCTGGATGACAGTGTCGTGCGGCGTGGCGCTGCCGCAGCCGGGCAGGCCAGCTGACCGGATGGTGCTCAGGGACCGGCGCGTCCGGTCCGTCACCACCGCGTTTCTGCCATTGCGTTGCACAGGCAAGACACACCGGGGCACAATACACGCATTTGTCTGGACCGGACGTTGCCGTGGCGGGTGTTCTATGGCATGACATGGTAAGGTTTCTGAACAAAAGAGTTTAGTGCATGTCAGACTATGCCACCCGCCGCAGAATGATGGTCGACACGCAGGTGCGGCCTTCGGACGTGACAAAGTTCCCGATCATCGACGCGATGCTGGCCATCCCGCGCGAGGCATTTCTGCCGCGCGACCGCGCCGAAGCGGCCTATGTCAGCGAAAATATCGACATCGGGGCAGGGCGCGTCGTGCTAGAACCGCGCACCTTTGCCAAGATGTTGGATGCGCTGGACGTGACCAACGACGATATGGTTCTCGATATCGGAGCGGGGCTTGGATATTCCTCGGCCGTCATCGCCCGCATCGCCGAAGTGGTCGTCGCGGTCGAGGATGACGCGGACCGTGTGAAAGAGGCGCAGGGACTGCTGTCTGACCACCATGCCGACAATGTGATCTTGCACAAGGGTCCGCTGACCGGCGGGGCCCCGGAACACGGCCCCTATGACGTGATCATCGTCGAAGGCGCGGTGCAGCAGGTGCCACAACCTCTTATCGCGCAACTCAAGAACGGCGGTCGCATGGCCTGCCTCTTCATGGAAGGGGCGCTTGGAGTGGTGCGCATCGGCTACATGGTGGATGGCGCCGTCTCATGGCGGTTCGCGTTCAACGCCAGCGCCCCGGTGCTGGCAGGATTTGAAAAAGAAACCGCTTTCGCGCTTTGAGCAGCGTCAGAAAGACGGTTCGAAAAGAGGGCAGAGCAGAATGAAAACCAAGGCGATTATAAGACGTGTGACCACCGGCATTGCCCTGGTCTGGATTGCGGCCGCCGTACAGGCCGACACCCTGGCCGATGCGCTTGTCGGGGCCTACAACACCAGCGGACTGCTGGAACAGAACCGTGCCGTCCTGCGCGCCGCGGACGAAGACGTGGCGCAGTCGATCGCGGCCCTGCGCCCGGTGATCAACTGGGTGTCAGACGTGACACGCGATTTCGGCACCTCGCGCAGCGCCGGCAGCGGTTTCCAGGTGGTGAACAGCGTCCAGAACAACACCACGATCGCGCTGAGCGCCCAGCTCACGCTCTTTGATTTCGGACAGAACCGGCTTGCCATCGAGGCGGCCAAGGAATCGGTGCTGGCCACCCGTCAGAACCTCGTTTCTATCGAACAACAGATCCTCCTGCGCGCCGTGCAGGCGTTCATGGAAGTGCGGCGGGCCACGGAAACCGTCAGCCTGCGCCAGAACAACCTGCGCCTCATCACACAGGAACAGCGCGCCGCCGAGGACCGCTTCGAAGTGGGCGAGGTCACGCGCACCGATGTCGCGCTGGCCGAGGCGCGTCTGGCAGAGTCGCGTTCGGCGCTGGCCGCCGCGCAGGGGGATCTTGAGGTCGCGCAGGAAGAATACCGGGTCGCGACCGGCCGTCGTCCGGGTCCGCTGACCTATCCGCAATCGGTACCGCAACTGCCCTCCACGGTCGAAAATGCGCGCGCCGTGGCAATGCGCACCCATCCGGACCTTCTTGGTGCGCAATACGCCGTGGCAGTCAACGAGCTCAGCATCCTGCGGGCCAAGGCCGCGATGAAACCGACCATTTCCCTGAACGGTCAGGTTGGGGTCACCCAGAATTTCAACAACGAAAATTTCTCTCGCGGCGGCTCCGTCTCGATCGAGGCCGGTGGCCCGATCTATCAGGGAGGGCGCCTGTCCTCGCTGGTGCGGCAGGCCATGGCCAACCGCGATGCGTCCCGCTCTCAGCTCCAGCTGACACGGCTCAACATCGAACAGAACATCGCAAACGCCTATGTCCGGCTTCAGGTCGCCCGTTCCAGCCTTACGGCAACCGCCGATCAGGTCCGCGCCGCGCAGATCGCCTTTGAAGGTGTCCGAGAAGAGGCGACGCTGGGTGCGCGGACCACGCTTGATGTGCTCGACGCGGAACAGGAACTGCTTGATGCCCGGGCCAGCCAGATCTCGGCCTCCGTCGATGAATATGTCGCGGCCTATTCTGTGTTGTTCACAATGGGCGTTCTGACCGCCGAACAGCTTGGCCTTGCGGTGCAGCAATACGACCCGGCCGCCTATTATAATCTGGTGGAGGATTCGCCGTCTCCGGTCAGTCGGCAGGGCAGGGATCTGGACCGGGTTTTGCGGGCCCTCGGAAAAGAGTAAGATCTTTCGCATCTGTTGAATGAGAAACCGGCTCGCGCTACAGTTGGACCGAGGCGAGAGTGGGAAAACAACATGTCAGACCCCGTCACAAGGATCGCGATCGAGGATGTTCTGGCCTCGATTCGCAGGCTTGTGTCGGACGAGACGCGTGTTCGACCGACCCCAGGTGTACAGGAGGCGCCGGAAAAGCTTGTGCTGACGCCGGCTCAGCGGGTGGTTCAGGACGGCGACCTGAACCGCGCAGATCCGGCAGCGGATGCCACTGCGGGTCCGATGCTTTTGACTGGGGCGCAGGTGGTGAAGCAAAAGGCTGATACGCCCGTGGAAGATGGCGACGACACCGCACCAGAGCCGCAAGAGCGCGGTCTACTGAACATGGCCCTGCTCGACATGGCCGAATCCGAACTTTCGACGGCTCTGGCCAGCCGGTCCAGGGTCCGCGTTGCCGGGCAGTCGCTGAGCGAAACGCACCACGGCGCCCCCTCCGAATTCGACAGAGACGTTGATGCTGATCCGCCGACCCAAGAGAGTGTCGAGCCGCTGCGTAACACCGTGACACACCGGCATGAACGGCCACGCGCCAGCAGCAGCAAGACACTTGAACAAAAGATTGCCGAACTGGAAAGCATGATCGCTGAAGGCGCTCCGCCGCCCTCGCCCCCCGTCGAAACAGGGGATGCACAGGGGGAAGCACAGGCGCGGCCCTCTGCAGGCGAAACACCTGCAGCGGACGAGGATGCTGACGAAGACGCCGCCTTTGCCGAGGATGTCGAAGTACCGGAACTGTCCAACGTTGTGACACGCGGCGCATTTCCGGGCGAACGGCACGGGCAGGCCCGGGCACCGCATCCGCCGCTCGACCTTGACGATGCGGCGCCCCTCATCGACGAAGAAATGTTGCGCGATCTTGTGGCAGACATCGTGCGTCAAGAGCTTCAGGGCGTCCTTGGCGAGCGTATCACCCGCAACGTCCGTAAACTGGTGCGCCGCGAAATCCAGCGCGCCCTGATGGCGCAATCCTTCGAATAGGGCTCTGGCCCGGCAGGACAGCATTGCACAGTGCCGTGCAAGGATCGTCCTCGACCATCCTTTCCGAAACATCCGCATGGAAACACAAAAAAAGCGCGCCCGGAGGCGCGCTTCAAGTCTGTCGATCCGTATGCCGGATCAGGCGGCTTCCGCTTGCTCTGCGGCGTGGCGCCGTTCGCTTTCCTCGCGCGACAGAGCGACAGAGGTGCGCACACCCTTGCCAACGAAGTCCATCAGACCGGAGACAACCCGCTCGTTGGGGTCGATTCCGGCACAGGACAGGACTTCGCGTCCGTCACGCGAACGTGCCCAGCGGGCAATCTGCTCGGGGCCATTGCCGTATTTCTTGTCGTCAGCGATCGCGTCATCCAGTGCCGCGAGGACAACGGCCGCAAACAGCTTGCGGGCACGGTTGCCCTGTTCGCTGTTGTAGGCTGTTCCATCAACGAAATCTCGCATCTTTCGTCCTTTGATTATTGCTCTTGTGTTTTCAGGCGTGAAGGCCCTTATGGCCTATCCAAGTCGATTCGGATACCCCGATAAAGCATAGCACCTATGACCCTGGCGCATAGCATTCTGCGGTTGCAGCACGATATATGGTTGTCTTGCCAGGGCTGCTATAGCCAGATATAGGGACCGTCATCCTTCTATCAACCTTTTGACACGGTTTTGACACATGCCCAAGATCAACGGTAACGAAATTCGCCCCGGCAATGTGCTGGAACACAACGGTGGCCTTTGGGCGGCGGTCAAGGTTGACCACGTCAAGCCCGGCAAGGGCGGGGCCTTTGCCCAGGTCGAGATGAAGAACCTGCGCAACGGCTCCAAGCTAAACGAACGGTTCCGCTCGGCGGACAAGGTGGAACGGGTGCGCCTTGAACAGAAGGACATGCAGTTCCTCTTTGAAACCGACGGCATCCTGACCTTCATGGACACCGAGACCTACGATCAGGTCGAACTGCCCGCGGACATTCTGGGCGAACGACGTCCCTTTCTTCAGGACGGCATGACCATCCACATCGAATTTCACGAAGCCGAGGCGCTGAACGCGACCCTGCCGCAGAAGGTCACCTGCCGCATCGTCGAGACCGAGCCGGTGGTGAAGGGTCAGACCGCAGCCAACAGCTTCAAGCCGGCGCTGCTGGACAACGGGCTGCGGGTGTCGGTGCCGCCGTTTGTGGGGCAGGATGAAGAGATCATCGTGAACACCGAGACAATGGAATACGCCGAACGCGCCTGAGGTCCGGTCACCGCGCCCGGCAGTGGACGCGGGAGCGCCGCCCGGGGGCGCTGCCCCCGGACCCCCGGGATATTTCAGACCCGGAGAAAAGCGGGACGTTGCATCCTTCGGGCGGGGTGTCAGACGTGCAACGCATCCAGAAGTCCGCTGACCAGCGGGCGGTGGACTTCGCCAAAGAGACGCATGTGCACCAGCCCCGGCCAGAGTTGGTAGACGGGTCGGCGTTCGTCCTGTCCCGGTTCGGGCGCGCCGTAGCTGCGCCAGAAGGCGGCGTCGGGAGCGCCAAAGAGGGTCAGCATGGCAAGGTCGACCTCGGCGTGACCGTGATAGCAGGCCGGGTCGATCATCCGGGCGCCATCTTCGGAAAAGTGCAGGTTGCCGAGCCACAGATCGCCGTGCAGCGGCGCGGCGCGCGGACTGCGCGGCAGCAGATCCGGCAGGTGTGCGCAAAGCGCCTCGACCCGCCGGGCCAGATCGGCAGGCACCTCTGAAAGTCCGGGCAGCAGCCGCCGTTCCGCCCAGAAG
The DNA here is from genome assembly GCA_024636635.1 of Puniceibacterium sp. GTDB lineage: Bacteria > Pseudomonadota > Alphaproteobacteria > Rhodobacterales > Rhodobacteraceae > Puniceibacterium. The sequence goes on from JAGXGV010000055.1 coordinate 13,219, forward strand.
CCGGGCCAGTCGGCGGTGGTTTTATTGTCGATCGCGACCCGTCCGAAGGCATAATCCTCCTGCCAGCCGTAGCCCGCACCGTCAAAGCTGTGCATCCGGGCCAGTGCGGCGCCGAAGTCCTTCCAGCCCTGGCGGGTTGCAGGGGCCGGCCGGAGATATTCGAGACACAAGAGCCCATGTTCCTGATGCAGGACCTTCGGCACCGGAGCGTTCAGCAGCGCGAGGGCAGCGAGCATCCTGCCTTCGGTTTCGACGCCAGGGCCGCGTTTGGTCACCATCCGCGACCGGTCGCTGAGCGTTACGAGGTCAAGGCGGGACAGATCGCCACCCTGGAGCGGCTGGCGGTCGGTCACGTCAAGGTTCAGGGCTTCTGTCAGGGCGACGGGAAGGGCATCGGTCAGTTTCATGCCTGATGAACCACCTGTGCGTCACCCGCCGTCATCGGCCCCTTGGCGCGGTCAAAACGCAGATAGGCGATTCCGGCACCCGCCGCCTGTGTGTAAAGCACGCCTGCCGCCTTGCCACCGGCGTCGATTTCTGTTCCGACGGGCGCGCTGCCGGTCACGCCCACTACCGCCAGACCCTTGCGCAATTCGGTCTTGTGCTTCATCCGGGCGGTGACCTCCTGGCCCACATAGCAGCCCTTGCGGAAATCGACGCCGTTCAGCCGTTCGAACCCGGCCTCGAGCAGGAAGGTATCGGGCGTCAGTTCGATGCCGCTTTCGGGGATGCAGGCGGCAACGCGCAGTGCGTCCCAGTCGACGCCGTCCTCGCCCGGACGTCCGTCATAGGCCCGCCAGCCCATGCGCGGATCGCGCGGATCGGCAAAGGCGCCCTTGGGCGCGGGGCCGGTCCCGCAGGATACCGCGAGATCGGTCTGCGCCACATCGACCTTGGTGCGCAGCTTGTACATGGTCAGTGTGCGCAGCAGATCCGCCGCCAGCGGCGTCGCCACGTCGATGAGGATCGATTCGCCCCCCGGCACCAGAAAGAAATCGGCCCGGTACTTGCCCTGCGGCGTCAGCATCGCCGCATAGACCAGCCCGTCTTTCAACCGCATCACGTCATTGGTCACCAGGCCCTGAATGAAGCTGGACGCCTCGGGGCCTGTCACGGACAGCACGGTACGCTCTTGGGTGGTCATGGCGGTCTCCCTCTTGATCCCGGGTCCTTCATATAGGATGACCTCCGGGGACACAAACAGGGGCAGGGCATGCGCGCGCCGATTTCAATCATCATTCCGACGCTGGACGCGGCCGACGGTCTGGCCGAGACGATCCCGCCACTGATGGAGGGGCTCGAGGCGGGGCTGGTGCGCGAACTGATCCTGTCGGACGGCGGATCACGCGATGCGACCCGCGCGGTGGCCGATGCCGCCGGGGCGGTCTGGCTGTCGCTGCCCGCATCGCGCGCCTTGCGCCTGCGCCGCGGGGCCGAGGCGGCGCAGGGTGACTGGCTGCTGTTTCTTGACCCGGGCATGGCCCTGTCCAGCGGCTGGAGCAGGGATGTCGCGCCCGCTCTTGGCTCGCCCGGCGCCTATCACTTCCGGTTGCGGTTCCGGGGGCGCGGCGTGCTGCCGCAGGTTGCGGCCGGGGTTGCCAACCTGCGCGCGCGGCTGCGTCTGCCGCAGGGCGAACACGGGCTGCTGATCGACAGGGCCACCTATGACGCGGTGGGCGGCTACCCCGACCAGCCGCTGATGGAGGATATCGCCATCGCGCGCACGCTTGGTTCGCGCCTGAGCCTGCTGCCGGTGCAGGCCGAGACCTGTCCACGCAGCTATTCGCGGCAGGGCTGGCTGCGGCGGGGCACGCGCAATTCGCTCAATCTGATGCGGTATCTGGCGGGCACGGACCCGGGCGCGTTGCGCGGCGCCTACCGCGGCTAGGCTGCGCCCGGGGGCGGTGCACAACCGCGTCCCCGGTTCCGCTTTGCGGGCCGCCATGGCGTTTGGGAAAATGCCTCAATCAAGTGTCCACTGCCTTTCGCCTGCGTCTCGGACGCGAAAAAGGCGATGCCGGATGTTTCAGGTTTTTCCGGAGCTTTAATGTTCGTCGAATTGCAGGCTGTGCAGGTCCGCATAGACGCCGCCGCGCGCGATCAACTCGTCATGAGTGCCCTGATCCACCACGCGGCCATGCTCCATCACCACGATCTTGTCGGCATTGCGCACCGTGGACAGTCGGTGGGCGATCACCAGTGTCGTGCGCCCTTCGGAGAGGTGGTCGAGCGCCTGTTGCACCACCGCCTCGGACTGCGCGTCCAGCGCGGATGTCGCCTCGTCCAGCAGCAGGACAGGCGTGTTGCGCAGCACGGCACGGGCGATGGCGACGCGCTGGCGCTGACCGCCCGACAGGTTGGTGCCGCGCGGACCCACGGGGCTGTTCAGCCCGTCCGACAGGCGCGGCAGGAAATCCGCCACATGCGCCGCCTTCAGCGCGCGATCCAGCGCTTCGTCGGACACGTCGGTCTGGCCCAGCAGGATGTTCTCGCGCAGCGTTTCGTCAAACAGCAGCGAATCCTGCGACACGACCGAAAACAGCGCGCGCAGATCGCCCAGCTTCATGTCAGCCACGGCCACGCCGCCGACGCTGATCCGCCCGCCGACCGGATCGACCAGCCGGGTCAGCAGGTTGAACACCGTGGACTTGCCCGCGCCCGAGGCGCCGACCAGCGCCGTGGTCTTGCCGGCCTCTGCCGTGAAGGTCGCGCCACGCAGTATGGGCGTGTCGCCATATTCCAGAAACACGTCGTCAAGCACGATGTCAGGCACGCCCGCCGGGGGCGCCTTGGGGTTGGCCGGATCGCGCAGTCCCGGCACCATCTCAAGCAGTTCCTTGATCCTCTCGATGCTGGCCGCCGCCACCTGCCAGATGCCGCTGAAGGCGCCCAGACGGCGCAGCGGTTCGAACGCCAGACCGAGGGCGGTAAAAAAGGCCATCGTGTCGCCGACCGTCTTTTCGCCCGACAGGATCTCGGACCCGCCGTAGAACAGCACGACCACGAATCCGACGCCCGACATGATGTCGATCAGCCCCGGAATCGCCGCCTGACCAAAGCTCGATTTCACCTCAAGGCTGATGCGCTGACGGGTGAGTTCGCGGTAGCGTTTCCACTGGTAGCGTTCCAGCCGGTTCAGCTTGACCGGGACGATGCCGTGAAACACCTCGTTCAGGCGGGTGGACAGGCGCGCGGCCACATCCCGCGTCACCCGGGCCGTGGTGCGCACATAGCGCTGGAACAGGATCGCGGGCGCCACCAGCAGTGGCGTGCCTACCAGCGCCGCCAGTGTCCAGCGCCAGTCGACGCTGATCGCCACGCCGAACAGCGCGATGAGCGCCACCACGTCGCGCCCCGCGCCGGTGATGATGGTGCGCCAGACCTTGTTGATTGCCTCGACGTCGCCCTCGATGCGCTGCATAAGGTACCCGGGCGGGAAATTCTGGTGGAACGCGCCGTCCAGTGTCATCAAATGCTTTAGCAGGTCCATGCGGATGTCGCCCACGGTCAGCTGTGAAATCCGCGTCAGCAGCACCTTTTGCACGACGCTGGACAGGGCGCGGATGGTGAAGATGCCAAAGATCGCCGCAGCCACCCAGACCAGCGCCGATTGCGACCCGCCCACCAGCACCTGATCGAACATCGGCTTCATCATGTAGCTGAGAAAGCCGAACATCGACCCTTCGATCATCATGAAGGCCAGCGCCACGATCAGCAGCCCGGTGTGCCGGTTCAGATAGCCGCGCCAGAGCCAGAGCATCAGGCCTTTGGCGTTGGGTGTGGGATCGGGTGCCGCGGCGGGCCGGGTAGCGGCTTGGCCTGCGGGTTTCAGGCCTGCGGGTTTCGGGCCTTCGGGTTTCGGGCCTTCGGGATTCGGGCCTGCGGGATTCGGGCCTTCGGGTGTCGGAACGCGGGTCACGCCGGAACAGCCATCTGCGCGGCGATCTGTGCCGCGGGCAGGCGTTCGTCGAAACCGCGCTGGACCGGCTTGCTGTTGTATTCGCGCCGGATCCAGTCCTCGAACCCGATCTCGCCTTGCGCCACGCGCGCGGCGTAGACATCAAGGATATAGTCCTGGATGCCGGTTTTGGTGAAATCCAGATGGATGTATTTCAGCCCAAGCTGGCGGCGCGCCACTTCGACCGGCTGGTCCTCGAACACCATGAGATACAGCGCCGCGACAAAGCCGGCCCGGTCGGCGCCGGACTTGCAATGGAACAGCACCGGCTTTTCCGCCGCCCGCAGCACGTCGATAACATGCACGATACGTTCGCGGCTTGCCGCCATCCGCGCCCAGAGCTTGGCATTGACCATCTCGATGCCCAGACCGTCCAGCGTCTCCTTCTCGAAAAGGTAGTGCGAATATTTCTCTTCGCCGCGCAGGTTCACGACAGTGCGCACGCCAAGGCGGGCGTATTTCAGGAACCGCCGGTGCGTCGGCTGGTTCGAACGATAGACGCCCGGCGCGATTTCAAAGAAGTTGGTCCAGAAGCTGCGCAGAAAGGCATGGTCGAACACGTTGTAGTGCAGCCGCGACCAGCGCCGCGCCGCAGGGTCCGTGATGTCCTTGCCGAACGAACGCCGGAAACGACGTTCGCCTTTCTCGATGCGGCTCCAGAGCTGTGAGAGCATTGTGTTCCCTTTCCTGCCGGGGGTTTAAGGGCTGCGGCTTGGGCTGGCAAGCGGTGCGGGGCTGATTGACGCCGCCACCGTGCCGGCTAGTGTGGCGCCGTCGGGTCAAGTCCCCGCCCCACAATCAGGAGAAAACGCGCATGTCCCTGGCCAATGGTCGTCCCTATCTGGCTATTCCCGGCCCGTCCGTCATGCCGGACGAAGTGTTGCGCGCCATGCACGTCGCATCGCCCAACATCTACGAAGGCGACCTTCCCGAGATGGTCGCGGGGCTGATTCCCGACCTGCGCCGTGTCGCGCGCACGTCCGGCCATGTGGCGATCTACATCGCCAACGGCCACGGCGCGTGGGAGGCGGCGCTATCAAACACCGTCGCCCCTGGCGAGGCGATTCTCGTGCCCTCCACCGGCCGCTTCGGCATGGGCTGGGCCGACACTGCCACCGGCATGGGGATCGACCCCACCATCATCGACTTCGGGCGCAAGGACCCCATCGACCTTGACCGCGTGGCCGAGGCGCTGAAGGCGGATACCGCCCACAGATACCGTGCGGTTCTGGCGCAGCACGTGGACACATCGTCGTCGGTGCGCAACGACATCGCCGGACTGCGCGCGGTCCTTGACGATCTCGGACACCCCGCGCTGCTGATGGTGGATTGCATCGCCTCGCTGGCCTGCGACGTGTTCGAGATGGACGCATGGGGCGCCGACGTCATGGTGGCGGGCTCGCAAAAGGGGCTGATGGTGCCGCCGGGGCTTGGCTTTGTGTTCTTCAACGACCGCGCCGCCGCGCAGCGCGCGCAGATGGCGCGTGTCACACGCTACTGGGACTGGACCCTGCGGGCCGAACCGGAAATGTTCTACCAGTATTTCAACGGCACGGCGCCGACGCATCATCTCATGGGGCTGCGCGCATCACTCGACATGATCCACGCCGAAGGGATCGAAGCGGTCTGGGCGCGTCATGCCACCCTGGCCCGGGCGATCTGGGCGGCTGTCGATGCCTGGGGGCAGGGCGGTCCGCTGCGGCTCAACATCGCCGATCCAATGAACCGCAGCCACGCCGTCACCGCCATGCGCGTCGGCGCGCCCTTCGGTTCTCAACTGCGCGAATGGACCGCGTCCAAGGCGGGGGTCGTTCTGGGCATCGGCCTTGGCATGTCCGAAGAGAACGATCCAACCGGCACCGGATTCTTCCGCTTCGGGCACATGGGCCATGTGAACGCACACATGATCCTGGGCCTGCTTGGCGTGGTCGAGGCGGGGTTCAAGGCGCTTGGCGTACCCCACGGCACCGGCGGCGTCTCGGCCGCGGCCGAGGTGATCTCTCAGGCCTGATCGCGGCTGCGCAGCCGGGCAAGCCGGGTGATCAGTGCATTGATCACCCAGGCCAGCACCAGAACGGCAGCCAGCCCCCAACAGGCCCAGATCACGCCGAACACCCACAACATATTGACCAGCAACATGCCAAGCGCGGTGTCGGTGTAATTCTCGACCTGTCCGGGTGGCGGTCCCTGCACGTCGCAACTCCTGTGGCAAAGCGGCTCCAACTTGTACAACGTCATGGCCCGCATGGGTGGTGCACCGGCCATTGTGCAACTCACACTGGCGTGTCGCACAGGTTGGCGTGACGCACAGGCGATCAAGCCGATGCCCGGGCATGCGCCGCCTGCAAGGCCTGCGGCAGAGCCTCGGCCAGCGCCTCCATGTCGGCCGGTGTTCCCGCGCTGATCCGGATGCAGCGATCCTGTGGCGCGACGAACGGCATGCGCACAAAGATGCCGCGCGCCACCAGTTCGCGCAGCACCGCGCGCGCGAAATCGCCGTCGCGTCCGCAGTCCACCGCCACAAAGTTGGTGCCCGACGGCAGGGCGGCCAGCCCGTTTTCGGTCGCGATCGCTGCAATGCGCGCCTTGGCTCCGTTGACCTGCGCGACCACGTGCTCCAGCCAGGCCTGATCCCCCAGCGCCGCAAGGGCACCCACCTGTGCCGCACGGTTCATGCCGAAATGATTGCGTATCTTGTCAAAGTTGCCGATCAGATCCGCCGCCCCGATGCCATAGCCGACGCGCGCGCCCGCCATGCCGTACCCCTTGGAAAAGGTGCGCAGCCGGATCACCCGCGGATCGTCGGGCGCGATCAGCGGCACCGCTTCGGCAGGGGCGAATTCGACATAGGCTTCGTCAAGGATCAGCAGTGTGCCACCGGGCAGGTCTTCCAGCGCCGCGGCGATCTCTGCGCCGCTGTGCCAGCTGCCCATCGGATTGTCCGGATTGGCCAGATAGACCAGCTTTGCATCCACCTCTGCCGCCCGTGCGATCAGGGCGGGCAGATCCTCGCGGTCGGCGCGGTAAGGCACCTTCACCAGATCGCCGCCGAACCCGGTCACATGATAGTTGAAGGTCGGATAGGCCCCGTCCGAGGTCACGACCCGGTCCCCGGGCGCCACCAGCAGCCGCACGATGTATCCCAGCAGACCGTCGATTCCTTCACCGATGATCACATTCTCGGATCGCGCCTGCATATGCTCCGCCAGCGCGGCCCTGAGATCGAAATTCGTGGCGTCGGCGTATTTCCAGATCTGCGCCGCCTCGCGCTCCATCGCCGCGATGGCGCGGGGCGACGGGCCAAAGACGCTTTCGTTTGCGCCAAGGCGCGCGCGAAAGGCCCGGCCCATGTCGCGCTCCTGCACTTCGGGGCCGACAAACGGCACGGTTGCGGGAAGGGTCTGAACGAGCGGGGTGTAGCGAGGACCTGTCATGCCGCGCACTATGCGTATGACACCGGCGCAGGGCAAGAGCCTGGCGCATGGCGCCCGGGCGGGGCAGGAACTGTCATCCGCGCCGATCCGCGCCGATCCATCCGCGCAGTGTGAACGGTTCTGACGGTCCTGCGGGCTTTCCCTGCGGACCAAAACCGCCTAGACGGACTTTTCGGAACAGGGGCGCACCGGCCCCGCACGCTTGACCCTGCGGTGCGCAGGGGCCACGTGTCCGCCGACCAGACAGCGCGAAAGGCAACCACATTGGCCCGTACCCCACCGCCCTTTGCCAGCTTTGAATGGATGATCGCCTGGCGTTATCTTCGCGCCAAACGTGCCGAAGGCGGGGTCAGCGTGATGACCTGGATCAGCCTTGCCGGAATCACACTCGCGGTCTTTGCGCTGATCGCGACCCTTGCCGTAAGAAGCGGATTCCGCACGGAATTCGTGGATACCATCGTTGGCTCCAGCGCCCATGTGACGGTCTATTACGCGGGCGAGGAGGATGAATTCGGCCGTGTGTCGCGCACCATCCCCGACTACGACGCAACCGCCGAGAAGATCGCGCAGGTGCCCGGCGTCACCCGCGTCGCACCCGTGGTCAAGGGGCAGGTCATGGCGACGTCGAACGGGCGCAACGCCGGGGTCGAAGTGTTTGGCATTTCAGGGGAAAACCTGCAAACCATCCCCCGCATCGCCGATCCCGAAACCGCACAGGGCGACATAGCCGACTTTGGCGACGGCATCGCCATCGGTTCGGGAATCGCACGCGAGCTCAACCTGTCCATTGGCGATTCCATCAAGCTGATTTCGCCCGATGGGGTCAAGACCGCCTTCGGCACCAGCCCGCGGGTGAAGTCCTACGATGTCACCTACATCTTTACCGCCGGGCGCTATGACATTGACCGCACGCGGGTCTACATGCCGATCACCGAGGCGCAGCTTTATTTCAACCGCGAGAATGTCGTCGACGAATTCGAGGTCTCGGTGGACGATCCCGAAGAGGCCGAACGCTATGCTGCGCCCCTGCTGGCGCAGGTGGGCGAACGCGGGCTGATCTGGACCTGGCAGGATGCCAGCGGCGGTTTCCTGCGCGCGCTGGAAATCGAGGACAACGTGATGTTCATCATCCTGTCGATCCTCGTGCTGATCGCGGCGATGAACATCGTTTCGGGGCTTATCATGCTGGTCAAGAACAAGGGCCGCGACATCGGCATCCTGCGCACCATGGGTCTGAGCGAAGGTTCGGTCCTGCGGATCTTCTTCATCTGCGGTGCTTTCACCGGGCTCATCGGAACGGCGCTTGGCGTGATACTCGGCTGCCTTTTTGCGCTTTATATCGACCCGATCTTCAGCCTGGTGAACTATGTTTCCGGGGGCGGTGTCTGGGACCCCTCGGTGCGCGGCATCTACCAGTTGCCCGCGCAGCTGCGGCTGGGTGATGTTCTGTCGGCGGTAGCGCTCTCGCTCGGGCTTTCCTTTATCGTGACGATCTTTCCCGCCCGCCGCGCCGCACGCATGAACCCGGTAGAGGCCCTGCGCTATGAGTGATGAAATCCTGCACCTTCAAGGTATAGAGAAGATCTATTTCAAGGGCTTGCCGAACGAAGTTCAGGTATTGCGCGGGGCAAATCTGACCGTCGCCCGGGGCGAGATCGTGGCCCTTGTCGCGCCCTCTGGCGCGGGCAAATCCACCCTGCTGCACATTGCCGGCCTGCTCGACACACCCGACGCCGGAACGGTGTCCATCGGCGGCACGGACATGACGGGCCTGACGGACCGCAGGCGCACGGCGGTGCGTTGCGCCGATGTCGGGTTCGTCTATCAGTTCCACCATTTGCTGCCCGAATTCAATGCGCTGGAAAACATCGTCCTGCCGCAGCTTGCCAACGGCGCGACGAAAAAGGCCGCCGAATCCCGCGCAATGGAACTGCTTGACAGTGTCGGGGTCGCGGACCGCGCCACGCACCGCCCCGCGGCCCTGTCGGGCGGGCAACAGCAGCGCGTGGCCTTCTGCCGCGCGATGGCCAACGCGCCGCGGTTGCTGCTTGCGGACGAGCCGACGGGAAACCTCGATTCCGAAACCTCGGATCAGGTCTTTGGCGCGCTGCTGTCGCTGGTGCGCGACACCGGCCTCGCGGCGGTGATCGCCACACACAACCTCGAACTTGCGGCGCGGATGGACCGGACGCTGCGGCTTGATCAGGGGTCATTGCAGGTCGGCTGAAATCTTTTCTTGCAGATCAAGGATCTACGGCCCGGAGCCGATGCAGAACATGAGGAGACGAATCGCCTCTTTCCCTGCTGGAAGACTGACCTCACGCGAACGTCGGGTGCAGTTTACCCGGCGCTTTGCAAAGCTCTGCCAAACCGCAGGGAGTCGCCATGAAACGTTTCCTCCTGACCACGCTCGCGGCGTTGTCGCTGGCCGTGACAGCCGCCGCAGGGCCGGTCACCTTTGACGACGGCTGGAAACAGCAGAAATTCTCGTTGTTTTCCCAGAATCGGTACGGTTACCGGGGCGACACGCTGACCGTTCAGTCGGACGGATCGGTGTCCCTGACCTACAAACCGCTGCCGCAGGCGGACTGGTCGGCGCAGGGCGCAAGCTGGTTCTGGTCGGTCAGCCAGAGCGTGCCTGCCACCAACCTGAGCCGCAAGGGCGGCGATGACCGCAACCTCGCGCTCTACTTCGTTTTTCTGCCCACGGATCGGGCCGCAGCGATGCAGGGTTCGGGTTTGCGCCAGCTTCTCGGCGATGATTCGGTGCGGGTGCTGGTCTATGTCTGGGGCGGCGCCGAATCGCGTGGCAGCATGCTTGACAGCCCCTATCTGGGCGCGCGGGGCAAGACCGTCGTGCTGCGCCCTGCGGGAACGGGGCAAGCCACGGAAAACGTTAACCTTGCCCGGGACTTTGGCAGGGCGTTCGGTGGACGGCCCGGGGCGCTTGTCGGCATCGCCATTTCCGCCGACAGCGATGACACCGACAGCGTGATCGCCGCGCAGGTCAGCAGTCTTTCGGTGCAGTGACCGCGCCCGCAAGGGTTGACCCACATCAAGGCGCGCCGCTGAGAATCGGGCTTGTATCAACTGTGCCCGCGGGCGACAGATGGCACAGGTTCAGTTTTGGAAAGGTCGGCGCGATGGTCCGGACATCTTTTACATGCAGCGCTTTGGCGGCGTTGGCGCTTGCGGCCTGCGTGCCGTCCGAATCCATGCCCCAGCCCGAAGAAGGGCGCAGCCTTTATCTTCAGAACTGTTCGGTCTGCCATGGCGCGGAAGCGCGCGGTGACGGCCCAATGGCCCGTGCGTTGTCGGATGCGCCCAAGGATCTGACGCTGATCTCGGTGCGCAACGGCAACAGCTTTCCGCGCGCCAAGGTGCTGTCCACCATCGACGGCTATGCCCGCTCGACCAGAATGGCGGGCCCCGAGATGCCCGAATTCGGGGAGCTCTTGCAGGGGGATCTCATCCCCTACGATTCGGGTGACGGCAAGATGACTCCGACCCCGCGCAAGCTGGTGGCGCTGTCCGAATACCTCGAATCGATCCAGGCGACGCGCTAGCCCGACACGGACGGGCGGGCAGCACAGGCAATCCGCGACTTGCCCACGGGCACGCGATCCGCCATGACTGAGGGGCCGATTTTCCAGGACCCGACCTTGATGCGCCTTCTGCCTGCCTTCCTTCTGCTTTGCGCCTGTGCCCAGTTTCCCGAACTGGACCGCACGCAGACGCCCGGCGTGGCGGACGCGCCCTATCCGCGTCTTGTCCCGATCGGGACGCTGCTGGAGGCGGAGCCTGCCCGCGCCACACCCGAGATGCGCGCAGGCGTGCTGGGCCGTGTCGGTGCCCTTCGCGCGCGGGCCGCCCGGCTGAACGGCCCGGTGGTGGATGCGGCAACGCAGGCCCGCATGCGCCGGGGTGTCGCCGACCCCTTCTAGGGCGTGTTACGCTCGGTCAGGGTCACGTATTCTGTCAACACCCCAGAACCAGCGTTTGCGCAGCAGAACACGTTCGGGGTGATGACTGAATACGATCCTGCGCAACGCGTGCTGGTCCGCCCCCCGCCGCCGCGGTTCCCAATAATGCTTATGACCGCGGTCATAACGCGCCGGGGCATGGCCACAACCGACGGGTCGATGCGTGACCGACAAAGCATGGGGCGCCATTCCCGTCTCGGCCCGTTGCACCCCGGGGGGGAACGGGCTACAGGATCGCCCTGACATCCCGACAGCCCCATTGATCATCTCAGGAGACCCGCTATGACCGAACCGCTGCGCCTTGGAATTGCAGGTCTGGGCACGGTCGGGGCCGGGGTGGTCAAGATCGTCCGCCAGAAGGCCGCGCTGCTGGCCGAACGCTCGGGCCGTCCCGTCACGATCAGCGCAGTTACTGCGCGCAACCGCGACAAGGACCGTGGCGTGCCGCTGACCGATTACGCCTGGGAAGACGATGCCGTGACGCTTGCCACGCGCGACGATGTGGACGTGTTCGTCGAACTGATGGGCGGCAGCGACGGCCCCGCCAAGGCTGCGACAGAGGCCGCGCTGGCGGCGGGCAAGGATGTGGTGACCGCCAACAAGGCGATGCTGGCCCATCACGGCCAGGCGCTGGCGCAACTGGCCGAGGACAACGGCGCCGTGCTGCGGTTCGAGGCTGCGGTGGCGGGCGGCATCCCGGTGATCAAGGCCCTGACCGAAGGGCTGGCCGGCAATGACATCACCCGCGTGATGGGTGTGATGAACGGCACCTGCAACTACATCCTGACCCGGATGGAAAGCGGCGGGCTGAGCTACCAGCAGGCTTTCGAAGAGGCTGACAAGCTGGGATACCTCGAGGCCGATCCGGAACTTGACGTGGGCGGGATAGACGCCGGTCACAAGCTGTCGCTGCTGGCGGCGATCGCCTATGGTACGCAGGTCGCCTTTGACGCGGTCGAGCTTGAGGGCATAGGCAAGGTGTCCATCGACGACATCCGCCAGGCCGCCGACATGGGCTACAAGATCAAGCTGCTGGGCGTGTGCCGCATGACCGGGCGCGGGCTGGAACAGCGCATGGCGCCCTGTCTTGTGCCCGCGACATCGCCCCTGGGGCAACTGGATGGCGGTACCAACATGGTGGTGATCGAGGGCGATCAGGTCGGCCAGATCGTCATGCGCGGCGCGGGTGCGGGCGAAGGCCCGACCGCCAGTGCGGTGATGGGCGATGTTCTGGACATCGCGCGCGGCACGCGGCTGTCGACTTTCGGGCAGCCTGCATCGTCGCTCAAACCTGTTACGGCGGCACGGGTGGCGACACCGGCGCCCTATTACCTGCGCATGGCTTTGGTGGACAAGCCGGGTGCTTTGGCCAAGGTGGCGACTGCCCTTGGCGATGCCGGAATCTCGATCAACCGGATGCGCCAGTATGACCATGCCAGCGATGCCGCCCCCGTGCTGATCGTGACACACAAGACCACGCGATCCGCGCTTGACGTGGCGCTTGGCGCGATGGCGGGCACCGGCGTGGTGGCGGGCGACCCTGTGGCGCTGCGCATCGAACGTGTCTGACGCACCGATTCCGGCGGCGCTGGCCGTGGTGCTGCGGGGCGCGCAAGTTCTGCTGGTGCGCCGCCGCAATCCGCCCGATGCGGGCCTCTGGGGCTATCCGGGCGGCAAGGTGGAAGCGGGCGAGACGCCGGAACGGACCGCCCTGCGCGAGTTGCGCGAAGAAACCGGGGTCATCGCCCGGATGCGCGCGCCTCTGGGCCATCTCGACATTCGGGCCGAAGGGTTCCGTTTCCGGCTGGACATCGTGCTGTGCGACTTTGTTTCGGGCATGGCCCGGGCGGCGGATGATGTGGACGATGCGCGCTGGTTTTCCTGCGACGGGGTGATCGCGGGTCTGGTCGCCTCCAGCCGGGACGTGGACCGGGTCTGCCTGCGCGCCCTGTCCTGGCGGTGTTAGCGACGGAACCCGCCGCGCGCTGCCTTGCGCCGCGGCCCCGCTGCGGGGTAGGTGTGGCGCGACAGTTCAATGCACAATGGAAATCCGCCATGTCCACGAAAATTGATTTCAATGACCGCATGCTTTCGCTCGGACTTGCCCGGGTCTCAGAAGCGGCCGCTATCGCGTCGGCCCGCCTGATCGGGCGCGGTGACGAAAAGGCCGCGGATCAGGCGGCGGTCAACGCCATGCGCACCCAGCTGAACCTGCTCGACATCGCCGGTGTCGTGGTGATCGGCGAGGGCGAGCGCGACGAAGCCCCGATGCTGTTCATCGGCGAGGAAGTCGGCACCGGCAACGGCCCCGGCGTCGACATCGCGCTGGACCCTCTTGAAGGGACCACGCTGACCGCCAAGGACATGCCCAACGCCCTGACCGTGATCGCTATGGGGCCGCGTGGATCGATGCTGCACGCGCCCGACGTCTATATGGACAAGCTGGCGGTGGGGCCGGGGTTCCGCGAGGGTGTCGTGACGCTTGAGATGAGCCCGAAGGAGCGGGTTCTGGCCCTGGCCAAGGCGAAGAAGTGCAAGGCGTCGGACATCACCGTCTGCATCCTGGAACGCCCCCGGCACGAGGAGATGATCGAGGAGGTCCGCGCCACCGGCGCTTCGATCCGGCTGATCACCGACGGCGATGTGGCGGGTGTCATGCATTGCGCCGAACCGGGGGTGACGGGGATCGATATGTACATGGGATCGGGCGGCGCGCCCGAGGGGGTGCTGGCGGCCTCGGCGCTCAAGTGCATGGGCGGGCAGATCCATGGCCGCCTGATGTTCCGCAACGACGACGAGAAAGCCCGTGCGCGCAAGGCGGGGATCACCGATCTGGACCGCATTTATACGCGCGACGACATGGTGACGGATCACGTGATCTTTGCCGCGACAGGTGTCACATCGGGGTCGCTGGTGGCGGGCATCAAGCGCGAGGTCGGGTATCTGACCACCGAGACCATCCTGATGCGGTCCAAGACCGGGTCGGTGCGGCGCATGACCTACCGCAATCCGGTCAGCTGACCATCGGTCGGCGCGAGTGGCAGGCGCCGGAATCGGGTATTTGGAAAAAGAAGAAGCAGGGCGGAGCGCCCGGCATGGAGCAGGCATGAGCTATCTTGGTGTGGAGGCATCGCTGACCGGGCGGCGCTGGGTCGGCCCTGCACCCGAGGTTGAGCGGCTTGCCGAGGCCATGGCGCAGCAGACCGGCCTTGCGCCTGCAGTGTGCCAGACGCTGGCGCGGCTGGGTGTGGGCGCGCAGGAGGCTGCAACCTACCTGGCCCCGACCTTGCGCGACCTGTTGCCCGATCCGCGGTCGCTGCGCGATATGGAGACCGCCGCGCGGCGGGTGCTTCAGGCCGTGGAGCGGCGCGAGAGGGTTGCGGTCTTTGCCGATTACGATGTGGACGGGGGCGCCTCGGCGGCGCTGCTGATCGATTGGTTCGGTCAGCTGGGACGACAGGTCACGCTGTATGTGCCCGACCGCATCGACGAAGGTTACGGCCCCAACGATGCCGCCATGGCCGAGCTCGCCGACGGGCATGACCTGATCCTCTGCGTTGATTGCGGAACGCTGAGCCACGGGCCGGTCGAGGCGGCGCGTCAGGCGGATGTGGTGGTGCTGGACCACCATCTGGGCGCAGAGACGCTGCCAGCGGCACTGGCGGTGGTGAATCCCAACCGACAGGACGAAACCGGCGACCTTTCGCATCTCTGTGCGGCGGCGGTGGTCTTTCTCATGCTGGTGGAGGCGGGGCGCCAGATGCGGGCGGCCGGGCAGAGTGGGCCGGACCTTTTGGGGCTGCTCGACCTTGTGGCACTGGCCACGGTTGCGGATGTGGCCCCGCTGACAGGGGTGAACCGTGCGCTGGTGCGACAGGGGCTGAAGGTCATGGCCCGGCGGGAGCGGCCGGGGCTGGTGGCGCTGTCGGATGTCGCCCGGCTGGATACCGCGCCAACAACCCATCACCTTGGTTTCGTGCTGGGTCCGCGGGTCAATGCCGGCGGGCGGATCGGTCAGGCGGATCTAGGTGCGCGACTGCTTGCCACGACCGATCCGCACGAGGCGCAGGCCATGGCGGAACGGCTCGATCACCTCAACACCGAGCGGCGCGAGATCGAGGGTGCTGTCCGGGCGGCGGCGGTGGCGCAGGCCGAGGCGCGCGGGCTGGATGGCCCGCTCGTCTGGGCGGCGGGCGAGGGCTGGCATCCCGGCGTGGTCGGCATCGTCGCCTCGCGGCTCAAGGAAATGACCAACCGCCCCAGCATCGTGATCGGTCTGGACGGGAACGAGGGGAAGGGGTCGGGG
>JAGXGV010000056.1 GCA_024636635.1 Puniceibacterium sp.
CCGTGCGCACAAGCGCCTCGATCGAGGTGGCGTCGCCCGGCATCTCGGTCAGGTATTCCGCCCGCGCCTCGAAGAACTCGGTGTTTTCAAGATATTCGGTGATCCGCACACGTGCCTGCCCCTCGACCAGCACCTTGACGGTGCCATCGGGCAGCTTCAGCAGTTGCAGGACGTTCGCCAGCACGCCAGCCTTGTAGATACCGTCGCTGGTGGGATCATCCACCGCAGGGTCGATCTGAGACGACAGCAGAATCTGCTTGTCGTCCGACATCACTTCTTCCAGCGCACGCACCGATTTCTCGCGCCCCACGAAAAGCGGCACGATCATATGCGGAAACACGACGATGTCGCGCAGCGGCAGCACCGGATAGGATGTATTGAGAGGCTTTTTCATGCTCAATCCTTATTCTTGGCAAGCTGGCTCTGGCCCCGCTTTGCGGCAGCCCCGGCCAACTCCGGTCATGGACATTGAAGATGGGGGCTGCGTTCCGGTTTTCAAGTTTCCGGGGCGGTCCCTGCCCCCTCTGTGCAGAGCAACATGCCCCCGGCGCGGAACAAGAGCAAGTCCTGGGTCGCGCCGCGCCGGGGAATTTCAGAAGCGGCAGATGCCGCGTCAGCCGACCTTGCGTGTCTCGTCTTCGGAAAGAAACGGATAATCCGTATAGCCCTCTACGCCACCGCCGTAAAAGGTCGACGGATCGGCCTTGTTGAGCGGCGCATCGATCTTCAGGCGCTGCGCAAGGTCCGGATTGGCGATATAGGGCACGCCGAATGCGATCAGGTCCGCATGGCCCTCGTCGACATTGCGGATGGCCAGATCCCGATCATAGCCATTGTTGCCCATCCAGGCCCCGCCGAACGTCTTCTTCAGATCGTCAAGATTGGTCTCGTTGGGCCAGGCGCGGGGTCCGCCTGTCTGTCCTTCGATCATGTGCAGATAGGCCAGGCCGTAACCTGCCAGACTGCCGATCACATGTTCGGCAAGCTTGGCCGGATCGCTGTCGGTCGCGCCGTTCGCTCCGGAAAACGGGCTGATGCGGATGCCGACGCGGCCCGGTTCCCAGACGCCCAGGATCGTGTCCAGCACCTCGAACGTCAGCTTGCTGCGGTTTTCGTAGCTTCCGCCATAGGCGTCGTCGCGCTTGTTAGGGCCGTCCTTCATGAACTGGTCCAGCAGATAGCCGTTGGCGGCGTGCAGTTCCACGCCGTCAAAGCCGGCGGCCTTGGCGTTTTCGGCCGCATGGCGAAACTCTTCCAGCAGACGCGGGATTTCGTCGATCTCCAGAACCCGGGGCACAGAGGTGTCGACCATCCCCGAACCATCAAATGTCTGAACCCCTGCGGCAATCGCCGAAGGCGCGACCGGCGCCTTGCCGTCCTCCTGCAAGGATGTGTGCGACACCCGCCCCACATGCCAAAGCTGCATGACGATCGTGCCACCGGCCGCATGCACCGAATCGGTGACGCGCTTCCAGCCTTCGACCTGCGCCTGCGAATGGATGCCGGGCGTCCAGGCGTATCCCTTGCCTTCGGGGGTGATCTGTGTGGCTTCGGTGATGATCAGGCCGGCGCCTGCGCGTTGCGTATAGTATTCGACATGGATGTCGTAGGGTGTGTCATCTTCGGCCCGGGCGCGGTTGCGTGTCAGGGGCGCCATCACGATGCGGTTCGCAAGCTCTAGCTTGCCCGCGGTGAAGGGGGTGAAAAGTGCATGCTTGGTCATGGAGTAGTCCTTTTGGTGATGCCCGCCTTTGGCTAAGGCGGATGTCAACGCGCGACAGGCGGCACCGGGTCCTTCGATCGCTGTTCGCTGGCGCACAACCGCTGTGTGCCCCCGGACCTTGCTTGCAGGATCTCGCCTGTGGCGGCGCGATGTCATCCTGCTAAAGCTGCGCGATGTCACCCTCGGCGCGCAGCGCGGTGAACTCTGCCTCGAAGGTGGCAAAGGCGCCCGCGCCGATGGCGTCACGCAATCCCTGCATCAATTCCTGATAATAATGCAGGTTGTGCCAGGTCAGCAGCATCCCCGAGATCATTTCCTGCGCGCGAAAGACATGATGCAGATAGGCGCGGCTGTACTGACGGCAGGTCGGACAGGTGCAATCCTCGTCCAGCGGGCGGGGGTCGTCCTGATGGCGGGCATTCTTCATGTTGACCTGCCCGCGCCGGGTCCAGGCCTGTCCGGTGCGCCCGGACCGCGACGGCAGAACGCAGTCCATCATGTCGATCCCGCGCTTGACCGCGCCGACGATGTCGTCCGGCTTGCCCACACCCATCAGGTAACGCGGCTTGTCTGCGGGCAGCATTTCCGTTGCGAAATCAAGCGTTTGCAGCATCATCGCCTGCCCCTCGCCCACGGCAAGCCCGCCAACGGCATAGCCGTCGAACCCGATGGATTTCAGCGCCTCGGCGCTTTCTTCGCGCTGTTCGGCAAAGACGCTGCCCTGCTGGATGCCGAACAGCATGTGCCCCGGTCGGCTTGCGAAGGCATCGCGTGACCGCTGCGCCCAGCGCATGGACAGACGCATGGAGTCGAGCGCCTGCGCCTCGGTGCAGGGGTACGGCGTGCATTCGTCAAAGGCCATCACGATGTCCGACCCCAGCAGGCGCTGGATCTCCATCGACCGCTCCGGCGTGATCTCGTGTTTTGATCCGTCGATATGGCTTTTGAATGTGACGCCGGTTTCGCTCAGCTTGCGCAGGGCGGCCAGCGACATGACCTGGAAGCCGCCCGAATCCGTCAGGATCGGCCGGTCCCAGTTCATGAACCTGTGCAAGCCCCCCAACCGGTCGATCCGCTCTGCCGTGGGGCGCAGCATCAGATGATAGGTGTTGCCCAGCAGGATGTCGGCACCCGTCGCGCGCACGCTTTCGGGCATCATCGCCTTCACCGTGGCGGCGGTGCCCACGGGCATGAAGGCAGGTGTGCGGATATCGCCCCGGGGGGTCGAGATGACGCCGGTGCGGGCCATGCCATCGGTGGCATGCAGGGTGAAAGAGGTGTTCATGGCCGTCTGCTTTACGCCGCCCCGCAGATCTGCACAAGCCATCCGGTCCGGCCCGCCCGGTTGCTGACCGGATCGTGGCCCGTCACGGGACCGGCACGCTCTCTTGCAGTCGGCTCCACCCACGGCCCAAAGGCCACTGATCAACACCCCCTGACCAAACGCCATGAGGCCCTACCGGATAGCGTGCAGGATGAGCTGTAACAGTAAGGTCATATTTGCCCTGTAGGCACAGCTTGCGGCTGCCCGCCCTGCTTGCTAGGGCTGGGGACCCGACCAGCACCGAAAGTGTGAACATGACAGACGACAGCCCCGCATTGCCCGATCTGATCCGTTTCGGATGGGAGGAATGGGTGGCGTTGCCCGACATCGGCCTGCCCGCGCTGCGCGCTAAGGTGGACACCGGGGCCAAGACTTCGGCCCTGCATGCCTTCGACATCGAGACGTTCGGTTCTGTCAGCTCCCCGCGGGTGCGCTTTACCGTGCATCCCATCCCGGGGCGCGAGGATCTCGTGATTCCGTGCTCGGCCGCGATCATCGACCGCCGCTCTGTCGTCTCCTCGAACGGCGAGGCGGAAAGCCGCTATGTCATCGGCTCGACCCTCCGGGTGGGAGGAGAGAACTGGCCGATCGAGATCACGCTGACCAACCGCGACCGGATGAACAGCCGCATGCTGCTGGGGCGCGAGGCGCTGAAGGACCATATCACCATCGTCGCCACCGACCGCTTCTGCCAGCCCGAGCTGAGCTATGATGTCTACTCCTCGCTCGAAGTGCGCAGGACCGCGCCCAAGCGCGCCCTGCGCGTCGCCGTGCTGAGCCGCGAGGACAATTATTCCACCCGCAGGCTGGTGGCCGAGGGCGAGGCGCGGGGCCACACGGTCGAGGTGATCGACACCACGCGCTGCTACATGGCGATCAACGCCATGGCGCCCGAGGTGCACTACGATGGCAAGCGGCTGCCAAGGTACGATGCGGTGATCCCCCGCATCGGGGCCTCGGTCACCTCTTACGGCACGGCGGTGATCCGCCAGTTCGAGACGATCGGCACCTTCTGCGTGAACGGATCCGAAGGCATCACCGCCAGCCGCGACAAGCTGCACGCACATCAGTTGATGGCGCAGCACCGGATCGGCATGCCGAATACCGCCTTTGCGTCGTCGCCCAAGGACACGGATTCACTGATGCGACTGGTGGGGACCGCGCCGCTGATCGTGAAGCTGCTGGAATCGACTCAGGGCAAGGGCGTGGTGCTGGCCGAAACCAAGAAGGCGGCGCAGTCGGTGATCGACGCCTTCCGCGGTCTGCGGGCGAATTTCCTTGTGCAAGATTTTGTGAAGGAGGCGGCGGGCGAGGATGTCCGCTGTCTGGTCGTCGGCGGCAAGGTGGTGGCAGCGATGAAGCGCACCGGTGCAGAGGGCGATTTCCGCTCGAACCTGCACCAGGGCGGCACGGCCAAGGTGGTTCGGATCACCCGGGACGAACGCGATGCGGCCATTCGTGCGGCCCGGGCCTTCAAGCTGAACCTTGCCGGGGTCGATCTGCTGCGCTCGGAAAGCGGTCCAAAGGTGCTCGAGGTCAACTCCAGCCCCGGTTTCGAGGGGATCGAGGCGGCGTCAAGGAAAAACATCGCCGGGATGCTGTACGACCACATAGAAGAGCGGGTGCGGCCCGCTCCGGTACGGAAGCGCAAGCTGGCAGACTGATTGGCCCTGCGGGGCCAAACGAGAGGCGCTGCCTCTCGTGCTCTCCGGGATACTTTTGACCCGAAGAAGGGCAGGACCCGGTGGCGCAGAAGGGTCGGTAGGGTCTTTATCGGCGGGATCCACAGGGACGGGCCAAATGATGGCCACCCTTTACGGCGACCGGGCCATTCCCTATATGTTTGCTCAGGTAAGATCTGGAAGGACCGTCCATGACCGACGCAAGCCCAAAGCTTGAAGGCACGCCGCTGATTGCGCCGTCTAGCACCGATCATCCGCTTTATGAACAGGTGGTCGAGGCGTGTCGCAGCGTTTATGACCCCGAGATTCCGGTGAACATCTACGATCTGGGGCTGATCTACACCATCGACATTTCGCCGGAGAATGCGGTGAATGTGACCATGACCCTGACGGCGCCCGGCTGTCCCGTCGCCGGAGAGATGCCGGGCTGGGTTGCCGAGGCGATCGAGCCGCTGGCAGGTGTCCAGCAGGTCGATGTCGACATGGTGTTCGATCCCCCCTGGGGCATGGACATGATGTCCGACGAGGCGCGGCTGGAACTGGGGTTCATGTAGCGATCAGCGTCTGGATCGGTGGCGGCGCGATGGTCCAGCCCGGTGTCAGCATCGGCGAGGATGCCATCATCGGCGCGGGCAGCGTGGTGACGCGGGCCGTCGGCGCGGGCGTTACGGTGGCGGGCAGCCCGGCACCGCCCCTTGTTTCCAGCGGCTGAACGCCTTAGATTGACAGCAATACAGGAGAAACGTGCATGTTCGGAATTCCCGGAAAATCACCGATCACCATGACCCCGGCGGCGATCACGCAGATCACCAGGCTTATGGCGCGCGACCACCGCGCGGGTCTGCGGATCGGCGTGAAAAAGGGTGGCTGTGCGGGCATGGAATACACCATGGAATACGTTGACAGCGCCGATCCCCATGACGAAGTCGTGGAACAGGATGGTGCCTGCGTGATGATCGCCCCCATGGCGCAGATGTTCCTGTTCGGGACCGAGATCGATTATCAGACGGCGCTGCTTGAATCCGGCTTCCGGTTCAACAATCCGAACGTCGCCGATGCCTGTGGTTGCGGGGAATCGATCAAGTTCAAGGACCTGTCGGAACTCGAATCCGAACAGGCGGATGGCAAGGCCTGACCGGGTCTGCCTCTGCCCCCTTTACCGACACCTCTCGCTGCGCCGTGGCTTTTGTGCCATGTGGCGCAGTATTTCGTTCCGCTGCGGGCCATGGTGTCCCGAAGCGGTTCGGCTGCAATACCAATGACAACCTATGAAAGGGAGAACGCATGCGACGCAAACTGGCGGCAGGCAATTGGAAGATGAACGGCACGCAGGTGTCACTCGCGGAACTGGCGGCAATGCAGGGCATGTCCAAAGGCGCGGTCGAGACGCTGATGTGCCTTCCCGCAACGCTGATCTACGCTGCCGCAGGTCTCAAGACCGGGATGGCGATCGGCGCGCAGGATTGCCACGCGGCGGCCAGCGGGGCGCATACCGGCGACCTGTCGGCGCCGATGCTGGCAGATGCAGGCGCGGCCTATGTGATCACCGGCCATTCCGAACGCCGTCAGGATCATGGTGAAACGGATGCGGATGTCGCGGCCAAGACCGAATCCGCTTGGGGCGCGGGCCTCAAGGTGATCCTTTGCATCGGCGAAAGCCTTGAGCAGCGCGAAAACGGCAGCACGCTCGAAGTCCTTGCTGCACAACTGCAAGGCTCTGTTCCGGAAGGCAGCACAGGTGCCAACCTGGTTATCGCCTATGAACCGATCTGGGCCATCGGCACCGGCAAGGTGCCCACCACACAGCAGATCGCCGAAGTGCACCGCTTTCTGCGCACAGAGCTTGCCAGCCGGTTCGGCGACGATACGGCCGGGGCAATCCGCCTGCTTTACGGCGGCAGCGTCAAGGCATCCAATGCCGCCGAGATTTTTGCCGTTGCAGATGTGGACGGTGCCCTTGTGGGGGGCGCAAGCCTGAAGGCGACGGACTTCATGCCCATCGTCAGCGCCCTGAACGCAGCCCCGACCGCGTAAAGCGCGACGGCGTAAAGCCAGACCGCGTATAGCAAGGCCGCGTATAGCCGACCCAATCGTCAAAAAGGCGACGCCCCGGAACAGGGCGTCGCCTTTGAGTTTTCCGCGCACAATCGAGCCTTGGCGCGCAACCGGATCAGGTGCCGTACCGGGGGCCCTGCGCAGAACGCGGGCCCCCGAAACCGATCAGTTTGTGATGATCTCCGGCCCCATCATCGCATTGGGCAGGAAGGTCGATATGATCGGGATATAGGTGATCAGGATAAGGAAGACAAAAAGCACGGCAAGGAACGGCAGCGCCGCCTTGACCACACGCATCATCGACATGCCCGCCACGCCCGAAGTCACGAACAGGTTCAGACCCACCGGCGGTGTGATCATCCCGATTTCCATGTTCACCACCATGATGATGCCAAGGTGGATCGGGTCGATCCCCAGTTGGATGGCAATCGGGAACACCAACGGTGCGACGATCACGATCAGGCCGGACGGCTCCATGAACTGCCCGCCGATCAGCAGGATCACGTTGACGATCACCAGGAACATTACCGGGCCAAAGCCTGCGCTCAGCATGGCGTTGGCGATGCTCTGCGGGATCTGCTCGTCCGTGAGGACGTGTTTCAGCAGCAGCGCGTTGGCGATGATGAACATCAGCGTGATGGTCAGCTTGGCGCCCTCGAACAGCGTCGCCTGCGTGTCCTTGTGAAAGAACGCCGTGATCACCGCCACAGGCTTGCGATACAGAGGCAGCGGAAGCCCGCCCGGTTCGGTCGCGGCCAGCGGGCCCATGTCGCGGTAGATGAAGCTTGCGACAAAGAAGGCATAGACGGCAGCTACGGCGGCGGCTTCGGTCGGGGTAAAGGCACCCCCCTGCCAGTAAATGAAGCTGCCACCGTCGAACCGGATCCAGGGATGGCCATAGATGCCGCCCATGATGATCACGATCAACAGCAGACCCCAGACCGCATCGCGAAACGACTCGCCGATCTCGCCCCAGCCCAGCCATTCGCCTTTGGGCATGTTCTTGATCCGGGCGATCACGTAGATCGTCACCATCAGCATCACACCCGCCAGCATGCCGGGAAACACGCCCGCAAGGAACATGCGCCCGACCGACACATCGGTGGCCGAGGCATAGACCACCATCACGATGGACGGCGGGATCAGGATGCCCAGCGTACCGGCGTTGCAGATCACGCCCGCGGCGAAATCCTTGGTGTAGCCGACCTTGCGCATTGCCGCGATGACGATGGAACCAATGGCAACCACAGTCGCGGGCGACGATCCCGACAGTGCCGCGAACATCATGCAGGCCAGAACGCCCGCAATGGCAAGTCCGCCCTGAAGGTGCCCGACACAGGCGATGGCAAAGCGGATGATCCTACGGGCCACGCCGCCGGTGGACATGAACGACGACGCCAGCACGAAGAACGGGATCGCCAGCAGCGTGTAATGTCCCGCCATGGCCAGATACAGCGACTGCGCGACCGAGGCGAGCGAGGTGTTCGAAAACGCCAGTTGAAAGAAGATCGAGCTGAACCCGAGAGCGACCGCAATGGGCACGCCGAGAAACAGCAGCCCGATGATCAGGACAAAAAGAAGAACGACTTCCATGCGATCAGTCTCCGCGGTTCAGGGCTGCGACGTCCTCGATGGCGTCTTCGGCTTCGTGGCTGACGATCAGGCTTTGGCTTTCGTCGTTCCAGACGCGCAGGACCGCCTGGCAGATGCGGAACAGGATCAGCACGGCCGCGATCGGCAGGATGGTATAGGGCACGACGCGCGGCAGCTTGGAATAGCGTTCGCCGTAGTTGATCCAGTCCTCAAGGAACCGCAGCCAGTCCGGCATCGGGATCTGGTCGGTCAAAAAGTAGGACCGCCCACGCGACTCGGTATCGAACCCGGTCGGGAACCAGTGGCCGGTGGTGGGCGGCAGGTCGGCAAACGGCGCCCACTGGTCCCAGGCCCCCTTGCACAGCAACAGCGCGTAGAAAATGCAGACTGCCCCGGCGATCAGCGCCACGATCTTGCGCGGTTTGGGCGACAGCAGGTTGGTGATCGCATCGACACCCAGATGCGCCGTGACCTTGAAGGCATAGGCCACGCCAAACAGCACCAGCCAGGTGAAAAGCACCAGCACGACCTCCAGGCTCCAGATGATCGAACTGTTGAAAACGTAGCGCATGACCACGTTGACGAAGGTCAGCATCGTCATCAGACCCAGCATGACGGCGATGGCCGTCTCCTCGAACCCGTGCACGGCCCGTCCGACCGGCCCTTTGGGCGTGTATTTGCCGCTCATGGTGTCCCTCCCCCGGCAGAAAACGGACGGCCCGGTCGACCCGGACCGCCCCTTAGACTCAAGACGCTCAGTTCGCCTCGTTGATCGCCTGTGCTTCGGCGATGTTCTCGGTGCCGACTTCTTCCTCGAACTGCTCCCAGACGGGCTTCATCACATCGACCCAGGCCTGACGCTGCTCGGGTGTCAGCTCGCGGATCGTGCCGCCGGCGTCAACGATCGCCTGCTTGGCCTCAAGGTCGACCTTGCCCACCTCGGCATTGCGCTCGGTCGTGACCTCGTCGAGGATGGTCAGGAACTGCTCGCGCGTCGCATCGTCCATGCTGTCCAGCCAGTCGACCGATGCCACCACAAGATAGTCGATGATGCCGTGGTTGGTCTCGGTAATGC
>JAGXGV010000057.1 GCA_024636635.1 Puniceibacterium sp.
CGTCGGCGCGCGCGCGGATGAGCCAGGTGACAGACGCCTACCTGCGCGAGCGGCTTCAGGATCTGGACGACCTGTCCAACCGGTTGCTGCGCATCCTGACCGGTCAGGGCAAGGAAACCGGCGCCGACATGCCCAGCGATCCGATCCTGATCGCGCGCAACATCGGACCCGGGGAATTGCTGG
This sequence comes from Puniceibacterium sp., assembly GCA_024636635.1. GTDB lineage: Bacteria > Pseudomonadota > Alphaproteobacteria > Rhodobacterales > Rhodobacteraceae > Puniceibacterium. The sequence goes on from JAGXGV010000057.1 coordinate 184, forward strand.
AATATGGCCGCAGCCTGAAGGGCATCGTGCTTGAGGAAGGCTCGGTCGGCAGCCATGCGGCGATTGTGGCAAGGGCGCTGGCGATTCCGCTGGTGGTTCATGCGGGACGGATCACCAACGAGGCGCTGAATGGCGATCACGTGATGATCGACGGGGATCAGGGAATTGTCCACCTGCGACCGGACGATACCGTGGTCAGCGCGTTTCGTGACAAGATTGCGATGCAGGCGCAGGCGCTGGAACGCTATGCCTCGATCCGGGAGACCCCCTGCGTGGCAGGATGCGGCGCGCGGATCGAGTTGCACATGAATGCCGGTCTGATGGCCGACCTGCCAAGCCTTGTGTCTTCGGGCGCCGAAGGGGTTGGCCTGTTCCGCACCGAGTTGCAGTTCCTGATCCGCAACCAGATGCCGCGGCGGACGGAACTGGCGGTGCTGTACCGCCGGGTGCTGGATTCGGCCAAGGGAAAGCGGGTGGTGTTCCGCACGCTGGACATCGGGTCGGACAAGGTGCTGCCCTACATGAAGCCCAACGACGAGCCGAACCCGGCGCTGGGCTGGCGGGCGATCCGTGTCGGACTGGACAAGCCGGGCGTGCTGCGGATGCAGTTGCAGGCGCTGCTGCGCGCTGCCGAGGGCGGTCCGCTGACGGTGATGTTCCCGTTTGTCGCGCAGTTCGAGGAGTACCGGGCCGCGCGTGCCGAAATGGACAAGGCGCTGGAACGCGAGCGTATCCTGGGCCATCCGATCCCGTCGCAGCTGAGCGTGGGGGCCATGCTGGAGACGCCCAGCCTGGCCTTTGCGCCACGCAAGTTCTTTGAAGAGGTAGAGTTCCTGTCGATCGGGGGCAACGATCTCAAGCAGTTCTTCTTTGCCGCCGACCGTGAAAACGAACGGGTGCGGCGGCGTTATGACACGCTGAATGTCAGTTTCCTGAGCTTTCTCGAAACCATCGTCGCCCGGTGCGACGAGACCGGGACGCACCTGTCGTTCTGCGGCGAGGATGCCGGCCGCCCGATCGAGGCGATCTGTCTGGCCGCCATCGGGTTGCGCACATTGTCGATGCGCCCGGCGTCGATCGGGCCGGTCAAGCATCTGATGATGCGCACGAATCTGGACGATCTGCGGGCGGTGATCCATGCCGCAAAAGATCGTGGCGAACAAACGGTGCGCCCGGCCGTGATGGATTTCCTACGCGACCGGGCGTGACCGTTCAGACGCCGCTGGCACAGGGCGGTTCTGGCGCCGCTGGCACCGGGCCGTTCTGGCGCCGCATGCCGATCCTGCACGTTTTACGCAGAAATAAACGTGCGCCCGCGTCCCACTGGGGGAGCCGATAGCTTGTCCAACCTGCAACAGCTGCCATATCGCAGGATCGGGGTCACGGGCAATGGGACGCGGGCAAGCTCTGGTTTTCCAACCTCGGCCATGGGCTGAGTTCACCACATCAACCTTAACGTATCGTTACCGAGCGAAAGGCTTTGGCCTTCCTTTCGCGTGCGAGGGCAAGCCGCCCAAGCGCATGTCGCGTTTCATTACATTGAGGCATGCACCGGCGCGGGCGAGGCAGCGTTTGCAGAGCACAACGCGCGTCCCCGCGCCGGTGAATTCAATTGAACGCAATACGCTTTAAAGCCTGTTGACCGCCCCGCGCAGGCCGTGGACCAGTTCCGCGCGCGTCTTGCCGGTGGTTTCGGAAAGGCGACGCAGGCCGAAATGTACATGCGCCATTTCCTGATAGTAGCTGGTGTAGGCATAGTTGGTCGCCGCCCCCGCCACCGCGCCCAGCAGCGGAACGGTCTGGGTGGCAAGCTTCTGACCCATCACGGTAGCAACCCGGGGCGCAACACGCGCGATCAGGCCGTGTACGGTCGCCCCATTGAGGGTGACACGCGCCGAAAGGAAGGCCATGTCAGCGCCGTCGTCCGCCGCAAGCGGCCCGGCAGAGCCGAACACCAGAAGACATTCCTTCTGCACCTCGGGATCGTCGGGATCAAAGCCATATTCCGCGGCGACCCCCAGAATGGACCGCAGCAGAACGGTAATCGTGACCGGCACTTCGGCAAGCGCGGTCGGCAGTCCGCCCGCCCCGCCCATGGCCCCCATGCCCGTGGTCATGGCCGTGTTCAGCCATCCCTTCTGATCCGGCACCATGCCGCGCGACTGGTTCGCGGCGCGCATGGCGATGGCCAGCGCGCGGCTGGTCGCCTCTTCGAGGCGTTCCTTGACCCGGTCCGGCAAACGCTCGAGCAGGTTCTCGGCCTGGCCGCCGACAAAGTTCAGCAATTGCAGGCCAACGCCCCCGGCGCGCTTGTGGCGCCGCGCCAGAGCGATCAATTCCTGGTCTGCATCCAGAACTGCGACAAGGTCGGTGCCGGTCATCTGCTGTCTCCTGTGTTGCCCGCATTAACATTGGGTCGGCGCACAGAGGTTTCAAGCGGCGCGCGTCACCATGCCTGTCACGCCGCCCCAGGCACCCGGCGTCAGATCGAAGCCGAGGATGCGGTCGGGATTGGTCGGCGGCGGCATCTCGACCCCGGACAGGCGGTAAAAACCGAAGCGCCGGTAATAGGGCAGATCGCCCACCAGCAGGACCCGGTCCCAGCTTTCGGCGGCCTGTGCCAGGCTGTCGCGGATCATCGCCGCGGCCAGCCCTTCACCCTGGGCCGTCGGGTGCACCGCCACCGGCCCCAGCAGCAGCACCGGCGCACCGGCGACCTGCACAGGCCAGTAACGCAGCGCGCCGCCAAGCAGGCCATTCTCATCCCGGGCGATCCGCCCCAGTGACAGCACAGGGCCGACATCATCGCGCAGCCTGTAGGACGACAGCGCCGTACGCCCTGGCGCAAAGCAAAGGTCAAAGAGCGCCTCGACTTCCCACCAGTCTGCGGGATCTTCTTTTTTCAGAACGAACAACGGCGCACCTCGTGCAATCAGCGCAGAACCCGCCTATCACGGTGCAAAGCCTTGGGCAAACAGGAGAAAAGAAGTCATGTTCTATCGTCCCGCTGAGGGCCACGGCCTGCCGCACAACCCGTTCAACGCGATCGTGACGCCCCGGCCCATTGGCTGGATCTCCACCCGGGGGGGGGATGGGTCCGAAAACCTGGCGCCCTATTCCTTTTTCAATGCAGTGGCTTACACGCCGCCGCAGGTGATGTTCGCATCGACCTCGGCCAAGAAGGACCGGGGTGACACCAAGGACAGCGTCGCCAACATCCGCGACACTGGCGTATTCTGCGTGAACATCGTGGAATACGCGATGCGCGACGTAATGAACCTGAGTTCAGGTGCCTGGGACCGCGAAACCGACGAATTCGAACTGGCAGGCGTCGAAAAGGCCGCCTGCACCACTGTCGACTGTTCCCGGGTCGCACTGGCCCCGGCGAACCTTGAATGTCGCATGACGCAGATTGTCGCTCTGGAGGGCGAGGCGAACTTTACCGTCTTCGGCGAGGTCGTGGGGATCCACATGCGCGACGACTGCCTGGTGGACGGCCTGTTCGACATCCTGAAATTCAATCCGCTCAGCCGTCTTGGCTATAAGGATTATGCCGTGATCCGCGAAACCTTCAGCCTCAGCCGGCCCGGCGAAAGCTGAGGGCGACAACGCGCGTCAGAGTTGCGCTTGGCGCTGCGGCGCGGCACACAGGGCTTGGGCAACCGCACAGGGGAAATGGCGATGATGACGAAGATCGGTGTGATCGGCGGTTCCGGGCTTTACGAGATGCCCGGCTTGCAGCAGCCCGAATGGGTCACGGTCGACACCCCCTGGGGTCCGGCATCGGATCAACTGCTGACCGGCATGCTGGACGGTGTGCCCATGGTCTTTCTGCCGCGCCACGGACGCGGCCACGTCCATTCGCCCTCGACAGTGCCCTATCGCGCCAATATTGACGCCCTGAAACGCTTGGGCGTGACCGACGTCATTTCCGTCTCGGCCTGCGGGTCGTTCCGAGAAGAGATGGCCCCGGGCGATTTCGTCGTGGTGGACCAGTTCATCGACCGCACCGTCGCCCGCGAGACATCCTTTTTCGGCAGCGGCTGCGTCGCGCATGTCTCGCTGGCGCATCCGGTCTGTTCCCGCCTCGCCGCCGCCTGTTTTGATGCCGCGCAGTCCGCCGGAGTGAGAGTGCATCGCGGCGGCACCTATCTGGCAATGGAAGGGCCGCAGTTTTCCACCCGCGCCGAATCGGTCATGTACCGTGACGCCTGGGGGGCGGATGTTATCGGCATGACGAACATGCCCGAAGCCAAACTCGCCCGGGAGGCAGAACTGTGTTATGCCAGCGTGGCAATGATCACCGACTACGACAGCTGGCACCCCGGTCATGGCAGCGTCGACCTGGCCGCTATCATCCGCATCCTGACAGGCAATGCACAGAAGGGCCAGGCCTTGGTCGCATCCCTGCCTGCACGCCTTGGGATCGACCGGGCGCCCTGCCCCGACGGCTGCGATCGCGCGCTTCAGGACGCGATCCTGACGATCCCGCAAAAGCGCGATGCCGCCCTGGTCGCGCGTCTGGACGCGGTGGCCGGACGGGTACTCTAGCGTGTTGCGTTGAATTGAATAATACCTGAACCACTTGTTCGCTGCCTTTCGCCTGCGGCTCAAACACGAAAAGTGATGCTGGGTGTTTCAAGTCTTTCCCGAAACGTTGCAAGCCACGTTGCGATGATCCCGGATCTTGTCAACGCATCAGCACAACTGGAACCTTGCAGGACCGGATCATCGCTGTGGTGGTCGAGCCGATGATCAGGCTGCGAATGCGGCTGTGGCCATAGGCGCCCATCACGAGCATGTCAAATTGCGCTTCTTCCACCAGTTTGCCAAGCGTGGTTTCCGGTTGTCCCGGCAGAACCGAAGTCTCGACCTCGATCCCTGCCGCCTTCAGACTCGCCTTGGCATCGGACAGCGCCCTGGTCACTTCGGTCGTGGCGCTGCCCACTGTCACGACATGCACGGAAAGCTCCTGAAACAGCGTACTGTGGGCAATGTGGTCAACAGCCTTCATGGCCGAGGCGCCGCCGTCGTAGGCGACCAGCACCTTGGTAACCGGCTTGAATGCGCGCGAGGCGATGAATACCGGCTTGTGGCTGGCCCGCACGATGCGTTCAAGGTTCGAGCCGAGATGTCCCTGTGCGAAATCCGCCGCCTCGCCGCGCTTGCCGATCAGGATGACGCGAGCGTCGGCTTCGACCTCTGCTACGGTCTCCACGATGTCGCCGTGGCGCAGGCGCGTCGTGATCTCGGTTACGCCAGCCCTTTCGAGGATCGCCTTGGCATCCTCCAGAATGGCGCGGCCACGATGGCTGACCAGTTTCGCGCGCTGCCCGTCGAGTTCCGCCAATTGCTCCATCAGGGCCGTGCGCGCACCAAGAGCGATGGCCCCGGAATGGTCCTGAGTGTCGGTCGCTTCGCGACGTCCCAGCACATGGGTCAATTCTACCGGTGCTCCGGTGCGCAGTGATATCCATGCGGCGTGGTCGCAGACACTGGCAGAGTAGATGGAGCCATCTACGAGGGCGACGATCTTCTGTGGTTGTTGGTTCATGTTGGTTCCTCCCTCAATGCGCCATCAGCTTGTCCATTGCACCGCGCTTGTCGTGGATGGCAAGCTTGTCGACAATGGTCTCGGTCGCTTCGTTCATGCCGACAATCTCGACCTCGGCCCCGTCTCGGCGGAACTTCAGCACCGCCATGTCCAGCGCCTGCACGGATGAGATGTCCCAGATATGTGCGGCGGACACGTCGATCACCACGCGGTCCAATGCTTCCTTGAAGTCGAAGGCGTTCATGAAATCCTCGACCGAGCCATAGAACAACTGGCCCTCGACCTTGTAGGTCCGCTCGCGGCCGTCCTTGGAAATGGTGGACGTGACATTGAACAATTGGGCAATCTTGCCGGCAAAGAAAATGCCCGACAGCAGCACCCCCACCAGCACCCCAATGGCAAGGTTGTGGGTGTAGACCACCGTCACCACCGTCGCGATCATCACGATGGAGGACGACCGGGGATGCAGCCGCAGGTTCTTGATCGACGACCAGGAAAAGGTACCGATCGACACCATGATCATGATTGCCACCAGCGCAGGCATCGGGATCTGCGCCACCCAGTCGCCGAGAAAGACCACAAGGATCAGCAGCACGAAACCGGCGGTGAAGGCCGACAAGCGTCCGCGCCCACCTGACTTTACGTTGATGATTGACTGGCCGATCATCGCGCAGCCCGCCATCCCGCCGATGAAGCCGGTCGCGGTATTGGCGATGCCCTGGCCGATACATTCCTGATTGCGGTTCGATTTGGTGTCGGTCAGATCATCGACGATGTTCTGCGTCATCAGGCTTTCCAGCAGGCCCACGACCGCCACGGCGATGGAATAGGGCAGGATGATCCAGAGCGTTTCCAGTGTCAGCGGAATGTCGGGGAGCAGGAACACAGGCAGGGTATCGGGCAGCGCGCCCATGTCGCCCACAGTTCGGACATCCCAGCCGAAGGCCAGCGTCAGCCCCGTCAGAACGATTATCGTCACCAGCGGCGACGGTATGGCCTTCGTCAAAAGCGGGAGCAGATAGATGATCGCAAGTCCCGCGGCGACCAGCACATAGGTCAGCCAGGTCACTTTGGTCGGGTCCAGTTCCGGCAGTTGCGCCATGAAGATCAGGATGGCCAGTGCGTTGACAAAGCCGGTCATCACCGATTTCGAGACATAACGCATCACAAAACCCAGCTTCAGCACGCCGGCGCCTATCTGGATCAGACCGGCCAGCACGGTAGTCGCCAGCAGGTATTGCAGCCCGTGGTCGCGCACCAATGTCACCATCAGCACCGCCGTTGCCGCCGTGGCGGCCGAAATCATTCCCGGCCGCCCGCCGACAAAGGCAATCAGCACGGCAATGGAAAAGCTGGCATAAAGTCCGACCTTGGGGTCCACGCCCGCGATGATGGAAAAAGCAATCGCCTCGGGGATCAGCGCAAGTGCAACGACAAGGCCGGCCAGCACGTCGGCGCGTATGTTGCCGAACCACTGCGCGCGGTAAGCATCAAGTGAAATCATGTAAATGTTATCCTGATCGACCCGGGCCAATTGGACCCCGCGTCGAGATTTGATCTGAGTGTCAGTTCAGGTTATCCGGCGGATAGGCGGCCGGAAGAGCCACCCGGGGATCACACCCAGGTCCATGTTCGCTGACAGGCTGTTAGCGGCAATGGTGACGGATTCCAAGCCTTTTGGCTGGAACACCATCACGACATGCCACGCTTCGCCCTGCTGGCAGCTTCGGGCCACAAATACGGGCACTTTGGAATACAGCCGATCTTTGGCGCATTGGCCGCGACCGGGCCTGCCTGCGTTTCGCAAGAGCCTTGATGTTCGAACGCCATTTTCAGTTCAATCCTGCGGGCGATACGGCGCAGATCAAAGTGGACAGGTCAGCCAACCACGCCCGCTGGGATCGTGTGCAATATGCTCTGATGTATCAGGATATCCGCGCGGCGCTACGTGATGCCGTGTCCCCCCCCGGTCGGACCGGGGCGGGAATTATCAAGGCAAAGCGCAGACTGAAAAATGCCCGACCCACGCAGTTTTGCGATCAGCCGATCAGCCCATTGTCGTCACGCGAAACCGCAATCACGGTCGAACGCGGCAGACTGCCTTCACCGTCGGGGAAATTTCCGCCCGGATGCTGGATCCCGATGAACATCGTCCGTTTGTCCGCCGACCAGCACAGGCCCGTGACTTCGCCGCCGTTGGGTCCGGTCAGGAAACGGTGGATTTCACCCGTCGCCGGATCGCCGGCCAGCATCTGGTTGTTGCCCTGCCCCTCAAAGTCGCCCTCGTTGCTGTCGTCGCCATCGGTCTGGATCCACACCAGTCCAGTCGAGTCGATGACCAGACCATCCGGCGAGTTGAACATGTTGCCCGCCGTGACGTTGCGCGACCCGGAATAGGCGTCATCATGTTTGGTCGGATTGCCGGCCATCACATACAGATCCCAGGTAAAGGCCGGATCGGCGTGATCCTCGTTCGCCGGATACCAGCGCACGATCTGACCATACTCGTTTTCGGCGCGCGGGTTGGGTCCGCCAACCGGGGTTTCATCGCCGCCAGCATTCGGCGCAATTCCGCGTTTGGTATTGTTGGTGAGCGCGCAATAGGCCGCAATCTCGTTCGGGCTGACTGCGACCCATTCGGGACGGTCCATCGTGGTCGCGCCGACTTCGGACGCCGCAACGCGCGAATAGACCGCGATTTCCGCCGGGCTCATCCCGGTCGAGTCGGGTGTCAGGGCCAGCCACTGTCCCGATCCGTTTTCCAGAAACTTTGCGACAAACAGCGTGCCGTCATCCAGCAAGGTCGAAGTATCGCCACCGGGGACATAAACATCGTTGGACACGAACTTGTACAGAAACTCGCTACGCTCGTCGTCGCCCATGTAGACCACGACACGACCGTCGGGCGCGATGGCGCAGGCGGCATTCTCGTGCTTGAAGCGGCCAAGAGCGGTGTGCTTGATCGGTGTCGAGTCCGGGTCTGTCGGGTCGATCTCGACGATCCAGCCCTGTGTGTTCGGCTCGTTCGGATCCTGCGAGATGTCGAAACGGGCGTCGAACTTTTCATAGCCATAGCGGCCTTCGACACCGACGCCGTACCGGGCCTGTTCGGGGGTCAGTTCGAGCGCGGCATCGGTCGAACCGAAGTAGCCGTTGAAGTTTTCCTCGCAGGTCAGGTAGGTGCCCCAGGGCGTCTTGCCGGAACCGCAATTGTTCATCGTGCCGCGCGCGGTCATGCCATCCGGATCGGACAGGGTCTTGACCATATCGGACCCGGCGGCAGGCCCGGTCAGCATCATTTCCGTGTCCTGCGTGATGCGGCGATTGTAGGGGCTGTCGACAACCACGGCCCAGCCGTCTTCGCCTTGGGCCACTTCCATCACGGTGACGCCCTGAAGATTGCGCAGCAACTGCGCATCCTCGGCCGTTGCGGCAACCCCGTCGGCATGGGTCTGGGGCAGGTTGGTCGTGGTATTCACATATTCGTGGTTCACGGCGATGATCTGTTTCGTGCCGTGAACAAAGGATTCGATGCCATCGGTGTTTTCACCGAACACCCGGTCCGAGGACGTCAGGGTCACGCCGGTCGCGGGATCAAAGGGTTCGGCATCCGAAAACAGCGGATCGCCCCACCGGACCATCGGCTTCCAGCTATAACCTTCGGGCACATGCACGGTGCCGTCAGTGGCAATCGGGATCGGCGAGAAGGCAAAGCGCGTGGCCTGCAGTGCCTGTGCCGATGTACTGCCCAGCAATCCGGTGCCCATCACGGCGGCGCCGGACCCAAAGGCCACGAGGCCCGACAGGAAACCGCGGCGCGACAGGGCAGCATCGACTACACTGTCAAAATCATTCCCTTCGGGACGGGGATTTTTCAGTTCATCCCATTCGTCCCAGCTTAGTGCGGTGTGATCGGAATCTTTCATGGTGCTAGCTCCTAGTTTGTTGCTGGCACCATTTTTAGGGACGCCTTGTGACATGGCGGCGACTTTGACGTAACGGCGAGATGACGTTTGCGCGGGCCCCGCCCGTAGCAACTGGCAGATATCCGGTGCCCAGGACGTGCCGAAGCGCGGCGACCCCCTCTGGCCAGACTGTCACTGGTTCCCTGCGAGGTCAAAGAGGATCACAGGTTCAGATGGGTTTTGAGGCATTGGCCGCGACAGGGTCAGGCCAGCCCGCCTGGCGGTAAGCACTGTCCCAGAACATCCATTCAAGCAGCACACTGCGCCGGTATACACGCTCCATCGCGGCACGATCATCGGGGCTGGCCTGGGCGGCTAAACGGTCTGCAAGTGCGCAAGCGTTGGTGACGGCGGTATCGAAATCTTCGCCCGAATAGGTGTCGATCCACGCCTGATAAGGGTTGTCCGCACTGACCCGGCCCGCAATGTCGCGTCCGACATCACGGTACACCCAGAAACACGGCAACAGCGCGGCCACCGCCACAGCCACACTGGCCGTGGCCGCCGTGGCATTCAGAAAGCTGACATAGTGGTCGCAGACAGGCGTGCGCGGGGTCGCAGAGAATTCCTGCGCCGAGACCCCGAACAGACCCAGATAATGGCCATGCATCTGCCGTTCGACCGCGATCGCACCTGCTGCCGATTGCGCCAGTTGGCGGACGGCATCGGCATCCGGCGCACGGGCGCTGGTCTGGGCAAGGGCCCGCGCGAACCCTTCAAGGTAATGCGCGTCCTGAATCATGTAGTGGCGAAACACATCCGGAGGCAGCGACCCATCGGCCAGCGTGCGGTTGAACGGCATCGCGCGGATCGTCGCGCAAAGGTCTGCCGTTTGGTCGAATACGGTTTGCGTAAAGCTCATGGTCGTCCTTTCAGGGCGTGGAAATGGTGGGTCGGGCCGTGGCCACGGCCCACGACCAGCGCATCAGCTTGCGAAATCGCATCCGCGACATAGCGTTTGGCCCGCTCGGCGGCCTTGGCCAGCGGCAGGCCGTGGCCCAGATACGTGGCCAGAGCAGAGGACAGGGTGCAGCCAGTGCCGTGGGTCTGTTTGGTGGCGTGGCGAGGGCCCGGAAGCCATGTCAGGCCGTCGGCGTCGGCCAGCAGGTCGGGGCTTTGCTCGCCCGCCAGATGCCCGCCCTTCAGCAAGACGGCAGCGGGGCCAAGCGCGAGCAGGTCGCGCGCCTGCGCTTCCATCACTGCGCGGATCTTGACCTCTGGCTGACCCAGCAGGTCGGCAGCCTCTGGCAGGTTGGGGGTGATGACCGTGGCGCGCGGCAGCAGCGCGCGCAACGCTGCCACGGCCTCGGCCTCTAGCAAACGGTCGCCGCCTTTGGCCACCATAACGGGGTCAAGGACGATGGGTGCGTCCAGCCCGTGCAGCGCGTCGGCCACCACTTGGATGATCTCTGCGGTGCCAAGCATCCCGATCTTCACCGCATCGATGCGGATGTCATCGCGCAGCGCCCGGATCTGGTCGGCCACGAAGGTGGGCGCCACCATCTGCACGCCTCGCACGCCGCAGGTGTTCTGCACCGTCAGGGCCGTGATCGCGGCCATGGCATAGCCGCCATTGGCTGAAATGGCCTTGATATCGGCCTGAATGCCTGCGCCGCCGGACGGGTCCGAGCCGGCAATTGACAGGATATTGGGTATCATGCCTGCCCCCACTCTTGGCACAGCCCGCGGGTCGCCGCTTGGGGGTCTGCCGCGCGACTAATGGCCGATACGACCGCAATGCCCACCGCGCCGGTACGTTTGATTGCGGGCGCATCCCCCGGCCCCACGCCACCAATGGCAAAGGCTGGCACCCTTGCCCGAGCGACAATCGCTGCCAGACCGTCCATCCCAATGGGAAGCGCATGATCGGGCTTTGTCGCTGTCGCACGCACCGGTCCGATGCCGATATAATCCACGCAGGACGGCACTACCGTGCCTTGCGCAAGCGTCTCTACAGACAGGCCCACCAGTTTGCCCGGCCCGAGCCGCGCGCGTATCAGTTTCGGGTCGCCGTCGCCTTGCCCGATGTGCAAACCATCGGCATCCGCCGCGCAGGCCACATCGAGCCGGTCGTTGATGATGAGCTTGACGCCCAGCGGACGCAGCGCGGCCAGCAGACCACGCGCCAGATTTGTCAGCTCCTCATCCGAGGCATTCTTGTCGCGCAACTGCACGGCCCAAGCCCCGCCGTGTGCAGCGGCCATGGCCTGCGCGGTTACGGGCAGCGGCGCGTGGGGGTCGGTGATGGCATAGATCGGCCCGATCATGCCGCACTGACCTTTGCGCCAGTGGTCAGATCCTCAGGCGTCTGCGCTGCAAGAGCATCAAGAAACGCGGGCAAAAAGCTGCCCGGCCCGGTCGCTGTCTGAGCCGCGACCTCGCCCGCCAAGCCATAGCTTGCCAATGCGGCAACCGTTGCCTCCAGCGCGGGCTGGCCCACACAGAACGCCGCGATCACGCCATTGAGCGAACAGCCCAAGACCGTCACACGCGTCATCAGCGGATGCCCGTTTGATACCCGGAAGGCGCGTGTGCCGTCGGTCACGAAATCCACCGGGCCGGATACCGCGACCACGCCGCCGGTAGATTGCGCGAGGGCAGTTGCCGCGTCCATGGCCGCATCGACACTGTCGCCTGCATCCACCCCGCGCGCCGATCCGGACAGACCTGCAAGCGTCAGGATTTCGGACGCATTGCCGCGAATGACCTTCGGTTTCAGCGCCAGCAATTCCTGCGACAGGTCCTGTCGAAAGCGCGTTGCGGCCACGCCCACCGGGTCGAACACCCAAGGCCGTTTGTGGTCGTTCATTACCTTTGCAGCATCCTGCATGGCGGCGCCCCAGTCGGGATCAGGCGTGCCGATATTGACGGTCAGGGCCTGCGCAAGAGCGGCGAATTCCGCCGCTTCTTCGCGCGCGTGCACCATGGCGGGTGACGCACCCACCGCGAGGAGCACATTTGCCATGACATTCATGGCCACAAAATTGGTGATGTTGTGCACCAATGGCGCTGTCGCGCGCATCTGGTGCAGATAGGTCCCGGTCTGGTTCATCTCGCTCCCCTTGGCGGGCGGGGAGACGCGGGGCAAAGACAGGACCAGACTAAGCCCAAACCGTTGCACCGCAGACTCCCTACGCCAGCATGATCTGGTTCAGGTTCAAAGGGTGCTTCTCAGCCCACGTAAACGCGCGGACGCCCCCGTCTGTAGTGCATTGATATCCATCAGCGCGCCGAGGTCAATAGGGGCAACCATGTGAACGCCACATACAGATCAGCCGACCCGTCGCGCAGCACTCGCCCTTCTCGGGACGGAGGCGAGCATTGCGACTGCGAACTGATGGCGCGGCTTGATGCAGGCCAGAGCCAGTTTTCGCGGCATATGAAGGTGTTGCCCGAGGTTGGTCTGGTCCTCGACAGGCGTGACGCACAATGGGTCCGGTATCGCCGGAACCCCGACCTCGGGCCGGGATTCGCGGCGCTGATCGACGCAGTGCTGGCCGCTGAAGTCCGCCCAAGAGCCTTGCGGCACGACCTGACTGCGGACAGGCTTGTCGCGGGAACGAGTGCCGTCAACCGCGCCACCAGCGGCTGCAAGAAAGAGAATCGTTTACAAAACTAGATATTTAGTTATTTTGGAATTATGACAACAAGCACCCCCAAAGCCCGCGCCCTTGCAGCCCTTGGCCATGATGCCCGCTTGTCGATCTTTCGCCTTTTGGTAAAGGCGGGGGAAGACGGGCTTCGCGTCGGCGATATTGGTGACCATCTTGGCCTCGCGCCTTCGACACTGGCGCATCATCTGTCGACGCTGGTCGGTGCGGGGTTGGTGCTACAGGACAGGCAGGGGCGCGAAGTGTTCAACCGTGTTGATTTTCCGGCAATGCGCGGGCTTGTCGGCTTTCTGACCTCTGAATGCTGCGCAGGTGTTGCGGTCCAACCTTCGGAGGATGCGGCATGAGATGGATGCTGCTTTTTTCTCACCCTGAAACAACTGTATTTCTGGAAATTTAGTGATGATTGACACAACCCTCGCAAAGCCTGGTCTGAGGTCCGCCCTCCGCCATCTCTGGCTGGACCAGCGCGTCTGGCTTGCCTCGGCGCTGATCCTTGCGGCGCTGGCGGTGTTCGACCCAGCCCAGGCGACAGGCAGTGCGCTGTTCGCGGGCACTGCGCTGTTGAACACGGCACCTTTCCTGATCCTGTCGATTGCCATCGCGGCCTGGGCCAATGCGACGGGCGCGGACAACCTGATCGCGAAGGCCTTTACCGGCGCGCCGATCCTGATGATCGGGATGGGCGCGCTGGCGGGAGGAATCTCGCCTTTCTGTTCTTGCGGGGTGATCCCGTTGATTGCGGCGCTTCTGGCGATGGGCGTGCCGCTGTCGGCGGTCATGGCCTTCTGGCTGGCCTCGCCGATCATGGACCCGTCGATGTTCGTGCTCACGGCAGGTGTGCTTGATCTGGAGTTCGCCGTGGCCAAGACGCTGGCAGCCGTTGGGCTGGGTCTGTTCGGCGGCACGGTGGTGCACCTGATGATGAGGGGCGGTGCCTTTGCCGACCCGCTCCGTGACGGGATTGGCAACGGTGGCTGCGGCGGGGCAAAGATCCGCGCGCCCAAGCCGGTTGTCTGGCGCTTTTGGGAACAGCCTGACCGGCGTGCGAAGTTCGGCAAGACCGCACTGACCACAACCCTGTTCCTTGCCAAATGGCTAACGCTCGCCTTCCTCCTGGAAAGCCTGATGCTGGCCTGGATCCCGGCGGAAACCGTGACGGCTGCCCTGGGCGGTGAAGGGCTGTTGCCCATTGTCACGGCCACGCTGGTGGGCGTGCCGGCCTACCTGAACGGCTATGCGGCGCTGCCGCTGGTGGGCGGGCTGATCGAACAGGGCATGGCGCCGGGTGCCGGTATGGCGTTCCTTGTCGCAGGCGGCGTCACCTCGATCCCGGCGGCCATGGCGGTCTGGGCACTGGCCAAGCCGCAGGTCTTCGCGCTCTACATCAGCCTGTCGCTTGTCGGCGCGTTCGCATCGGGCCTGCTGTTCCAGTTCTGGACTTCGATGTCATGACTGCGAAGCCGGTTTCATCCGCTGGTGTCCACGCGCGTGGCCGCGGCGGCGCATCCTATTGCTGCCGTCGCTTTGGTCACGTTCGGTGGCCCTGCCGCCTATGTCTTTGCGACTGCATCAAACTTCTGGCACGACTGGGCTTTGAGTACCGCAAGCCCAAGCCGCTGCCGCGCGTGGCATCATCGCAAATACAGGCCACTTTCATCGCATTCAATGAACGCCTGATGCGTGCGCTACCTGCAGATGCAGCCGTCTACTTTGCCCCCCCTCGGGATCAAGCTTCGCATAACCCTGTCGGGCAAGGGATGCGGTGCATCCGGAATACCAGACTAAGCCTGCATTCGACTGGGTGAAGGTTGGGGCAAATCCAGCGGTTCTCAGCACAGCAGGGCGTGGTCGTGTGACTATTCACGGGGCTGTGAACCTCGAAACCTTCGACGCACCTTTTGTCGAGCCCTTGAGCGTTGACGGGGTCAGAGCCGTGCAGCATCTGGCCAAGATCGAGGAGCGTAACCCCGATAAGCGAACGTCGCAGCACGTTTACAACCGGGATGTACCCCGATCATCCGACAGGAAGGGTCGCTTCACCGTCGGACAGTCAGAACAGGACAGGATTTACGACATTAGATGCCGCGTGGATCAGTTTGTTGTCGTGGCGGTCTTGTCCTCGTCGCCACTGACGGTGCCCTTGGCACGGCGGGCGACGGTTTTGCCCTTTTCGAACTGCTCATCGTAGAAACGGCGCATTTTGTCAGCATTGAAATCCAACAATGTACCGCCCTCTTCGTAATGGTTGGCAATGGATTTTCCGACGGCATACGTGGACGCACCAGCGACTACTGGCAGGGAGACCATACCGATCATCCAGCCGATGCCCGGGATCAGCTTGGTCGCGCTAGCGGCCACGAAATAGCCCGCACTATAGCCAAATACGCCTCCGGCAAGCGCATAGATCACCTTGCGGCCAAGGCTGTCCGAGAACGGTTTGTCATACTGTTCCGACAATTTCTGGATCATGCGCAGCTGGATTGCAATGACAGCTGCGATGTCGAACAAGGGAACCGGCACGATGCTGGCCGCGACGGAGGCGATCACATAATCCTTGATAAGATTGTCGGTTACGATGTCTTGTGTATATCCGCGAGGCACAAGCGCTTCAGCAGGATGCTCGGACGCGATATTTTCGGCTTTAGCAGTCATGGAATTCTCCTAGTTTTGGCTTTGCCTCCAAAACTATGACAGAATTGGAGAAATGCATGATATTTCTGACCCTAAAGGGTTTTCCAAACTTTAGCTTATCAACGGCCCCACGCAAAGACATTTCTGCAATAAATTCAATCCAAATTCAACAAATCAGTCCAGTGTTACCTTTTGCTATCTCGGCGGCGCACCACACGCCCAGGCCGTGCGGAGGCAATCAGGACAATCACCCCAACGAGGGGGCTGAACAGAAAGGCGATCACAAAATTTCCTGCAAATCCGAACCGGGTGTCGCGCCCCAGCATGCCGATCATCCAGCTTGCAATGACCCAAATCAGTAAAATCCAAGGATTGAAAAACAGGATCATGGCGCGACTTTCATCAATTTGCGTGGCACCCGGTCAACCTAGCGGCGCCCGACTCGGGGAACGATATCATCGGAAAGAGGAATAGAAAAGGATTTCACTGTATGGAAATCACTGCCGTCGTGGCGCACGATGTACGCATTCGTGTCCACAATCGCGCCTTTGGTATCGAACAGAAGGGGTCCTGTTACACCCACGAAAGGATCGTTGTACCGCGCGAGCTTGATCGTATCTGCAAGCTCGAGCCCGTTAACATTGCCCTTACGTGCCACGGCATCATACGCCAGCATGACGCTATCGTAGCCAAGGGCCGCTTCAACGTCCGGCGGCCGGTCGTAATTTACAGTGTAATCAGCAGCAAATTCCCTCGCATCGTCCGAGGCTGGTTCAGCATCGAAAAGCGATACTCCGACGACATCCACCATCGCATCTTTACCCGCTGCATCAACCATGGAATCGGAGTAGATGTATTCCATTCCAAGAATTGGGGACTTCAGCCCCAGCGCGCGCGACTGCCGGATGAAGCGGGCCGTTTCCAGCGAATCTGATGTGACAACGAAAAACGCGTCGAAATCGGACGGCCCGAACCCTGAGTTATCCAAAATATACAACAATACTTGCCCGATTGAGCGTTTGTCGTCGCCCAAATGGCTGCGATAAACGATCTCGCCGCCTGAATGGGTAACCGCCTCTATGAAGAAATTAGTGCTTTCACGTGCGTATTCCGATTTATCCGACAGCAAGACGAACCGCTTCAGCCCGTTGAGGTGCGCATATTGCGCCAACATCTGCGCATTTGTTGCGTTGTTCGGTACCAGCGCGAATACGGTGTCGAGGTCATGGTTGGACAGCGATGTTTCTGTAGCGTGGGTCGACAAATACAACACTTCGTTGCGGTCATAGACGGCGCTGGCGGTTATTGCGGAATCCGATCCAGTGTGACCAATGACGGCCAGCAAATCCCTCTGCGCGACGATTTCCTCTGCCAAAGCGAGCGTTGCCTTGACCACCTGCTCAAGCGGCTTTCGCTCTGCGATAAAGGGATCGGCCTTCAGTTCCAGAACAACGGGCCGACCCAGGATACCGCCGAGGTCGTCGTTGACCCGGGCGACGGCCATCTTCGCTCCGTTGACAAAGCTACTATCTTCGTCGTCGCTGTCGTGGACTGCAACGATACGGTACTGGGCATCCTGCGCGTCGGTTGACCAAGCCTGGGCGACCGAAATACTCCGGTCGGGATTACCGATTCCCATGACCGCCAAACCGGCGGCTGCAACCAGACACACCGCGGCGAACAGAACCGCTCCAAGACGCCACCGTGGCCGGGGGCGTAAAAAATGCGACGGGGCGGGCGCATGGTCACCCGTCACAAAATCACCTGTCGCTGCCAAGGATCAACGGCATCCCATCAGGGCCGCCACCAATAACCACAGTCTTGGAATTGGGTGACATGGCGAGATCACGCGTCGCCTGTATGCCCTGCCAACGCAACAAATCCGCCGTGAGGCTTTGTTTTATGATGTCCTGGTAGCTTTTTATTCCCTCGGCCTCGATCACCTTGCGCTCGGCCTCTTTGCGTTCAATTCCGATGCGGTAATCATAGGCCTTCTGCTCTTCCGATAGGGTCAGCTTTTTCTCGACCGCCTCGCGTACTGCAGGAGGGAGCTTGACACTTCGGACCAGCACATCATCGACGATAACATAGCGGTCTTCAGTATTGGTAAGGCTGCTCACGACAATCGATTCAAGGAACCCTCTGTCACTCGTATAGACCTGTTCAGGCGTGTATTGCCCCACGGCACGACGCAGTACTGCCTCGGTTTCGGGGAACAGGATTTTGTTCAGATAATCGGGCCCCACCGCGACGTGCAACAAAGGCAACATGCGCAGATCGGGCCGATAGCGCACGGCGATTTCCAGATCAATCGGCAGGCCACCCATTGTCAGCATGGTGAAAGCGCGTTCGCGCGTTTCAAGGCGCACGCTGTAAACCGTCATCACGTTCCAGGGCCAGATGATATGGACACCCTCGCCATAGATTTGGTCCATCTCGGTGCCGTTGACCCAGCGGTAGAGAACGCCCGCTTCACCCGAATGAACGGTTATCACAATGCGGTTCCAAAACAACCCCAGCCCGACAGCCGCCGCAAGCAGAACAACCAAAAGGCACAGCCGCAACCGCCACGCGCGGGACTCTCTCGTCTCGACAAGATCATCTTCACAATCGCTGTCATAGGTCATCCGGCAAAGCACCCTTTAATTCTCGCCGAAAGCCAGCGTATGGGCGCGCGATCATACGTCATATTTGTTACAAATCTCCCAAACGGTACGGAAAGATAGGCGCACAAGGGCCAATTATTTTGCGCAGTGTTCGTCATGTCGAACCGGTGCTGCGCAAAAGATCTAGGTCTGTGGTTTGTCGAACCATACCATGAATTGCGGGGCCCCATTTAGCAAGGCACGGCTTGCTCATTATCGAATAATGATCTGCCTCGACAAGATGCACCGATAGTGTCGGACCGGTCAGCGCACGCCACCCGGTTTCCGACAATTCGCCACCGTTTTGCGTGGCGCAAAACAAGGTGGCGGGAACGGCGCGCGACGTGAGTTCGTGGCGCGACAAGGCGTGTCTGTTGGTGGCAAAAACCCGGTAAAGCCGCCCGATCATTGCGGCGTCCGCCCTTGGCAGAACGCCCGCCACGCGCGCTGATGCCAAGGCTGCGGCGACTGGATCCTCTCCTTCAGCCAAATCCACCTCCTCGCCAAACAAGTCGCTCAGGAACAACCGGCCCAGTACTTGAGGCGCCGTATCGTCATCGTGCGCCACGCCACGATCCATCCGGACCAAAGCCGCAGGTGTATAGCTGTCGATCATCCCCAGAAAGGCGATGCTTTCACCCGCTTCGACACATTGACGGGCGATTTCATGGGCGATGATCCCACCGATCGACCAACCGATCAGGGTGTAGGGCCCGTGTGGTTGAACTTTGCGGATCTCGTTCAGATAGAGCCGCGCCATACCTTCAATCGAGGCTGGCCCGACCGCCTCGCCCGGTTCCAGCCCGCGTGCGCGGATACCAAATATCGCGCGCCCATCGTCCAGCGTTTCGGCCAAAGGCGAATAATGCGACAGTCCGCCGCCCACCGGATGCACAAGGAACACTGGTGGCAGCACAACATCGCCGTGCCGCAGTGGCACAATCAGGGATCCACCGTCAGCCGGGGCGTGCCCCCGGCTGCGCAATAGCGCCGCCTGCGCGGGGATACACGGCGCTTCGGCCAGATCGAACACCGAAAGGCGCTGGCCAAACCTGTCGGCGATGGCATCAATCAGGCGCACGGTCAGCAAACTGTGCCCCCCCGCCTCTTCAAATGTCTCGTCGGGATTCACGCTATCGCGGCCAAGAACCTCGGCCCAGAGCGCGGCAAGCCGGCGTTCGATCCCGTCCCCCCCTTTCCCATCCGCAGTGGGCGTTTCATGTCCCGTCTCACTGGATGTCTTGGGCTGGCTCAACGCGCGGCGATCGGACTTACCGCTCGCCGTTTTGGGCAGGGCGTGATGTTGTATCCAATCCGAAGGCACCATATGGAGTGGCAGCCGCGCGGCCAGACCCTTGCGCAACGCACGAATATCGACTGCTTCGCCGCCGGTGCCTAGGTGGGCCAGGATCTGCGCATCTCCCGCGGGATTTGTTTTGACGACGACAACAGCTTCTCCGATGCCGCAAGCGATGATCGCCGCCTCGATTTCACCTGTCTCGATGCGGTGTCCGCGGATTTTCACCTGATCGTCGCTTCGACCATGAAAAAACACCTGCCCCCCCGTATCGAGGCCGAAAGAGGCCAGGTCGCCGGTGCGGTACAGGACCACATCCCGCTTTCCAATCCGATGGGTGCGAAACCGGTCACGCGTCATTTCCGTGTGCCCGTGATATCCGAGGGCAAGGCGCGCGCCGCCAAGATACAGCTCGCCGATAATCCCGTCAGACACCGGATTGCCGAGCGGGTCCAGAATATGCACCTCGGTCCCAGCAAGCGGACGGCCAATCGGCACCGAACGCCCTTCGTCGCACCGCGTGACAGTGTGGATCAGTGCCGTTACCGTCGCCTCGGTCGGTCCATAGGCATTTATCAAGCGCAGATGTTCAGGTGCCATGCTGATGAAAGCAGCGGCCACCTCGGGCGACAAAACCTCGCCCCCGACGATCATCAGACGCAGCTGCAGCGCGCTGATTTCCGCGCCGTTTCGTTTCCAGCCGCGCAACACCTCGTGCAGGTAGACCGGTGGCAGATCGGCGACCGAAACACAGTGATCGCGCAGAAAGGTCAAGAATACCTCGGCCGTGGGCAGTTCGGTTGGCCGCACGATCAGACTGGCCCCAACGCTTAGCGGCGGCAATATCTGTTCGATTGACGTATCGACGGCCAGCGGGGCGAATTGCAGCACCCGATCAGCAGGCCCCAGCCCATAAGCATCAGCGACGGCAGCACAATGATGGGCAAGCGCGCCATGTCCGATCACCACGCCCTTGGGCGTGCCCGTCGATCCGGAAGTGTAGATGATATAGGCCGGATCGAGTGCAGACACATTCGCCCTTGGAAGCCGCGCAAACCGCGCCGCAAGGCCGGGCCGTTCACGCGCAATATCGATCATAGCACCGTCTTGGGGTTTGGCCGCGCCGATCCGCGTGGCCAGTTCACTGTGCGATACCACACAGCGCACTTTCGCATCACGCAGGATAAGCGATAGCCGTGTTTGCGGGCACTCAGGATCAAGCGGCACCCACACTGCTCCGACACTGAAGGTGGCCAGCATCGTCGCGACGGCATCCCCCCCGCGTGGCAACAACACACCGACACGATCGCCCTGTCTGACCCCATGCCGCTCAAGGATCCGCGCGATATGCTTTACCCGCAATTCCAGCGCGCGATAGGTCATCGTGATGTCATCATCGACCATCGCCACCGCACCGGGCGTCTTTTTCATCTGCGCAAAGATCGTGGTGTGGATAGGCGGGGCCGTTTCACCCCCCGTGACCGGGGCACAGGCAAGCGCACGCTCCAGCTCACGCTCACTCAGCAGCGGCATCCTGCCTACGGGGGTGTTGCCCGCGTCAAGGCCACTGTGCAGCGATTCTTGCAGGTGGGTAACAAAGCGTTCGACACCGCTCGCTTCGAACCGGTTGGCATCGAAAGCGGCAGAAATGTGCAGCCCGTCGGAGCCGTTCACCAGCTCAAGATCAATACCAGCCCCCCCTGCCTGGCGTATATCGGCCATGTAGCGCAAATCGCCCCGCGCCATGATCGCCAGATCCGCCGGGTCGAAGCCAAAGTTGTGATACGCAAAGCTCACCCGCCACGGCGGCGCGCCTGCGCTGGTGCCTCCACGCGCGCGCGCGATTTCGGCAAAGGGGTAGTCGGCATTGGCAAGGCTCGTGTTCATTTCACCGTGGATCGACTTTGCCAGAGTGGTAAATGACATCTCGGGGAGGACAGTCAGGCGCGGGGTGATTGTATTGGCGCAATATCCTACCGTCCGGGCAAACCGGCGTGACGGGCGACGCAGGGTTGGCACCCCCACCACGATATCGGTTTCGCCGCTGTAGCGGTGCAACACGACCGCCAGCGCAGCAAGGGCCAGAGAGGCAGCACTGACCCCATAATCCTGCGCCGCGTCGACCAGCCGTGCGCCAAACTCTGTAGACAGGGTTCGCTTCGTCACGCGGTTGACAGGTAATGTATCGGCGCCCACGGTCCGCTCGAAGGGTAGGTGCAACGTCGGAGCGGATGGTTCGAGCCGCTCCAGCCAATGACGGCGCTGCGCTATTCCCCGTGGCGAAGTGATGAATTCAGCCTCCCACCCGGCAAATTCCGCGTAGTCAGCGCCCTCTGCCGGATCAGGCAGCGGGCCATCGGCGGCGAAATGATCGTAGGCCGCCCAGAAATCGGCGGTGATCACAGCCGAAGTTGTGCCATCGGTGGCGATGTGATGCACGACAATCAGAACAATGCTCTCATCAGGCTCCAACGGACCGCCGATCAGTTGCTCGATGCGCAGCACACCTTCGCCTAGATCAAAGGGTTCCGCGACACGTCGAGCGATAAATACGTCCTCGTCGATTTCCTTCGGGATCGCCATTCGACGCAGTTCGGACGCCTGTGCAAGCGGGGCCAAGTGTAGCCCATCTTTCCGATCGGTGACGCACGCACCAAGGATCGGGTGCAACGCGATCAGCCGCGCCATCGACAGCCCAAGCGCCTCATAACTTAACCCTCGACCGCGAAACGCCAGCGGGACGTTATATTCCGGGCTATCGGGATAAAGCGCCTGATGCACCCACAGCCCTTCTTGTGCCGCGCTCAGCCGGTGGCTAACCGGGGGGGCCTGCCTTTTGGGCGGTTCCGCTGGTCCCTGCACCGACAGATACGCGGCGAGTGCATCGGGCGTCGGGTGGCGGTCGAGGTCAGCGGGGGTCAGGGTCAGACCGAAACTGCCCTCAATCTCGTGAATGAGACGGGTGCGCACCATGGAATCCGCGCCCAGATGCTCAAACCGCAGTGCTGTGTCGATCGCCTCGGCCTTCATTCCCAGCTCGGTCGCAAGAGTGTTCCGGATCACCCCAAGTGGCAACATTTCCACACCCGGCGACGCGGCCTCGCCCCCTGCGGACAACCAGTGGCGATCCCGCGCAAAGGGATAGCCGGGCAGGATGACCATTGCCCCCTCTGGTGCGACCGGATGTGTCGTGGATTGTTGCGGTGCGTCATTCTCCAGCGCGGCAATCAAGTCGGGAACGTTTCGGGCGGTGAATTCGGCGCAACAGTCAAAGGTTTCGCGCCCATATTGCAGGGTGCGGGCCAACGCTTCGGGGCAGATATCGGCGTGTTTGCGCAAATAGGCGGCCAACGTGCGACGTGCGACATCCAGTCGTTCTGGCGTGCGCGCCGAGAGCGGATAGGCCCGCGCCTTCGCTTCAGCCAATGCGCCAACAGGTCCGGGCGCGGCTTCTTCAACGATCAGCGCGACGTTCGATCCGCCCGCTCCGAAGGATTGAATCAACGCACGACGCGGCTGCTCGACCCCGTCGATCCGTCGTGTGGGCCAATTGGCCCCCTCAATCTGCGGTGCTAGCGGCAAGCCGTCGAAACGCCCTGCGTCGGCAGCCCGGGCAAAACCGTAGGCGGGAAAGAGGCGACGATCCTGCAATTGCAACAGCACCTTGGTCAATTGCGCCAACCCCGATGCCGCCTCGGCATGGCCGATGCTCGCCTTGACCGATCCGAAGGCAGGTGCGGCATGACCAGTGTCGGCGAACACCTGCGCCAGTGCCCGCAGCTCGATCGCATCGCCAAGCCGGGCACCGGTCGCCGCCGCCTCGACATATCCGATTTCTCCGGCTTGGATTCCGGCCGCGCCCAGTGTTTCGCCAAGAAGCTGCGCCTGCGCCTCGGCATCCGGCACGGCAAAGCCCGCCGAGTGGCCCGCGTGATTGGCGCGGCTGGCCCGGATCACGCCCAGCACCCTGTCGCCGTCGCGCTGCGCATCGCTTAGCGGTTTCAACAGGACCGCGCCCACGCCTTCGGCTGGCAGATACCCATCACCATCCGGCGCGAAGGCACGGCTGTCCGGCCCGCTGCCCGCCAGACCACCACGGCTGAGCATTTCGAACTTGGCCGGGTGGATCGAGAGGTTTACGCCCCCCGCCACAGCCAGCCGAGATTCCCCGGACGCAAGGCTTTGACAGGCCTGATGCACCGCCTGAAGCCCGGCTGAACACATACTGTCTATGGCCAGGCTGGGCCCTTGGAGATCAAAGAAGTACGAGGCGCGGTTGGCGATGCTCGCATAAGATGACAGCGCCAGCATGTTGCGCGTTTCCAGATCCGGGGCCAAACCGGGATATTGGTTATACATTGCGCCAACAAACAGGCCAACGCGGCGGTCATACCGCTGCGAAAGCGCCGCGCGGGTCAGTCCGGCGCGTTCGAACAAGTGCCAGACAACCTGCAGGAACAGCCGCTCCTGTGGGTCGGCCAGTTCTGCGGCGCGCGGTGAATATCCAAAGAATTCCGCGTCGAACATGTCAATATCGCTAAGAAAGCCACCCCATTTGCAATGGCTTGCCCCAGGCTCACCCTTCTTGGCGGAATAGCGCGGGATAAGGGCCTGCCGCGCGGGCGGCAGTTCGGTGATGCAATCGCGCCCTTCGCGCAGGGCTTCGGCGAAATCTTCGATGGTTTCGGCGCCAGGGTAACGCCCCGCGACCGCAATGATTGCAACGTCGCCGGTGCGGGCCACTTCCGACACCGCGCGGGACCCGGTCCGAGGTGCCGGTTCGGGCGCATTGCGCCCCGCCAGTTCGTCGGCCAGCCGCGAAATCGTCTGAAATTCAAACAGAAGTGTCGGCGGCAATGGGCCAAAGTGAGGTGTCAGCGCGGCGATGATATCAAGCGCCAAGACAGAATCCACGCCGAACCGGTCCATGGATTCATCCGGCTTCAGGTGATCCTTGTGCACGCCAAGGGTGGCGCAAAATGCCTGCTTGATCACGGCGACAATATCATCGCGGGATTGTGTCACAGTGGCATCGGCGGTTGCCCGCGATGGCTGCGCCGCAGTTTTTGGGGGCTGCATCAATGCGCGCAGCCGCGCATGATCGCCGTCCAGCACCAGCACTTGGTCGTCGGAGCGGCGTGCGAGAATGGCACGCAGGGCCGCAAGCGCCGGGCCAGTGTCCAGTGGGCGCACACCTACCGCACGCTCGGTCCCGGCGATGGCGCGCTCGGCCATCCGCATGCCCCCGTCACGCCAATAGGGCCAGTCGATGGCGACGCAATGCCCGCGCCGCGAAACGCGCGCGTTGCGCAGCTCGGCGAACCGATCAAGGTAGCCGTTGGCCGCGCCATAATCCCCCTGCCCCGGATTGCCGAGCGCACCGGCCACCGAGCCGAAAAGCACCATGAAATCCAGCGCCCTGTCCCCCAAGGCATCGTCCAGCGCCAGCGTGCCCGCAACTTTTGGCGCTAGAACCGCGTGCAGCGTCTGCTCGGTTTTGCCCGCCAGTAGGCCATCGCGGGTGATGCCCGCGCCGTGGAACACTCCGGTGATTGAACCCGAGGTACGCTCGATCCGTTGCACTAATTCGCAAACGGCCAGCCTGTTGGTGATATCGACGCGACAATAGTGAACCGTGGCGCCCAGCTTGCGAATTTTCTCAAGCCGCGCTTCGCCATCCGCGTCCAATGCCGAACGTCCGGTCAGCCAAAGGGCTGGACGGACGCCAGAGGCGGCGATTTCCTGCGCCACATGCACACCGATCCCGCCCGCCCCGCCAGTCAAAAGGTAGACGCCGCCGTCCCGCCAAGGTGTTGCCGGATCGAGCGCTGTGATCTCTTGCCAGTGGCGGACCATGCGACGGCTGCGCATGTGTCGGATCATGCTCCATTCGGCACCATCTGCGGCATCGCGCGCCAATGCCTTTGCCGGATCGGACTGGTCACCGTCCATGGCGATCAACTGACAGCGCAGGCCCGGATGCTCCAACACCGCGCAGCGCAGCAGGCCGCCAAGTCCTTCGAGCCCCGCGTCGGGGCCGGTGGCGGGCACCACAACCTGGATCAAAGCCTGCGGTGATTGCGCAATGCGCTGGATAAGGCGCATCACGCCCGCCGCGCAGAAACCGAACCGTTCGTCAGCCGGTCCTTGTGGCGGGATGAGACGTTCGATCTCGGGGGCCTCCGGCCCGCCATCTATATCCACATCGGCCCCGCAGATAACGACGATGCGCCGTCCTGCGGTCTGTGGGTTGGTCCCGCCGGGTTGGTCCCGCCACGTCGGCGTGAACAACAGCGGCAGGGGGGCGGCCTGCGGTGCCGGGGCGGCTTCGATATCGGGAAGCCAGCAGAAATCTTCGGCAAAGGGATATGTGGGCAGGCTGATGGGCGAAGGCGGCGGCCCGCGCCGCAAATCTGCCCAATCCACCGGACTTCCAAGGGTCCAAGCTTGGGCAATCTGCGCAAGCGGCGCGGACAGATCCACCGCCCTTGCCCCACGCGCCGCACTGCCCCGGAATACCGCACCGCCATCGACCCCGGCCAAGGCATCGCCCAGCGTGGCGATCAAATCGGCCCGGTTATCGGCAACAATGGCAAGCCGTTCCTCGAACCCCTCGCGCCCCTCTTGCAAGGTGAAGCCGACCGAAGGCAAATCGGCGTCTTCCAGCGATGCCAGCGCGGCGTGGAATTGACCGAGTTGCGCGCGCAGGCGTTCAGGGTCACGGGCCGAAAACGGATAGATTGCCGGACCGGTTTCAAGCGCGATATCAGAGGCGCGCAGCGGAGCTGTCGGTTGTTCGGCCAGAATGAAATGCGCGTTTGATCCGCCTGCCCCGAACGACGACAAGCCAGCGATACGCCGCGTCCCGGGTTCCCAAGGTTCAAGGCTGCGTTGCACCCGGAAGGGGGATGGGCCAAAGGCGATCCTGGGGTTCAGCGTTTCAGAATGCAGCGATGGCGCGAGCTGGCCATGCCGCATCTGAAACAGAACCTTCGTCAGCCCCGCGATCCCGGCCGCGCTTTCGCTGTGGCCGATGTTGGATTTGACCGACCCGATGGCACAAGAACCGGGGGGCGCACCGTCACCGAAGGCCCGGCTGAGGGCTGCGATCTCGATCGGATCGCCCAGTTTGGTGCCGGTGCCATGTGCCTCGACATAGCTGATCTGATCGGATGCGACACCGGCCCGCGCCAATGCGGCGGTGATCACCGCGCCCTGTGCCTGCGGGTTGGGTACGGTATAGCCGTTCGTCTTGCCCCCGTGGTTCAGGGCAGAGCCAAGGATGACGCCATGCACCCGGTCACCGTCGCGCATCGCCTGCTCCAACGGTTTTAGCAGCACCGCGCCCACCCCTTCGGCCGGGACGTACCCATCGCCCCCCTCTCCGAAGCTTTTGCATCGACCTGTGCCAGACAGGAAACGCGCCTGAGCCAAGGCAATGTATTTGTTGGGATGCACCGTCAGATTCACCCCGCCGGCCAGGGCAGTCGCACAACGGCCCGCCCGCAGGGAGTCGCACGCAAGGTGAATGGCACTGAGCGATGAGGAACACATGCTATCAATCGCAATACTGGGGCCGTGGAAATCGCAAAAATACGACACCCGGTTTGCGATGGAAGCGGCACTGCCGGTCAGGGCTGTCGGCAGACCTGCCGCGGTGCGTTCGGGACCGTAAAGTTGATATTCCTCGTACATCACGCCAACGAAAACGCCGGTGTCGCCCTGCAATGCCAAGCGCGCCCGCGTGTATCCGGCATCCTCCAACGTTTCCCAGGCGCACTGCAAAAACAACCGCTCTTGCGGGTCAATAAATGCGGCGTCGCGGGGGGCTATGTTGAAGAACAACGGATCGAACCTGTCGTGACCATCAACGAAACCGCCCCATTTTCCGGTGGTCTTGCCCGGCTGCCGCACGGAGTCATAGTACTTCGTGTGATCCCAACGCGATTGCGGCACTTCGGTCACGCTGTCGCGCCCGCCTGCCAGGTTTTCCCAGAACTGGCCCAGATCGCGCTCGCCGGGGTATCGCCCGGCAATGCCGATGATGGCGATGGGCCCGTTGGTCGATATCGACTCGGGCGCGGCGCGGGCTGGTACAGACACACTGTTCGGCGCGTTGATTGCCGGGGAAGCAAAGGAAGCAGCATGATCCTGCTCCAGATATCCGGCCAATGCATCCAGCGTGCGATACTCAAACAACAGGCTTCCTGACAGCGGGCCGCAGCGCGCCTCCATCACATCCGTCAGTCGGGTAATCAAAACGGAATCGATCCCGTATTCCTCAAGTGGCACGTCCATAGCGATGTCATCCACCGCAATTTCAGCTTCGCGCGCCACCAGATCGACAAGCCAGGCATCAATCTCCGCGCGCGCGGATACCGGCGTGGGCGTGGGCGCAACATCAGTATCTGCGGTCGTGGGCCGCGCGGGTGGCGAGGCTTGCAGGATCCGCAGGGAAAACCCGGAAATCCGAACCGCCACTTCGCCCCGCTCGTCGGTCAGATCGATATCAAGCCGCAGTATACCCGCGTCACCGGGCCGCTTGCGCAGATACGCAACCATATCGGCACTGGTGGGCTGGTGAATTTCGACGCGGTCTATCCCGAACGGCAGCGCCAGTTCGTCGCCCCCATCGGCAGCGAACGCGGC
Organism: Puniceibacterium sp.; assembly: GCA_024636635.1. GTDB lineage: Bacteria > Pseudomonadota > Alphaproteobacteria > Rhodobacterales > Rhodobacteraceae > Puniceibacterium. The sequence goes on from JAGXGV010000057.1 coordinate 28,539, forward strand.
CAGCGCCGCCTGAAAAGCGCCATCCAGAATGGCGGGGTGAAGGCCAAAGGTTTCGTCGGTTTCAGCAGCACTTGGAACCTGCAACCGGGCCATCACCGTATCACCGCCCGAGGATAGTGCACGCACCGCCCGCATCCCCGGCCCATAGGTGATACCCAAAGCGGCGTAACGCGCATAAAGCCAATCGGGATCGTGGGACTTCGGACACTCCCCCCACAGGGCTTCGATATCCAGTGGCGCTGCCGGCGCGGGTGGCGTGGTGGGGATTTCGGCCTGCGCAAAAATTGCGCCGGGTGCTCCGTCCGACCTGACGCTGCAAATATGACCGTCTTCTGCCGGTTCCAATGTCATGCGCAAGCTGGCAGGCGGGCTGATCGGACGACGCCACACAAGTTTACGAAGCGCCAAGGGATAGTCGCCGTCTTTTGCAGCGGCCCGGCGGATCAGTTCAAGGCTCATCGCACCGGGCAGGATTGCACGGTCCTGAACCACGTGATCGCGGAGATAGAACGCCTCTGGGTCCAGATGGACGATGGCACTGGTGGGGCTCGGTCCTTGCTCTGCGCTTTTTTCGGTTCGTCCGTCGTTGCGATATTCGTCGCGCGAGAAGGAATAGGTTGGCAGGCGCAACCGTGGGCGGGGCGCGTTCCAACGCGCCGCCCAATCCACCACCGCCCCATCGACCCAGAGACGCGCGACCGCGTCGGGCGTCACATCGGGGTCAGGTGCGGCGGTGGTGGACCGAACCGGCGCGCGCCCTGTCACGATATTCGGCCCTTCCCCTTTTGCGAGATAGAGCGCAAGTGCACGGTTGAGCCCTTCAAGCGTGTCACAGATGATGGCCAGTCGCTGCCTCATTCCGTGGCGACCCACCTGTAGCGTGTGCGCCAGATCGAACAGATCCATATCGGGTGAAATCGCCTTGGCCAGCGCCTGAGCGGCCTCGTTCAGGCGGTCGGTGTTTTGCGCGGAAAGCACGATCAGCGCGGGCCCCTCGCCCGCAGCAGGGGGTTGAACGGCATCCGGGCTTGGGCGGTATTCCTCAAGCACGATATGCGCGTTCACCCCACCAAAGCCAAAGCTGCTGATCCCGGCCCGCAGCGGCAGCGCGCGCCCCATTGCGTCGCGCACTGGCAGCCAATCCTGAGCCTCTTTAATCAGGCTGAACGGCGTTCCCTCTAGATCTATGTAGGGGTTCACCGTGGCGCAATGCAGACTGGGCGCAAGGCGGCGATGCCGGAATTGCGCCAGCACTTTGATCACTCCGGCGATACCTGCGGCCAGCTCAAGATGGCCGATATTGGTCTTCAAAGCGCCAATTCGGCAGCCCGCACCGGAAAAACCCCCATCGCCCTGCGGCAGCTTGGCAAAGGCTGATTTCAACGCGTTGATCTCGACCGGATCGCCAAGCGAAGTGCCGGTGCCATGTGCCTCGATATAGCCCACAGTACGCGGATCAATCCCGGCGCTGGTGTAAACGCGTGCGATCAATTCGGACTGGGCTTGGGTATTGGGCGCAGTCAGCGAATTGGCGTGTCCGCCGTGGTTGATACCGGTGGCCCGAACCACCGCAAGGATCGGATCGCCGCTACGCTCGGCGTCCGACCGGCGGCGGATCAGGATCATACCGGCCCCTTCGCCGCGCACATATCCGTTGGCGTCCGCCGAAAACGTTTTGCAGCGCCCATCCCGCGCCAACATGCCAGCCTTGGCAAAGTTGATATGCGCCTCGGGAGTGACAATGGTGTTCACGCCCCCGACCAGAGCCATGTCGCAATCGCCCGAATTGATCGACTGCACGGCGCGGTGTAGCGCGACCAAAGAGCTGGAGCAGGCGGTTTCCACGGGTTCGCTTGGACCGTGGAAGTCAAGGAAATAGCTGATCCTGTTGGGACCAATCGACGGCACCGCACCGGTGGCGACATATCCCTCGCCCCCGGACGCGCCATCGATCATATCACAATAGCCGCTGGACGAGGTGCCGACAAACACGCCTACCCGGCGGCCAGCCAGCGCGCGGGGCGAATGGCCCGCATCCTCAATCGCCTTCCACGCATGAATCAGCATCAAACGCTGCTGCGGGTCCATCAACCGCGCCTCGCGTGGGGAAATATTGAAAAACAGCGGGTCAAAGGCAAAGACGCCGCCGCAGAATCCGCCCCAGTGGATGTCGGTCTTGCCCGGCTCATTGCGCGGATCGCCGTCGATCGCCTGCCAATCCCACCGGTCAGCCGGAATGCGCGAGATGCAATCGCGCCCGGTATGCAGGTTTTCCCAGAAGGCGTTGATGTCTTCTGCCATCGGGAACGTCCCGCTTTGCCCGACAATCACGACAGGATCGTCGTCGGCGCGCGCCTGCGGCGTTGCGGCGCTCCGTTCGGCGACCTCGACCCGCGCACCAGTGGGATCCTCAAAGGGTGCCGCATGCGGCACAGGTGTGGTCGACAGGCCCAGTTGCTGATCGCTCAGATCGTCGCAGACATGGGCAGAGAGCCTTGAAAGCGTTGCGAATTCAAAGAAATCGGCGGGTGTCAAACACAACGACAGCTCGTTGTTCATCCGTGCGGCAAAGGCCGTCATGGTGATGGAGTCAAAACCGAAGTCGCCCAGTTCAGCGTCCGGGTCCAACATTTCAGGATCAATTTCCAGTATTCGCCCCGCAATCGCCGTGACGCAGGCAAGCGACGCGTCCTGCCGTGCGGCGGCCGACGGCGCGATGCCGACAACGGCGCTGGGTGCAGAAGTGGCGCGGGGCGCAGACGCGACAACTGCTGCGCGAGCCTGGGTTTGCGTTTGGACGGGTCGGCTGCTGAAATCTTCCAGCTGAATGACAAGCTTGCCAGCATCATCACAGATGTCGATCTGCGCATTTTGCGCGACCGACCGGATCACCGCCCACATGCGCGCAGTGGTCGGGCCACGAACCGTGACGCGGCGTACTGTGTAAGGTAGGCGAAGCACGTTATCGCCGTCCTGCGCCGCCAGCACCGCCTGAAGCGCACCATCCAGAATGGACGGATCAAGCGCCCGCCCCTTGTCTGCCGTTTCGGGGTGCTCCAGTCGGACCAGAACGCGGTCGGGCCCTGTACGAATCTCGCTGATTGCCCGCTGCGCAGGACCATAACAGAGCCCCATCGCATCGAATTGCGCATATAGCGCGGCGGGATCACCATGCTCTGGGGTGGCGGTCCTCTCTGCGGCAAGGTCGATCTGGCGAGGCTCAGCCTGCGGCAGGTGACGCCATGTACCCTCGGCATGGTGGTGATCACCGTTCGGACCACGCGCTGTAATTTTGTATTGCTGGTCTGGCGTGAAAGACACCGAAACACGCTGCGCGCCATCCTCCAGATCAATGGGCCGGGTCCAGGTATGGCCAATCATCTCGAACATCGGCTTTGGATTTTCCTGCGTTGCCAGTGCGTTACGCACCAGATCGAACGCGACGACCCCGGGCAGAACCCGCCGTCCTCCAACCATATGATCGCGCAGGAAGCTTTCGCTGCCGTCAAACTCCGCCGAATACCCGGGCGTCTGTTTCGGCTGGGCAGCGGGCGTTGTTGCCTTGTCGATCCACAGGCGCGTTTTGGCAAAGGGATAGCCCGGCAGCGTGACGGTCCGACCAATACGTCCGGTCCGGACCCTACGCCAATCAAGGTCAAAGCCCCCGATCCACAAGGCCAGCAAATCTTCGAGGTGGCCACGTTCTGCCAACCCCTCGGCGGCGGCGCGCATGGTATCGTCACGCTCCAGCAACGACGTCATGCGCCGCCCGTCTTTGGCACGACCTACCTGCACCTGATCTGTGGTCTCACCATTCAGATGGGCGTTCAGCAGCCCAACCAGATCGTCAAAGCTGCGGGCGACAATGCCCAGCCGCCAGTCCATCGGTGCGCGGGCGCATTGCAGTGTATGCGCGATGTCGCATAGCCGGGCATCGCGGCCCGGACCCTTCAGATGCACTGCAAGGGCGCGCGCCATTTCGTCCAGCTGCGGCTGACTGCGCGCCGAGAGCAGAATGATTTCGGGGCCATGAGGGGCCGCAGAATCAGGGCAATCAGAATCGGGGCAATCAGAATCCGACAGCTCAGAACCGATGTATTCCTCGACCACCACATGAGCGTTGCTGCCGCCAAAGCCGAAACTGCTAACCCCGGCACGGCGCGGCACCCGGTTGGCCGCCCCATCCAGCGGTCGCGCCCATTCGCCGCCGACACTGGCAATCCGGAACGGGCCACCATCAAGCTTAAGGTAAGGGTTGAGGATGTCACATCCCAGCGACTGTGCGATTTCGCCGTGACGCATCTGCAACACCACCTTGATCAGCCCGGCGATCCCGGCAGCCAACTCCAGATGTCCGATATTCGATTTCACCGAACCGATGGCGCACTCCTGCGCCGGTGCCGGGCCATGGCGCGCCTCGGCTTCGGCAGTCAGATCGCAAAACGCGCTTTGCAATGCTTCAATTTCGATCGGATCGCCCAGCGGCGTGCCGGTACCATGCGCCTCAATATAGCTGACCGTGCGTGGATCGAACCCTGCGCGGTTATAGACGTCTCGCAACAGCGCCGCTTGGGCGCGCGGGTTGGGTGCGGTCAGGGATGCGGCATGACCGCCGTGGTTTTCGCCACTGGCCCGGATGACCGCGTGAATCCTGTCGCCATCCCGCTGCGCGGTCGCCAGCGGCTTGAGCATGACAAGCCCCACACCTTCGCCCCGTGCGTAGCCGTCGGCATCTGCCGAAAACGGTTTGCACCGTCCCTCGGGTGACAGCATCCCGGCCTTCGAAAACCCGACAAAGGCATCTGGCAGCAGCAGGGCATTTATGCCCCCGGCAATCGCCGCTGTGCAGTGTCCCGCCGCCAGCGCCTCTATCGCGCGGTGCACCGCGATCAGCGCGCTGGAACAGGCGGTTTCCACCGCCACGCTGGGGCCGTGAAAGTCATAGTGATAACTGATCCGGTTCGGACCCAGCGAGGGCGCAAGACCGGTCATTGCATAGCCTTCGACGGCGGTGCCCGCCGCCGCAATCAGACGGCCATACCCGGTATCTGCGGTGCCGATGAACACACCGGTCTGCGATCCCGCCAAGGCGCTTGGCGCATATCCTGCATCCTCCATCACCCGCCACGCCTGCGTCAGCAACAGACGTTGTTGAGGGTCCATCATCCTTGCTTCGGGCGTCGAGAGGCCAAAGAACGGCGCATCAAAGGCACCGATATCATCAATGAAACCGCCCCATTTGACGTTGCATTTTCCTGGTTCGGATAGGGGATCACCCCAGATATCACGCCAATCCCAACGGTCTGCCGGGATCTCGCGGATGCAATCGCGCCCTTCCTTCAACACGGACCAGAAGGTATCAATATCGGGCGCGCCCGGAAATTGCCCGCTCATCCCGATGATCGCCACGGCACCCGGTGTGGCGGTCGATGCTGCGACGCGAGCGCGGACCGGCGAGACAACGGGGGCGGGCAATTGTTCATCCTCGATCCCAAGAGCCTTAGCGATCTGCCCCCCGTGCTGTTCGACCAGATGCCCGGCCAGCCCTTCAAGTGTCGGGAACTCAAAAAAGACCGTTGGAGTCAAATCCAGGTTCAACCGGTCGCTCAGCCGGTTGGAAAACTGTGTGAAGGCGATGGAATCAAAGCCGTATTCGGTCAGTTCTTCGTCAGGTTCCAGATCGTCAGGCGCGACCTTGAGCTGTTCGGCGCCCTCGTGCACCAGACATGCCAACAGGGCGCGTTGCAGCCGCGCGGTATTGGCTGGCCTGGACACGACAGGCGCAGGGGCGGCTTGGGGCGCACCATTGACGAAGCGGCGAATTGCCTCGCCAGCGCCTTGGGCCACCATCACACAAGGTCCGTCCCCGGCCAGTGCAGCGGCCATCGCCGCGCGTCCGACATCCGCCTCAAGCGGGATCAGACCCGTCGTGCGCCGCATCAAACGTTCCTGCGCCGCATCCATGCTCATGCCACCATCGCGCCAGAGCGGCCAAGCGATGGACACTGTACGCCCGTGGCATAGACCCGCCGCACGCCTTGTTTCACGCACGCGGGCAAACCCGTCGAGAAACGCATTGGCCGCCGCGTAATCGGCCTGGCCCGCGCTGCCCGTCACACCCGAAATCGAGCTGAACAGCACCATGAAATCAAGTGGCATGTCACCGATGGCACGATCAAGCGCCTCAATACCTGCAACTTTGGGCGCCAGAACCGCTTCCATTTCCGCCTCGGTTTTACGCAGGAACGCCTCATCACGCAGGATGCCAGCAGCGTGGATCACGCCGGTCAGGCCGCCGTGATCGCGCCGGATGCCCGCAATCAGGTTCGCCGTATCGACCGAATCGCAAAGATCGGCGCGCCGAAAGTGTAGACCCGCCTGCTGTTCAATCCAGCCAGCGGTTTTGGCATCGGGGGCGGTACGCGCGGCCAGAATTACGGTGGCGCCGGGCGCAGTTTTGGCAATGTCACGCGCGAGCATCTTTCCCAGCGCACCCGTTCCACCGGTAATCAGATAGGTGCCGCTGGTGTGCCAAGGTGGGGCGGCGGACGGCACGGTCTGCTCCTCCCAAGTCTCATGGCAAAGGCGCCCGTCGATGATCCGCGCGATGGCACCGGCAGGGGCGTTGCACAGTATGTCAAGCTGGCTGGCAGTTTGGGCATCAGGATCCTCAACCATCAGAATCTGCCCTTGAAAACCGGGATGTTCGCGATGAATGCTGCGCAACATCGCGCCCAATCCACTGGCAATCGGCAAGGTCCCGGCGCCCGTCAACAGCACCTGCACATGCAACGGCCCGCGCGAAAATTCCGCCTGAAGCAGGGTCAGGATCTGGCGGGACAGGTGGCCAAAGCGCGAGCCTGCGCTGTCCGTTGAATTATCGACAAGGCTGCGGCAATCGGCATTCGCAACCGCAACAGAAGCGCCGCAAAACAGCACGATCCGCCGCCCGCCCGATACGCCTGCCTGCGCATTCAGGGGGCGCCAGACGGGCAGGAAGGTCAGCAGATCACCTGATCCAGCGCCCTCTTGTGCCCGCGTGGCAAAGCCGCCAAGAGCCACACGGACGCTTCCGTCTTCGGCAATCAGATCGATATCCATCCGCCGCGTGCCCGCCGCCCCAACATCCACCGCGCGCACATGTGCCCACATCACGGCCTCCAACGGTCCGTAAATATCGACCGACTCCATTGCAAAGGGCAGCGCCGGACCTTGCGCACCGGCACCCGCATCGACCAGGCCGATCGCCGATTGCAGCGCCCCGTCCAAAAGCCCGGGATGCAGAGCGCACTGATCGAGCGCCGGGTCCGCATGCAAGACCTCAAGCCGCGCCAGAACTTGCCCCGGACCGACGCGCATGTCATCGATCACCCGGTGCGCAGGACCATAGACAAGGCCCATAGCGCCAAACCTGTGGTATATCGCAGCGCTATCACGGTGTTCCAGCGTGGCGGTGCGCAGCGCGTCCAAGTCAACCGGCGCGCGTGCATAATCAGCGCTTTCGATCTGCATCTGCGCATGTAGCTGCGGTGTATCGCCCTTGGCCCCGGACAGGATTTCGGCCCGCAGTTTGCCATTCTGCGACACGATCCGGCACGTCACCGTAACCGGGTTTTCCACCCGCAAGGGCGCCATCCAAACGACCTGCCGCAGCGCGGGATTTTGGATGCCATGCTGCACGGCCGCCGCACGGGTCAGTTCCAGATAGGCAACGCCGGGCAGGACAGGAATGCCGCCGACCCGGTGATCGTCGAGGAAGGATTCCGCCCCGCTTAGGTCGAGCGTATAGGTCCCGTCGGCCTGCGCCACTGGGTCCAGCGCGCCGCGCGCCGCTCTTTGGGGCAGCCAGAATCTTTTACGCTGAAACGCATAGCCCGGCAGGGCGATCCGGCGGGGCGACCCTTGGGGGTACAGGGCCGTCCAGTCCACGGCGCCGCCTTTCGCCCAGTGCCGCGCAATGTTCTCGGGTGCCTGCCCTGCGGGATCCAGCGGTGCTGTGGGCGCAAAGGATTTAGCGACCTGCCCTACGAAAGCCGCGCCAATGTTGCCTGCGCCAAACGCGCGCATC
>JAGXGV010000058.1 GCA_024636635.1 Puniceibacterium sp.
CCCCAGCAGCGGCTGGCCCCAGTAGATCTCGAACAGCTTTTCCAGCATCCCGATCATCAGCCCCCCGATGATGGCGCCCGAAATACTCTCGAGGCCCCCCAGCATCAGTACCGGCAGCGCCTTGTAGGCAATGACCTCCAGCGCAAAGGACACCCCGGCCCGCGCGCCCCAGGCGATCCCGGTCACCAAAGCGATGATTCCGGCGATGAACCAGACCAGCACCCAGATCGTCTGAAGCGAGATCCCGACCGACAGCGCCGCCTGATGATCGTCGCCCAGCGCCCGGATCGCGCGTCCCATGCGCGTGTGGTTCAGGAACAACAGCAGCACCACCACCAGAAGGGCGGCGACGATCACCGCCGTGATGTCCTTCTGTTCCAGGATCAGCAGCCCGCCCCAGGGCTCGAACACAATTGAGTCTGTCGGAATGCCAAGCTGTTCGGTGATCATCACCTTGTTCTCGCCGCCGAATATGATCTCGCCCAGACCGATCAGGAACAGGGTGATCCCGATGGTCGCCATGAACATGATGATGTCGGGCTGCCCGACCAGCGGGCGCAGCACCACCCGTTCGATGACCACGGCAAGCCCGAACATCACCGCCAGCGTCAGGCCGACCGCCACCCAAGGCGGCACGCCCATACCGTGCAGCCCCACCAGCGTGAGCGCGGCAAAAACCACCATGATGCCCTGGGCAAAGTTGAAGATCCGGCTGGACCGGTAGATCAGCACAAAGCCCAGCGCGATCAGCGCATAGAGGATGCCCGACACCAGCCCCTCCCACAGCACCTGCAACAGGAAATCGGGGGCCGCAAACATGTCCACGAAGGGTTTGACAAAGATGTCGTTCAGCACGGTATCCCCTCCGACATCCGGTTGCCAGGGACGCACAGGGTCTGCATGGCTTCTCCCGCTCTGATCAATGTGCCACTCCCAGATAGGCGTCGATCACGGCCTGGTTGCCGCGCACCGCGTCGGGCGTGCCGTCGCCGATCTTCTTGCCGTAATCCATCACCACCACGCGGTCGGAAATGTCCATCACTACGCCCATGTCATGTTCGATCAGCGCGATTGTGGTGCCGAATTCGTCATTCACGTCGAGGATAAAGCGGCTCATGTCCTCCTTTTCCTCGACGTTCATGCCCGCCATCGGCTCGTCCAGCAGCAAAAGCGACGGTTCCGCCGCCAGCGCCCGCGCCAGTTCCACCCGTTTCTTCAGCCCGTAAGGCAAGCGCCCCACCGGCGTCTTGCGGATCTTCTGGATCTCGAGGAAATCGATGACCTTCTCGACCACTTCGCGGTTCTCGATCTCTTCGGCGCGGGCCTTGCCCCACCACATCGCCTGGGACAGGAGCCCTGCATGCATATGCGTGAGCCGCCCGGTCATCACGTTTTCAAGCACGGTCATGCCCTCGAACAGGGCAATGTTCTGGAAGGTGCGTGCCACGCCCATGCGCGCCACCTCATAGGGTTTCATCGCGGGGCGTTTGCTGCCCTTGTACCAGACCTCGCCCGCACTGGGGGTGTAAAAGCCCGAGATGATGTTGAGCATCGAGGATTTGCCCGCGCCGTTGGGGCCGATGATCGCGCGGATCTCGCCTTCGTGGATGTCGAAAGAGATATCCTCGATTGCCACAAGCCCGCCGAAGCGCAGGGTGATGTTGCGCATTTCCATCAGCGTCCCGCCGATCTGGCGCCCGTCCGGAGTGAGATAGCCGCCGACCTCCTTCATCCGCTCGCCTCCCGCGGGGGGGTGCCAGAATTTTCGTACGAAAATTCTTGCGGCTGCACGGGGCAAGGATGCAAAGCGAAAAGCTGCACAGGAAAAGGCTGCACGGGGCGGGGCTGACACGCGGCGTTGGTCATTCCGCTGCCATCCTGCCGCGGGTGACCGGCACGACGCGTGCGTCGCGGATCGTGAGCGTCGCCTTGATCCGGCCCTTGCGCCCGTCCTCGTAGGTCACTTCCGTCTCGGTATAGACGCTTTCGGCCCCGCCATAGAGCGCTTCGACCAGATCAGCGAACTTTTCGCCGATGATCTTGCGGCGCACCTTGCGGGTGCGTGTCAGTTCGCCGTCGTCGGCGTCCAGTTCCTTGTGCAACACAAGGAAGCGATGCACCTGACAGCCCGACAGCATGTCATCCTGCGCCACGCTGGCGTTCACCTCCTCGACATGGCCCTGGATCATGTCGAGCACGCTGGGATGCCCGGCCAGTTCCTGATACGACGCATAGGCGATGGTGTAGCGTTCAGCCCAGTTGCCCACCGCCGTCAGGTCGATGTTGATGAAGGCCACGCATCTGTCGCGCCCGGCGCCCATCACCACCGCCTCGAGGATGTTGGGATAGAACTTCAGCTTGTTCTCGACATATTTCGGCGCGAACAGGGCGCCATCCGCCATCGCGCCCACATCCTTGGCCCGGTCGATGATCCGCAGGTGGCCGCTCTCTTCCTCGATGAACCCGGCATCGCCGGTCGCGACCCAGCCTTCGGCATCCTTGGTGTCGCGCGTGCTTTGTGCGTTCTTGTAGTATTCCACGAAGACGCCCGGAGAGCGGTAGAAGACCTCGCCGTTTTCGGCGATGCGGATCTCGACCCCGGGCGACGGCACGCCCACCGTGTCCGAGCGTACCTCGCCGTCCGGCTGCTGGGTGATGAAGACCGACGCTTCGGTCTGGCCATAAAGCTGTTTGAGGTTGATCCCCAGTGCGCGGTAGAAATCGAAGATCTCGGGTCCGATCGCCTCGCCTGCGGTATATCCCACCCGCACGCGCGACAGCCCCAGCGTGTTCTTGAGCGGCCCGTAGACCAGGACTTCGCCCAGCCGGTAGTGCAGGCGGTCCGGCACCGACACCGGCTTGCCGTCAAGGATGCGCGGACCGACCCGCCGCGCGACAGCCATGAAATGGCGGAACAGCCGCCGCTTCAGCGCGCTGGCATCCTCCATCCGGATCATGATCTGGGTCAGCTGCGTTTCGAACACCCGGGGCGGGGCAAAGTAGTAAGACGGCGCGATCTCGCGCAGGTCGGTCATCATCGTCTCGGGGCTTTCGGGGCAGTTCACGCAGAACCCGGCCCAGTAGGCCTGACCGATGGAAAAGATGAAATCGCCCACCCAGGCCATCGGCAGATAGGCAAGCACCTCTTCCCCGACTTGCAGGTGGTCGAAACCGGCCGAGGCTTTCGCCGTCTCGATGATGTTGCGGTTGGACAGCATCACCCCCTTGGGCTTGCCCGTCGTGCCGCTGGTGTAGAGCATGACGCAGATGTCGTCATAGCCCGGCATGGCCCGCCTGCGCGCCAGTTCCGCGCCCAGTTCGCCTCGCAGCCGACGCCCGGTTTCCTGCACGTCGCGATAGGCGCGCAGGTGAGTGTGGTCATATTTGCGCAGGCCCTTCGGGTCGAGATAGATCATCTCTTCGAACTGGGGACAGGCGGCCTGCACCTCGATCACCTTGTCGACCTGTTCCTGGTCGGCGGCGATGACGAAACGCGCACCGCAATGGACCAGCACATATTCCGTCTCGTCCGCGGCGGCGTCCTGATAGAGTGGCACCGGCACCGCCCCCAGCATCTGTACCGCGACCATGGCCCAGTAGAGGCAGGGCCGGTTGTGGCCGATGACGGCGACAAAATCACCCGGCCCCACGCCCAGATCCAGCAGGCCGAGCGCGAGGGATTCGATCTCTTCCTCGGTCTCGGCCCAGGTCCAGCTTTGCCAGATGCCGTATTCCTTTTCGCGATACGCCGGGTCCGCGCCATGCTCTTCGGCATTGCGTCGCAAAAGCGCGGGGATCGAGCGCAGACCTTCTGCGCCCTCGGCCAATATCGCCAAGTCTTCTCCTCCCACACCGGTGTCCCGGCGTCTGTGGCCGCTTTGGCGGCTCGTTCGTGCGGCCCTGGGCCGTTCCTTCAATCCTTGCGATCTGCACCCACAGGTCAAGAAATACTTTCTGCGGCCCGGTTTTCTGCGGCCCGGTTTTCTGCGGCCCGATTTTCTGCGGCCCGATTTTCTGCGGACGGGGGGGTGCGCAGGGGGGGCGCTGCCCCCCGTCCTGCGGACTCCCCCCGGGGTATTTGGAAAAAGAAGAAGGCCCAGGGTTGTCCGGAACCGACAGGCCCCGGGCACCCGTCGGGGCATCTTTCAGCCCGCCGCAATCCGCGCTAGGGTCGCGCCAAACAGGGGATGGCACAAATGGTACATCTGTGGGTACGCGCTGAACAGCGTCCGGACGAAGAGCGTGTGGGGCTGATCCCCGAAGGTGCGCGCGCGCTGATCGCCGCCGGGTTTCGCGTCACCGTCGAGGACAGCCCCCGGCGCTGCGTGCCGACAGCGCGCTACGCCGCCGCCGGAGCAGAGATCGTGCCCGAGGGCAGCTGGACCGGGGCGCCGCAAGAGGCCATTGTCTTTGGCCTGAAGGAGTTGCCCGACGATGGAACGCCGCTGCGCCACCGCCACATCATGTTCGGTCATGCCTACAAGGGACAGGCGGACGGGCAGCGCCTGCTGCGGCGGTTCAGATCGGGCGGAGGAACGCTGCTTGATCTTGAATATCTGACCGACAAGGACGGTCGCCGGGTCGCGGCCTTTGGTTACTGGGCCGGGTATGCCGGTGCGGCGGTCGCGCTGCAGTGCTGGATTGCCCAGCAGCGCGGCGGGATCTGTGGCCCTGTGGGGACCTACGGATCGGCCGAGGCACTGCTGGTCGATCTTCAGGAAGGGCTGGGCGGACTGACGCGGCGACCCGGCGCGCTGATCATCGGGGCGCTGGGGCGTGTCGGCACCGGCGCGGGCGAGCTGTGTAAGGCGATGGACGTGCCGGTGACCGGCTGGGATCTGGCCGAAACCGCCCACGGCGGGCCGTTTCCGGAAGTGCTGGAACACGAGATCTTTCTCAACTGCATCCTGGCCCGCGCCGGGGCGCCGGTCTTTGTGGGTGCCGATGCGGGCACCGCGCCCCGCAGGCTGCGCGTGATCGGAGACATCGCCTGCGATCCGGCCAGCGATTTTTCCCCGGTCAAGTTGTATGACCGAACGACCACCCGGGCGGACCCCGCCCTGAGGGTGCATGACGATCCGCCGCTGGACGTGACGGCGATCGACAATCTGCCATCGATGCTGCCGGTCGAATCCTCACAGGATTTCGCGGCACAGCTGCTGCCGACGCTGCTGCAGCTTGACGATCCGGATGCGGATGTCTGGCAGCGGGTAGACGCTCTTTTCGACGAACACGGCAGGAGGGCAGAGCCATGACGATCCACTGGTGCGGCACGGGCCTGTCGGCGGTGCCCGGCCTGCGCAGGCTGATCACGGCGGGGCACGAGGTGACGGTGTGGAACCGCACGATGGACAAGGCCGAGGATGCGGTCGGGGATCTGACCCAGCGCATCCATGAATTCGAGATCGACGCCTTGGGGGCGGAATTGCAGCCGGGCGATGTGGTCGTGTCGATGCTGCCTGCGGACTGGCATGTGCCGCTGGCGGACCTTGCCATTGCGAAAGGCGCGCATTTTGTCAGTTCGTCCTACATCGCGCCAGAGATGCGCAGCCTGCATGCCAGGGCCCAGCTGAAGGGCGTGGCGCTGGTGAACGAGGTCGGGCTTGACCCCGGTATCGACCACCTGATGGCGCATCACCTGGTGGCCGACTACCGCAGGTCAGAGCGGTATGACGCGGGCAACGTGCTGTCGTTCACCTCCTATTGCGGCGGGGTGCCGAAACATCCCAACGTCTTCCGCTACAAGTTCAGCTGGTCGCCGCTGGGGGTGCTCAAGGCGCTGCGCTCGCCCTCGCGGTCGATCCGGGGGTTCAGCGCATTGCGGGTGGAGCGGCCCTGGGATGAGCTGGGCACCTATGGCGCGCCGCTGGAGGTTCCCGAGACCTTTGAGGTCTATCCCAACCGCGATTCGCTGCCGTTCATGGATGCCTACAACTTTGACCCGACCTGGACGGTGAAGGAATTCGTCCGCGGCACCTTGCGGCTGAACGGCTGGGCCGAGGCCTGGGCGCCGGTCTTTCGCGAGGTCGAGACGCTGGAGGGCCCCGGGGGCGAGGCCCGGCTGAAAGAGATGTCAGACCGGTTCTGGGCCGAGCATGCCTATGACGAGGGCGAGCCGGACCGCGTGGTGATGTGCGTCTCGCTTCTGGCCGAATCGGAGGCGGGACCGGTCTGGCACAAGACCTATGTGATGGACGCCTGGGGTGATGCCCGCGGCACAGCCATGGCGCGGCTGGTGTCCGTGCCGGTATCGCTGGCGGTCGAATCGGTCATGGCGCGCGAAATCCCGGCGGGCGTTTCCGCCGCGCCGGGCGATCTGCGGCTGGTCGAACGCTGGCTGGCAGAGGTCGGCGTGCTGGCGCAGAACCTGAGGGTGGTCGATCATCTGGCGTGACCGGGGTGCGTCGCTGTGCGGTCGGCGTCCTGGCCGGGCAGTCGGTCTCAGGATCGGCCAAGCGGCGGCGAGGCCCGGTCAAGCACCAGTTCCGCATCCGAGAACCGGAACGGCGCGCGTATCCCCGGAACACCGTCCGGTGAGATCTGCATCCCGCGCGCCACGATCTGCGGATCGGCCATCACCTCGGCCAGGTCATTGATCGGTCCGGCGGGCACTCCGGCGACTTCGCAGGCGGCCAGCAGGTCGGCCTTGGCCCTCTGCGACGTTGCTGCGGTGAGCAGCCGGGCCAGTTCGTCCCGGTGGGCGATGCGGTCGGCATTGGTGAGGTACAACGGATCGGTGGCCAATTCCGGAACCCCGAGCAAGGCGCAGAGGCGCTGATATTGCGGATCATTGCCCGTGGCGATGATGATGAACCCGTCCGAACAGTCGAACACCTGATAGGGCGTGAGGTTGGGATGATAGTTCCCGGTCCGGCCCGGCGGCGTGCCGGTGGCAAGGTAGTTCATCGCCTGGTTGGCCGTGACAGACACGGCGACGTCCAGCAGGGCCATGTCGATATGCTGCCCCCTGCCGGTGACAGACCGCTGGTAAAGCGCCGCAAGGATGCCCGTGACGGAATAGACCCCGGTGAAGATGTCGGTGATCGCGACGCCCGCCCTTTGTGGCTGGCCGTCGGGATCGCCGGTGATCGACATGAGACCCGACATGCCCTGAATGATGTAGTCGTATCCGGCGCGGTGCGCATAGGGGCCGTCCTGGCCGAACCCGGTGATCGAACAGTAGATCAGCCGCGGGTTTACTTCCGACAGGCTGGCATGGTCCAGACCGTATTTCCGCAGCCCGCCCACCTTGAAATTCTCGATCAGGATGTCGGCGTCGCGCACCAGATCGCGGATCCGCTCTTGTCCTTCGGAACTTGCCAGATCGATGACAACCGAGGTCTTGCCCCGGTTGCAGGCATGGAAATAGGCCGCAGAATGATCGTCGCCGCGGTCGATGAAGGGCGGGCCCCAGTTGCGGGTGTCGTCACCCTGGGGCGATTCGACCTTGATCACCTCGGCGCCGAGATCGGCAAGGGTCTGACCGGCCCAAGGGCCGGCCAGGATGCGTGCAAGCTCGACCACCTTGAGACCGGCCAGCGGCCCCTTGGGCGCAGAGGTCATTCGCCCAGTTTCTCGTCCAGGATGGCCGCAAAATCGTCATAGCTCATGTTGGCGTATTTCTCACCGTCGATGATGAAGGACGGCGTCGATTCGATTTCGTCCCGGGTCGCGTTCTCCTGATACCAGGCGACAAGCGCGCGCAGCTTTTCACCGTCGGTCAGGCAGGCGTCCAGCTGTTCACGGCCGATGCCGGCCTTGAGGCCGATCTTGCGCAACCCGTCCGCGATGGCGGCGTCGGACCCGGCCCGCGACCAGCTGTCCTGTTCGTCATAGATCATGTCGGCGATGCCGAAGAACTTGGTCGGTTCGCAGCGGGCGATCATCGACCCCCACATGCCGTATTTGTCGAAATAGACCTCGCGGTAGGTGAACTTGACCTTGCCGGTGTCGACGTAGTCGGCCTTGATCCGGTCGTAGACCGAAGCGTGGAAGTTGGCGCAATGCGGACAGGTGAACGAGGCGTATTCGATCACCTCGACCGGCGCATCTGCCTCTCCCTGGTACATTTCGGCGATCTCGATGGCGCCTGCCGCAGAGTCCTGCGCTGTGTCCTGCACTGTGTCCTGTGCTGTGTCCTGTGCTGTGTCCTGTGCTGTGTCCTGTGCTGTGTCCTGTGCTGCGGCAGCACCGGGCAGGTC
>JAGXGV010000059.1 GCA_024636635.1 Puniceibacterium sp.
ATGAGCTTTGACGGCAATGCGATGTACCGCCACCGCGACATCGCCGAGCTGCGCGACACCACCGAAGAGGATGCAAAGGAACTTCAGGCGTCGAAATACGACCTGAACTACATCGCGCTGGACGGTGAAATCGGCTGCATGGTGAACGGTGCCGGCCTCGCCATGGCGACCATGGACATCATCAAGCTCTACGGCGCCGAACCGGCCAACTTTCTTGACGTGGGCGGTGGCGCGACCAAGGAAAAGGTGACCGAGGCGTTCAAGATCATCACCTCCGATCCGCAGGTCAAGGGCATCCTGGTCAACATCTTCGGCGGCATCATGCGCTGCGATGTCATCGCGGAGGGCGTGATCGCCGCGGTGAAAGAAGTTGGGTTGAAGGTGCCGCTGGTCGTGCGGCTTGAGGGTACCAATGTCGAGAAGGGCAAGGAAATCATCCGCAACTCCGGCCTCGACGTGATCGCCGCCGACGATCTCAAGGACGGCGCGCAGAAGATCGTGAAAGCGGTCAAGGGATGAGCAGGGATCCGGGATATGTGCCCATCCTTCTGGGCCTCGCCATGGTCGGGATCGGCTTTGCCGCCCGCCGGGTCGAGCCGGAACTGCTCAGCCTGCCGGAACCGTCCGGCCGGGTGCGAATTCGCGACATCCGGGGCGGGCGCGATGCAGCACGCGCAGCACGTGACGGGATCGCCGGATTGATTCCGCGCAACCTGACTGCATCGCTCGGTCGGACCCTCATGCTTATGGGCGGCGCGCTGATCGTGGTGCGCGCGCTTGACGAACTCGTGGATGATGACAGCGCCAGCTACTGACGGCGCGGGCGGCCGGGGTTTGACCCGCCGCGGATACAAGGAAAGACTGAAAACATGGCAGTCCTAATCGACGAAAACACCAAGGTGATCTGTCAGGGCCTCACCGGCTCGCAGGGCACATTCCACACCGAACAGGCCATCGCCTATGGCACAAAGATGGTCGGCGGCGTGACCCCCGGCAAGGGCGGTCAGACGCATCTTGACCTGCCGGTCTT
Source organism: Puniceibacterium sp. (assembly GCA_024636635.1). Classification (GTDB taxonomy): domain Bacteria; phylum Pseudomonadota; class Alphaproteobacteria; order Rhodobacterales; family Rhodobacteraceae; genus Puniceibacterium. The sequence goes on from JAGXGV010000059.1 coordinate 1,031, forward strand.
CAACTCGGTGCACGAGGCGATGCACGTGACCGGCGCCAATGCGTCCGTCATCTACGTCCCGCCGCCCTTTGCCGCTGACAGTATCCTCGAGGCGATCGACGCCGAGATGGAACTGATCATCTGCATCACCGAAGGCATCCCGGTGCTGGACATGATGAAGGTCAAGAAGGCGCTGGAAGGTTCGAAATCCCGCCTGATCGGGCCGAACTGTCCCGGTGTCATCACGCCCGACGCTTGCAAGATCGGCATCATGCCGGGCCATATCCACAAGCGCGGCAGCGTCGGGGTTGTGTCACGCTCGGGCACGCTTACCTATGAGGCTGTGAAACAGACATCTGACAGCGGCCTGGGCCAATCGACGGCAGTGGGCATCGGCGGCGACCCGATCAAGGGCACCGAACATATCGACGTGCTGGAAATGTTCCTGGCCGATCCCGAGACACATTCGATCATCATGATCGGCGAAATCGGCGGATCCGCCGAAGAGGATGCCGCGCAATTCCTTGCCGACGAACGCAAGAAGGGCCGCTGGAAACCGACCGCCGGCTTCATCGCCGGGCGCACGGCCCCCCCGGGCCGCCGCATGGGCCATGCCGGTGCCATCGTCGCCGGTGGCAAGGGCGGTGCCGAGGACAAGATCGAAGCCATGAAATCCGCAGGCATCGTCGTCGCCGAAAGCCCCGCCGGGCTGGGCGAGGCGGTGTTGAAGGCAATCGGCTGACACTTTCGGGGCGGGCCGTCCCCGCCCCCTCGGACCGGGCAGCACAGGCTGGCCGGTTCTGCCCGTTTCAGGTTCAATCTCGCCCGAGGTGCCATAATGACCGACCAGTCCCCGAACGACCAGTTCCATGCGTCCAGCTTCATGCAGGGGCACAATGCCGAGTACCTCGAACAGATGTACGCGCGCTATGCCAACGACCCTGGTGCTGTGGACGAATCCTGGCAGGCCTTTTTCAAGGCAATGGGCGACGATGACATGTCGATCCGGAAAGAGGCGGCAGGCCCATCCTGGGCGCGCCCCGACTGGCCGCGACAACCGACCGATGACCTGACCGCCGCGCTGACCGGCGAATGGGCCATGCCCGCCATGGCACCCGAGGCGCAGGCGGCGGGCAAGAAGATCACCGACAAGGCCGCGGAAAAGGGCTTGAACCTGACCGACGATCAGGTGAAACGCGCCGTGCTGGACAGCATCCGCGCCCTGATGATCATCCGCGCCCACCGCATCCGCGGCCATCTTGCCGCCGATCTCGATCCGCTGGGCATGCGCGAGGCAACGCCTCACCCGGAACTTGACCCGAAATCCTATGGATTTCAGGAATCGGACATGGATCGGCCAATCTTTATCGACAACGTGCTGGGGCTTCAGATCGCATCCCTGCGCGAAATCCTCGAGATCGTCAAACGCACTTACTGTGGCACTTTCGCGCTGCAATACATGCACATCTCGGACCCCGAACAATCCGCCTGGCTCAAGGAACGGATCGAAGGCTATGGCAAAGAGGTCAAGTTCACACGCGAGGGCCGCAAGGCGATCCTGAACAAGATGGTCGAGGCCGAGGGCTTCGAGAAGTTCCTGCACGTCAAGTACATGGGCACCAAGCGCTTCGGTCTGGATGGCGGCGAATCGCTCATTCCCGCGATGGAGCAGATCATCAAGCGCGGCGGCGCGCTGGGTGTGCGGGAAATGATCATCGGCATGCCCCACCGGGGTCGCCTGTCGGTGCTCGCCAACGTGATGAACAAACCCTACCGCGCCATTTTCAACGAATTCCAGGGCGGCAGTTTCAAACCCGAGGATGTGGACGGTTCGGGGGATGTAAAATACCATCTCGGCGCCTCGTCCGATCGTGATTTCGACGGCAATACCGTCCACCTGTCGCTGACCGCCAACCCCTCCCACCTCGAGGCGGTCAACCCCGTCGTGCTGGGAAAGGTCCGCGCCAAGCAGGACCAGTTCGGCGATTCGTCCCGAACGCAGGTGATGCCGATCCTGCTGCACGGTGACGCGGCCTTTGCCGGTCAGGGCGTCGTCGCGGAATGTTTCGCGCTGTCCGGTCTGCGCGGTCATCGCACCGGCGGCACCATGCACATCGTGGTGAACAACCAGATCGGTTTCACGACCGCGCCGCATTTCAGCCGGTCCAGCCCCTATCCCACCGACAACGCGCTGGTGGTCGAGGCGCCGATCTTCCACGTCAACGGCGACGACCCCGAGGCGGTTGTCCATGCCGCCAAGGTCGCGACCGAGTTCCGCCAGAAGTTCGGCAAGGACGTTGTGCTTGATATCTTCTGCTACCGCCGGTTCGGTCATAACGAGGGCGACGAGCCCATGTTCACCAACCCGGTGATGTACACCAAGATCAAGAAGCAGCGGACCACGCTGACGCTTTATACCGAACGTCTGGTCAAGGACGGCCTGATTCCCGAGGGTGAGATCGAGGACATGAAGGCCGCATTCCAGTCCAAACTGAACGACGAATTCGAGGCCGGCAAGAATTACAAGCCCAACAAGGCCGACTGGCTGGACGGTCGCTGGTCGCATCTGGACCGCCAGAAACAGGGCAAATACCAACGCGGCAAGACTTCGATCAAGCCCGAGACGATGGAGCAGATCGGCACCGCGCTCACCCGCGCGCCGGACGGCTTTCCGCTGCACAAGACAGTGGGGCGCCTGCTGGAAACCCGCGGCGAGATGTTCACCAGCGGCAAGGGCTTCGACTGGGCCACTGCCGAATCGCTGGCCTTCGGATCCCTTCTCACCGAAGGTTATCCGGTGCGCCTGTCGGGGCAGGACAGCACGCGCGGCACTTTCAGCCAGCGACATTCGGGCCTGATCAATCAGGAAACCGAAGAACGCTACTACCCGCTCAACAACATCCGCGAAGGTCAGGCCAGGTTCGAACCGATCGATTCGGCTCTGTCGGAATATGCGGTGCTTGGCTTTGAATACGGCTATTCGCTGGCCGAACCCAACGCCCTGACCGTGTGGGAGGCCCAGTTCGGTGATTTCGCCAATGGCGCGCAGATCATGTTCGACCAGTTCATCAGCTCGGGCGAAGCCAAATGGCTGCGCATGTCGGGCCTGACGGTCCTGCTACCCCACGGTTACGAAGGTCAGGGGCCGGAACACTCTTCGGCCCGTCTGGAACGCTTCCTGCAAATGTGCGGGCAGGACAACTGGATCGTCGCCAACTGTTCAACGCCGGCGAACTATTTCCACATCCTGCGCCGCCAGTTGCACCGGTCGTTCCGCAAGCCGCTGATCCTGATGACGCCGAAATCGCTGCTGCGTCACAAGCTGGCCGTGTCGGATGCGTCCATGTTCCAGACTGGTTCCAGCTTTCACCGCGTTCTCTGGGATGATGCCGAACAGGGCCATTCCAAAACGGAACTGGTCTCCGACGACAAGATCAGGCGCGTCGTGATGTGTTCAGGCAAGGTCTATTACGACCTGCTCGAGGAACGCGATTCACGCGGCATCGACGATGTCTATATCCTGCGGTTCGAACAGTTCTAGCCCTTCCCTGCGATCTCGGCGGTCAAGGAACTGGAACGCTTCACCCAGGCGGAAATGATCTGGTGCCAGGAAGAGCCAAAGAACCAGGGCGCCTGGACTTTCATGGAACCGAACCTGGAATGGGTGCTTGGCCGGATCAAGGCACAGCACGCCCGCCCGCGCTATGTGGGGCGCGAAACCTCTGCCTCTCCTGCGACGGGACTGGCCAGCCAGCACAAGGCTCAGCAAGCGGCGCTCGTTGACAGCGCCCTGACGATTGAAGGAAAATAGACCATGACCACCGAAGTCCGCGTACCCACCCTGGGCGAATCCGTGAGCGAGGCGACCGTCGCAACCTGGTTCAAGAAACCCGGCGACACCGTCGCGGTTGATGAAATGCTGTGCGAGCTGGAAACCGACAAGGTGACGGTCGAGGTGCCCTCGCCCGCCGCCGGCAAGCTGGCCGACATCGTCGCCCAAGAAGGTGAGACTGTTGGCGTCGACGCCCTGCTCGCCAACATCGCCGAAGCCAGCGAAGCCGGTTCCGAAACGCCCGAGCCGCGCCCCTCCGAACAGAAGAAAGACGCCAAGGCGGCGGCCGAGCAGGACACCTCACCTGCAAAGGGCGACTCTCCTTCAAAGGACGACTCTACGGCAAAGGGCGACTCTGGTGGCGGAGCCGGCACCGATGTAATGGTCCCGACCTTGGGCGAATCGGTCTCCGAGGCGACAGTGTCGACCTGGTTCAAGAAGGTGGGTGACACCGTCGCCCAGGACGAGATGCTCTGCGAACTCGAGACCGACAAGGTTTCGGTCGAAGTGCCCGCGCCCACCGCAGGCACCCTGACCGAAATCCTCGCCGAGGAAGGCGCAACCGTGCAGGCCAATGGCAAGCTCGCCGTGATCGGTGACGCCTCCGGCAGCACCGCACCCGCCAAGACGGACAGCGCCCCCGAAGAGCAATACACCACCCCCGCGGCCGGCAACGGCGGCCCCGGCAAAGACATCGAGGACGCGCCATCGGCGAAAAAGGCCATGGCCGAAGCCGGCATCAGCCGCGATCAGGTCTCGGGCTCCGGCCGTGACGGACGCGTGATGAAGGATGATGTGGCCAAGGCCGTTGCTGCCGCCTCTTCCGCTCCGGCCAAGGCCTCCGCCTCCGCTGCGCCCCGCGCGCCCGTCCCGGCGGATGACGCCGCGCGCGAGGAACGGGTCAAGATGACCCGCCTGCGGCAGACCATCGCCCGCCGCCTCAAGGACGCGCAGAACACCGCCGCCATGCTCACCACCTACAACGAGGTGGACATGACCGAAACGATGGCCCTGCGCAGCGAATACAAGGACTTGTTCGAGAAAAAGCACGGCGTGCGGCTGGGCTTCATGTCCTTCTTCACCAAGGCCTGCTGCCATGCGCTGCGCGAAGTCCCCGAGGTCAACGCCGAAATCGACGGCACCGACATCGTCTACAAGAACTTCGTGCACATGGGCATCGCCGCCGGCACGCCCACCGGCCTTGTCGTGCCGGTGATCCGCGACGCCGACCAGATGTCCTTTGCGGAGATCGAAAAGGCGATCGGCGAAAAGGGCAAGCGCGCCCGCGACGGCAAGCTGTCCATGGCCGAAATGCAGGGCGGCACCTTCACCATCTCGAACGGTGGCGTCTACGGCTCGCTCATGTCCTCGCCCATCCTGAACCCGCCGCAGTCCGGCATCCTCGGCATGCACAAGATTCAGGACCGCCCCATGGTCGTCAACGGCGAGATCAAGATCAGACCCATGATGTACCTCGCGCTCAGCTACGATCACCGGGTCGTCGACGGCAAGGGCGCCGTGACCTTCCTGGTCCGCGTCAAAGAGGCGCTCGAGGATCCGCGCCGCCTGCTCATGGACCTGTAAATCTTGAACCGGGCAGAGACATACCGCGCGGCGGTCACAAGACGGCGCGCCTTTTCTCTGCCCGGCTACCGCACCCTGGCCGAAACGGGGTTCGACGGCGACTACGTCTCGCCGATCCAGATCACCTCACGCAACCTCGAAGGGCCGATGCTGATTACCAAGGACTGGCTCGATGCGCCCTCGGCCATCGCCAACCGTCCCATTCTTCAGGACCTTGGATACATGCCGGGAATTCCCTTCAACCAGGTGATCGACCGCGCCCTGGCACTGGCCGGTCTGAACCGGGGCGACATCTACATAACCCCGGTGTTCAAGCTGCTTCCGCCCGTCCGGTCCCATCCGATCCGCCCCGCCGATGCGCGCGCCTCCTTTGAAGCCGTCACCCGGTTCGAACTGATGGGCCGCCGCCCCATCGCCGCCGGGTCCGACGCTTCCCGCGTGCTGAGGCACTTCGGTATCGCACATCTGGAAACCATCCACCCCTCCGCCCGCGGCATGCGCTATGATGAACGCGCCGGACTCATCGCCCGTGCGCTCGGATCCGCATGACCCCGCCATTCACCCAAGACCCCTCCCCAAAGCCACAGGAGCCCACCTCATGAGCAACCAGCTTCTCGCCCGCTACGCCGGATTCGACCGCGCGGCCTTCGACGGCGATGCCGAAAACCGCAGCACGGCCGGCGTCTCCCTGCTCCAGCTCTGGCGGGGCGATGGCAGTCACTGGGCACTTTTCGACGTGAACGATCGCGACAAGGCCCGCGCCTGGCTCGACAAGTCCGCAGCCCTCGGGCACGGCCCCTCCGAATCCCATTTCCTGGAAACCGCATGACGCCCGAACTCACGATCCTCACGCTGGCCGCGCTGCTCCAGGTGGTACAGTTCGCCCTTTTCGCCATTCCGGCAAACCTCGAACTGGGCCCCGGCTACACCAGCTCCGCCCGCGATCGCCCGCCCGGCAAACCGCTCAGCGAGAAAACCGCCCGCCTGCAACGCGCGATGAACAACCATTTCGAAGGGCTGATCCTGTTCTCGATCGCCGTCTTCGTCATCACCTATTCCGATCAGGGCAGCGCCGTGACGGCATTCTGCGCCGCAACTTATCTGATCGCCCGCATCGCCTATGTTCCGGCCTATTATTACGGTTTGCGCCCCTGGCGCTCCCTGATCTGGGCCATCGGCTTTTTCGCCACCGTGCTCATGCTTCTGACAGCCCTGATCTGACGCTTCTTCGGGTCAAAAATATCCCGGGGTGAATGGGCCGCAGGCCCAGAGGGGCAGAGCCCCTGCCCCCTCACAGAAAGGAAAACACCATGGCATCCTACGACGTCATCGTCATCGGCTCCGGCCCCGGCGGCTATGTGGCCGCGATCCGCTGCGCCCAGCTGGGCCTCAGGACCGCCTGCGTCGAAGGACGCGACACCCTCGGCGGCACCTGCCTGAACATCGGCTGCATCCCGTCCAAGGCGCTGCTGCACGCGACCCACATGCTGCACGAGGCGGAACACAACTTCGCCGCGATGGGCCTCAAGGGCAAAACCCCGACGGTCGACTGGAAACAGATGCTGTCCTACAAGGACGAAGTCATCGGCCAGAACACCAAGGGCATCGAATTCCTGTTCAAGAAGAACAAGATCGACTGGCTCAAGGGCTGGGGATCGATTCCCTCGGCCGGCAAGGTCGCGGTCGGCGACGACACCCACGAGGCAAAGCACATCATCGTCGCCACTGGATCGGTGCCCAGCGGCCTGCCCGGCATCGAGATCGACGAAAAGACCGTGATCACCTCGACCGGCGCGCTGGAACTGGGAAAGATCCCGAAAAAGCTGGTGGTGATCGGCGCCGGCGTGATCGGCCTCGAACTCGGATCGGTCTATGCCCGCCTCGGTGCAGAAGTGCAGGTGATCGAGTACCTCGAAACCATCACGCCCGGCATGGATGGAGAGGTCCAGAAGACCTTCCAGAAGCTGTTGACCAAGCAAGGCCTGTCCTTCACCCTGGGCGCTGCCGTTCAGGGCGTCGAGGTGACACGGGGCAAGGCCACGGTCACCTACCGCGCGCGCAAGGACGACAGCGAACATACCCTCGAGGCGGACACCGTGCTTGTCGCCACCGGCCGCAAGCCCTACACCGACGGTCTCGGACTGGCGGATCTGGGCGTCGAGATGACCGACCGCGGCCAGATCCGGACGGATGCCCACTGGCAGACCAACGTCAAGGGCATCTACGCCATCGGCGACGCGGTCACCGGGCCGATGCTGGCCCACAAGGCCGAGGACGAAGGGATGGCCACAGCCGAGGTGATCGCGGGCAAGGCGGGCCACGTGAACTACGGCGTGATTCCGGCCGTGATCTACACTCACCCAGAAGTCGCCAGCGTCGGCAAGACCGAAGAAGAACTCAAGAAGGACGGACACGCCTACAAGGTCGGCAAATTCTCTTTCATGGGCAACGGTCGGGCCAAGGCCAACTTCGCCGCAGACGGCTTTGTCAAGATCATCGCGGACAAGAACACCGACCGTATTCTGGGCGCCCATATCATCGGCCCGATGGCGGGCGACCTGATCCACGAATTGTGCGTTGCGATGGAATTCGGCGCAGCGGCGCAGGATGTGGCCCTGACCTGTCATGCCCACCCGACCTATTCCGAAGCGGTGCGCGAAGCGGCACTGGCCTGCGGCGACGGAGCCATCCACATGTAGCGGCAGGACACGACACTCGCGACCCGCGCCAAAGGATTTTGGAAAAATCCTTGCCAAGAGTTTTCAAAAAACTCTTGGTTGCGCCGGGATCAGGGTCATCGCCCGCCACGCCTGCCCCTCTGCCGGGGCCTCACCCTCCGGCAGACCAGCCGGCTTCCCGCAGGAGCCGGTCCGATGCGTCCTCAACATCCGTCTCAAGTCGTGCAAGGAATGTCGCCCGATTGATCCCGCCGACCATGCGCGGCAGGAATTCGACAACCGCCACGCCCGGGCTGCGATAGATCCCGCGTTTGGGCCAGAACAGGCCCACATTGGTCGCCACCGGCACGCAATCCTGTCCCAACTGCTCGTACAGCACCGCGGTGCCGACCTTATAGGGTGCCTTCACACCCGGCGCGACCCGAGTGCCTTGCGAGTAGATGATCAACTGGCCCGGCTGCGTCGCCCCCGCTGCCACGTCCTCGGCCATTCTGCGGATCGCCGCGCCGCGCTTGCCCCGGTCCACCGGCACACAGCCAATCCGCAACGCGTACTGGCCCAGGATCGGCGCCCACATCAGTTCGCGTTTCATGATGAACTTGCCCGCGGGAACGGCCCCGAAGATCAGGATGATGTCCAGAAAGGACTGATGCTTGGCGGCAACCACAACCTCGTCCGTCGGCACCGCGCCGCGCACCTCGGTCTTCAGGCCCACCATCCAGCCCAGCGTCCAGCGCACCCACCGGCAAAAACTGAGGCAGGCAAGGCGCGCACCGCGCCGCGACACCAGGGCCCAGGGGAAGAACACGATCCCAAGCACCAGCATCGCCAGATACATCGACAGGACAAACACCAGCGACCGCAGCCACTGCACCGCATGCGCCATCAGGCCAGATCCCCCAGCACGCGCCGCGCCGCCGCCTGCGTGGCGCCCAGCGCCACCAGCGCCGCCAGCGGCGGCACCAGCAACGGCAGGACCCAGTGCCAACCCTGGAACCCGAGCCCGGTCAGGAAGCCGCCCGCCTCGCCGGCACCCGGCATCAGCAAAAGGCCCAGCATCGCCAGCACCGTGCCGACCGCCGCCCCCAGCAGCGCGCGCAGCGTGAAACGGCGCACGAACGCTCCGGCGATATAGGCATCCGTCGCACCGACAAGGCGCAGCACGGCGATCACCTGCGCATTCGCCGCAAGCGCCGCATTGGCCGCCAGCGTGATCATCGCACCGGTCGCCGCCGCGATCAGCCCGATCGATACCCAGCCCAGCAACCGCAGCCGCGACGCCGCAGCCACCAGCGGCCGCCGCCAGCGGGTGTGATCGTCCAGCACCGCGCCCGGCACCTCGGCGCTCAACCGCAGGCGCAAGCCGGCAGAATCATAGCCTTCGGAAGTTTCGCTGATGTCGATCAGCTGCGGCACCGGAAGCGTGTCCACCGGCAGGTCCGGGCCGAACCAGGGTTCCAGCAGCGCCTGCTGCTCTTCGCGGCTCAGCGCGCGGGCCGCCGCAACCCCCGGTGTCGTCTCAAGCACCCGCAGGGCGGCAGCGGTCTGGGCCGCCATCTCTTCGGGCGCGGCCGAGATTCGCACGGTCGACGATCGCGCCAGCTGGTCACCCCAGCTTTGGGCCAACCGACCCGAGGCCAGCGACAGCGCCAGCGCGAACACCGCCAGAAACGCCATCGCGGCCGAGGTGAACAGCGTGAGCCGCACGGTGAATCCCGCTGGCGGCACAACCCGGTCGGCCGCGGCATCGGTGCGGGTCAACCCGCTCAGAACCGACAAGTCCAGTTTCACAGATCCGCCCCCGCCAGCTGCAGCCGCCGGTTCGAAATCCGCAGCACCCGGGCCTGCACCTGCTGCTTGGCGGCGCGGATCAGCGACAGGTCGTGCGTGGCGATCATGATCGTCTTGCCCATCCGGTTCAGTTCCACCAGCAGTTTCAACAACCGTTGCGACATCTCCCAGTCGACATTGCCCGTCGGTTCATCCGCAAGGATCACGTCCGGCGACATGATCACCGCGCGGGCCAGTGCGGCCCGCTGCCGCTCGCCACCCGAAAGCTCGGGGGGCAGCGCCTCGGCTCGCCCCGTCAGGCCGACCCAGCCCATGAGTTCGCGCAGGTTGGCCTGTTCGTCCGCGCTGTCCTGACCCGAGACGACCAGCGGCAGGGCGATGTTTTCGGCCACGGAAAGGTGGTCCAGAAACTGGCAGTCCTGATGCACCACCCCGATCCGGCGACGGCACAGCGCGATGGCATCCCGGTCCATCAGCGTCACGTCGCGTTCGAACAGCCGCAGGTGCCCGCCAGTGGGGCGCAGCGCGCCGTAACAAAGCTTCATGAAGGTGGTCTTGCCCGCACCAGAAGGTCCGGTGAGAAAATGGAACGATGCCGGCGCCAGGTTCAGCGAGATGTCTGTAAGCAACTCGCCCCCGCCATAGGAATAGGCCACATTTTCCAGCTCGATCACACGTGCACCTGCCTGACAACGGATTTGTCCTGTTGTGCAGCAGCATCGCGCGGGTTTCAATCCATGGGCTTGCCGGACAATGGACTTTTCCACCGGTGCACCCGGCCCTATGATGTGCCAAACAGGGGCGGGCGGTACTAGAATGCAGGCTGAGGGGATGACATGCGGCTGATTTGCCCGAATTGCGATGCGCAATACGAGGTTCCGGTAGAGGTGATGCCCGCAGGCGGGCGCGATGTGCAATGTTCGAACTGCGCGAACACCTGGTATCAGAACCATCCCGACGACGACCCGGTCCTGTCGGAGGAACCCGATCCGCTGCCGCCCGAGGACGGCTGGAACGACACCGAAGAAACCCTGCCCGCAGAGCCGGTCACTCCAGAACCGCCCATCCCGGAGCCGCCGGTCGCAGAGCGTCACGTCGCGGACCCGCCAACAGAGCCGTCGGCCAACCCACCTCTGGTGCAACCTGACAAGCCACCTCTGGTGCGCCGTGACCTGGTGGCGCCCAGGCGCCCGGTCCACAGCGAATATGACGACGATGGCGACAACGCACCCGCCGACGCGCCAGCCCTGCCACCGCGCGAAGCGGCTCGGGCGCGCAGCCTCGACCCGTCGGTCGCCGAGGTGCTGCGCCAAGAGGCGGCGCGCGAAAACCGCCAGCGCGCGGCAGAATTCTCGAGCCTGGAAAGCCAGCCGGATCTGGGGCTCGATGCCCCCCCGTCCGAGGACGATACGACCCGGCGGGCCCGCGAATCACGCGACCGCAAGGCACGGATGCGGGGCGAAACCGCCTCCGGCAACACAGATGCGACGCGGGATGATGCCATCGCACCCGCGCCTTCGGTGGCAATAGCACCCGCCACGGCGACAAATTCCCGCCGGGATCTGCTGCCAGATGTGGAAGAGATCAACCAGACCCTGCGTTCGACCCGCGAGCGGCGCGAGGTCGAGACGTTGCAGGGCCGCGCCCTGATGAGAGACGACGATACCGGCGGTTTCGGGCGCGGCTTTGTCGCCGTTCTGATGCTCGGCCTTCTGCTTGCGGCGTTCTATATCTTCGCGCCGCAAATCTCTGACATGGTGCCCGCCACAGAGCCGCTGTTTGTGACCTACGTCTCTGCCGTGGACCAGTTGCGCCTCTGGCTCGACGCGCAGGTAACGGCGCTGCTGCTCAGCCTGGACGGTCTCAGTTCCGAAGCCGACGCACCGGACAGTTGAGCCCGCGCAGGTCCAATCGGCCCCTTGCCGCGTGCCGGGGTGCTTTCTATAAACGCCACGATCAGCCAGGAGCACGCCCATGCGTTTCGATCAGCGTCACCTTCTGGGGATAGAACCCCTGCGCCCGGACGAGATCACCACCCTGCTCGACCTTTCGGACAAATATGTCACGCTGAACCGCCAGCGCGACAAGCGATCGACCACGTTGTCGGGCCTGACGCAGATCAACATGTTCTTCGAAAACTCGACCCGCACCCAGGCCAGTTTCGAACTGGCCGGCAAACGCATGGGCGCGGATGTGATGAACATGTCGATGCAGGCCAGCAGCATCAAGAAGGGCGAAACCCTGATAGACACGGCCATGACGCTGAATGCCATGCACCCCGACCTGCTTGTCGTGCGTCATCCCCATTCCGGCGCGGTCGACCTGCTGGCGCAAAAGGTGAACTGCGCGGTGATCAACGCCGGTGACGGGCGCCACGAACACCCGACGCAGGCCCTGCTCGATGCGCTGACGATCCGCCGCGCCAAGGGGCGGCTGCATCGCCTGTCCATCGCCATCTGCGGCGACATTGCCCATTCCCGCGTGGCGCGGTCCAACATCATGCTACTGGGCAAGATGGAAAACCGCATCCGCCTTGTCGGCCCGGCAACGCTTATGCCCGCGGGCATAGCCGACTTCGGCTGCGAAGTGTTCGAGGACATGACCGAAGGGCTGCGCGACGTGGACGTGGTGATGATGCTGCGGCTTCAGAAGGAACGCATGGACGGCGGCTTCATCCCGTCCGAGCGGGAATACTACCATCGCTACGGCCTTGACACGGAAAAGCTGGCCAGCGCCAGACCGGATGCCATCGTCATGCACCCCGGCCCGATGAACCGCGGGGTCGAAATCGACGGCACACTGGCCGACGACATCAACCGGTCGGTCATCCAGGAACAGGTAGAAATGGGGGTCGCCGTGCGCATGGCGGTGATGGACCTGCTGGCCCGCAACCTGCGCGCCCGACCGAAAGAGGTGATGGCATGACCCGTATGAACATTCCGGCGCATGAAACCGGCCACCTGCGCGTCTTTGCCATCGACCTCCCACCCGAGGCGATCGACCACTTCGTGAACGAGGCCGACACCGGCGCATGGCCGCTGCGCGATGCGCTGGGGGCCGACCTGCTGCGCGCAACCTATGTGGAGACCGTGGCGATACTCGATCTGGGCGCCATGCCGCTGTCCACCTACCTCACCGAAGGCTATGGCCTGACCGGCGAGGATTTCCGCGCCGCCCGTCCGCAACTCGATGCGCTCAGCGGTCACGTTCTTCTGCTTCCCTCGTCCGCCTTTGGGCAGGTCGAACAGACGCTGGCCATCTCGAATCCGCTGCGCTGGATCGGCACTTTTTCCGAAGAAATGCGCCCGCCCGAACTGTCGCCGCTGCGTTCGACATCAGCAAAGGGCAGCCTTACCGGCGGTCCCGCCGACGGGCCGCGATCCAAGGGCGGCTCGACCCTGCTCAAGGCGCTGATGCTGGGGCTGGGCGTCGTGCTGCTGCTGGTCGTCGTGCTCGCCATCGGGGCGCAGTCGTGACCGACCTTCTGATCTTCAACGCCCGGCTGATCGACCCCGAAGGCGACAGCGTCCGGCCCGGCGCCCTGCTGGTGCGCGATGGCGTGATAGCCGAGGTCTTTGACACACCCACCCCCGATGTCAGCCGCGACCTGATCCCCGACAGCCACCGGCGCGACGCGAACAACCGCTTTGTCGCGCCCGGCATCGTCGATATCGGCGTCAAGGTCTGCGAACCGGGTGAACGGCACAAGGAAAGTTTTGGCTCGGCCGGCATGGCCGCCGCCGCCGGGGGTGTGACCACCATCGTGACCCGCCCGGACACCCTGTCCGCCATCGACACCCCCGAAGTGCTGGAGTTCATCCGTCGCCGCGCGAACGAGGCCGCGCCGGTCAAGGTGCTGCCCATGGCCACGCTCACCAAGGGGCGCGAGGGGCGCGAGATGACCGAGATCGGCTTTCTCATGGATGCCGGCGCCGTTGCCTTTACCGATTGTGACCATGTGGTGACCGACACCCGCGTCCTGAGCCGGGCCATGACATATGCCCGCAGCCTGGGCGCGCTGGTGATCGCTCATCCGCAGGATCCGGGCCTGTCGCGCGGCGCCGCCGTCACCAGCGGCAAGTTTGCGACCCTGCGCGGGTTGCCGGGCGTGACCCCCATGGCGGAACGCATGGGGCTAGACCGCGACATCGCCCTGGTCGAGATGACCGGCGTGCGCTACCACGCCGACCAGATCACCACCGACCGCGCCCTGCCCGCGCTGGAACGTGCCAAGGCCAACGGCCTTGATGTGACGGCAGGCACCTCGATGCACCATCTCACGCTGAACGAGCTGGATGTGAGCGACTATCGCACCTTCTTCAAGGTCAAGCCGCCGCTGCGGTCAGAAGACGATCGGCAGGCGGTCATCGCTGCCGTGCGCTCGGGTCTCATCGACGTCATCTGTTCGATGCACACCCCGCAGGACGAGGAATCAAAGCGCCTGCCCTATGAAGAGGCCGCATCGGGCGCCGTCGGGCTTGAGACGCTGATGCCGGTGATGCTGCGGCTGTATCATTCCGGCGATCTGACGCTGCCGGGGCTGTTCCGCGCCATGGCGCTGAACCCGTCGCGCCGGTTGGGTCTGGACACCGGGCGGCTGACCCGGGGCGCGCCCGCCGACCTGGTGCTGTTCGATGCCGACAAGCCGATGATCCTTGACCGTTTCAAGCTCCAGTCGAAATCCAAGAACACGCCCTTTGACGGGGCCCGCCTGCAAGGCAGGGTCCTGGAAACATTCGTCGACGGCCTGTCCGTCTACCGGAGCCTCTAATGCCGACACTCGAAACCACCGCCACCGTTCTCGCCCTCTGGGCGCTGATCGGCTACCTGCTCGGGTCGATCCCCTTCGGGCTGATCCTGACCCGGATGATGGGCATCCGGAACCTGCGCGAAATCGGGTCGGGCAATATCGGCGCGACCAACGTGCTGCGCACCGGAAACAGGACCGCCGCCGCACTGACCCTGCTGCTGGACGGCGCCAAGGGGGCGGTGGCGGTGCTGCTGGCCCGGCATTTCGCGGGCGAAGATGCCGCTCAGCTTGCCGCCCTCCTGGCATTTCTGGGCCATTGCTATCCGGTCTGGCTGGGCTTCAGCGGGGGCAAGGGCGTTGCGACCTTCCTTGGCATCCTGCTGGCACTGGTCTGGCCTGTCGGCGCGCTCTGCTGCGCCACATGGCTTGCCGCCGTCGCCCTGTCGCGCACGTCAAGTTATGGCGCGCTGGTCGCTGCGGCGTTTTCCACACCCTACATGTTCCTCACGGCCCGGATGGAGGCGTTCATCCTCGGCATCCTGCTCACGCTGCTGATCTACTGGCACCACCGCACCAACCTTGCGCGGATCAGGGCCGGCACCGAACCGCGGATCGGCAGCCAGAAGCCATAGGCCCCGCGGTCCGTCTCAGCCGATCATGTCCCGGATGGCGCGCGCGACCTCGGCCGGATGGGTGATCGGCACCATATGCCCGGCACCCTCGACCACGACCTGCCGCACATCCGCAATCCGCGCCGCCAGCGCGTCGTGGATGTCCTGCATGATCGGCTGCGACCGTTCCCCGCGCAGCAAAAGCACCGGCATGTCCAGCGCTTCCAGCCGACCCTTGTCCAGCAGGCCGACCGAATCTTCGTTCAGCGTCCTGTCGGTCTCGGAAATCAACGCAATCCGCTTGATCAGCGCTTCTTTCTGGCGCTGGTTCAGATCCTCCCAGCCGCGCCCGTCACCCCACAAGGCGCTGAACAGACGCGCCGCGCTATCCCGGTCGCCCACCGCAAGCGCGTTGGCAAAGGGCATAGACTTCCTGCGATGCGCATCGAACGCCGGACGCGCGTTGGTCCGCGCCGCCGCAAAAAGCACCGGCTCGATCAGGGTAAGCGAACGCATGCCGGGGTTTTCCAAGGCCAGCCGCAGCGCCACAGTGGCCCCGAAGGAATGACCGATCACATGGCTTCCGGGTTCCAGAAAGCTGGCGCCGATCGCCGTCATCTGGTCGTGGAAATCTGCCCGCCCGTCCCAGTCGCCGCTCAGTCCGTGGCCGGGCATGTCCGGCGCCACGGCGCGCAGCCGGTCAGCCAGAACGCCGGCCATTCGCGTCCAGGCCCCTGAATGGGCCAGCGCGGGATGCAGCATCAGCGACGGTTCCGGCCCGGCGCCGATTTCGGTGTAATGCACGGGAAATCCCGCGCGGGTGTCGTATGGCATCAGAGCTTGCCCGACAGGTGCAGGTCTAGATCGTCCAGCCTGTCCTGCCCCCAGAACCGCTGCCCGCTGTCGGTGATATAGAAGGGCGAGCCGAACGCACCCTGCGCCACCGCCTCTTCAAGGTTGGCCGTGTACGTTTCCGCCCCGGTCAACAGACCGGACTGCGCAAGCGTCGGATCGAATCCCGCCGCCGACAGGCAGTCGCGCACCACTTCGTCCTCGGCAATGTCGCGATCTTCGGCCCAGCACGCCCGCAGGAAGGAAAATGCCAGCGCCCCGACATCCCCGCCCCCGGCGTTCTGCGCCGCAATGATCGCATAGGCCGATGGCGCGCCATTCGTCGGCCAGTGCGCCGGCTTGAGCTTGAACGGCATCCCAGTCTTTTTTGCGATTCGCAGCAGTTCCTGCGCGCGGTATTCCATCCGGCTGGGATGGCGATCCTTTGGCGGTGTACCGCCGGTGCGCGCGAACAACGCCATCACATCCAGCGGCTTGTAGGTCACGGTCGCGCCATGGCGCGCCGCAATATCCTCAAGCCCGGTGCCCGCCAGATAGGTGAACGGCGACAGCGTCGTGAAATAGTAATCAATATGTGCCATCTGATGTCTCCCCGGTCTCATCGGCTTTGCCGCAACCTATGTGCATGCTAAGGCGAGCGCAACGCCGCGAATCCTTCGCCTGTTCAAAGTCCGGAGCTGCACACCTCATGCCCACCCTGATCGAACCAAAGCTGATTTCCGGAAATTCGAACCTGCCACTAGCCACTGCCATTGCCAAGCGCATGTCGCTGTATCGCGGCATGACTGTCGGTCTGGTGAATGCGCGGGTCGAACGCTTCAACGATCAGGAGATCTTTGTCGAGGTGTTCGAGAATGTTCGGGGCGAGGACATGTTCATCCTTCAGTCCACCTCGAACCCGGCCAACGACAACCTGATGGAACTGCTGATCATGTCCGATGCGTTGCGCCGGTCGTCGGCGTCGCGCATCACCGCCGTCATCCCCTATTTCGGCTATGCCCGCCAGGACCGGCGCACCAAGGCGCGCACGCCCATAACGGCCAAGCTGGTCGCCAACATGATCGCCGAAGCCGGCATCGAACGGGTGCTGACCATGGACCTGCACGCCACGCAGATCCAGGGGTTCTTCGACATCCCGGTGGACAACCTCTATGCCTCGCCGGTTTTCGCGCTGGATATCCTCAACCAGTTCAAGGATATATCGGATGTGATGGTGGTCTCGCCCGACGTGGGCGGCGTGGCGCGTGCGCGCGAACTGGCCAAGCGGATCAACGCCCCGCTGTCGATCGTGGACAAGCGGCGGGAAAAGCCCGGCGAAGTGGCCGAAATGACGGTGATCGGTGATGTCTCGGGCAAACGGTGCATCATCGTCGACGACATCTGCGACACCGCCGGCACGCTGTGCAAGGCCGCCGAGGTGCTGCTGGAAAACGGCGCGGCCGAGGTTCATTCCTACATCACCCATGGCGTCCTGTCCGGCCCCGCGGTCGAGCGGATCACAAATTCGGTGATGAAATCGCTGGTGATCACCGATTCCATCGACGCCCCCGCGGCAGTGCGCAACGCGCCCAACATCCGCATCGTGCCTACCGCGCCGATGTTCGCCCAGGCCATCCTCAACATCTGGAACGGCACTTCGGTGTCGTCCCTGTTCGAGACGGAGACGCTGGGGCCGATCTACGAAGGCATCCTCTAGGCGCTCCTCAGACCACCTGCTCGAGCGGCCTCAGGCCACCTGCTTCAGCGGCCTCAGGCCGCGTTGGCCGCCTGCACGCTTGGGAACAGCGCGCCCTTGTCCCGGTCGATCCGGCCCGCCTCGACCAGCAGACGTTCGCGCAGTTCGCAGGTCAGCGCCCAGGCCGTGTTGGGGTCAGGACAGGGCACAAGGAAAAGCACATGCTGGCCGAACACGTCATGGTCGGTCACGTAGCAGCCGCGGCTTTCAGGCGCGCCCGTGTCCTCCATCCGGTCCAGGATCTCGTGATATTTCCGTCGCAGGGGGTCCAGATCCGCATCGTGACGCAGGTGCAACGTCACCTCGCCCAGCACGAACGGTTCCTGCATGGTCCAGTTCTCGAACGGTTCGGCCACAAAATCGACCACCGGGACCACCAGACGCCTGTC